>CAMLNA010000001.1 GCA_946481025.1 uncultured Rivibacter sp.
GAGGTGCCGGTGCCGGTGGTCCATGTCGCGCGCGACGGCCATGCGCAGGGGCATGCGGGGCTGCGGCCGGGGCGGCCGGCCCGGCGCACCGCTTGACCTTGCCACTGTGGCAACCCGTACGCTGCGGTGTTTCCAAACGCTTCACTTGGTCCGGCCTTCGTGTGCTGCTAACCTCGCCCGCTGTGAAAGTCCTGCGCATCTGGTTGCTCGTCCTGCTTGCGGTGCTGCTCCCCGTCCGGGCGGGCATGGCCGCGGCCATGGCGTGCGTCCCTGCCGCGGCTGCTGCGGCGCCGGGCGAAGTGCAGCTGACGGGCCATGACGATCACCACGACCACGCCGCGGCCCATCACGATCACGATCACGGCGCCGGCAGCCCGGAGGTCTCTGCCGCGGCTGGCCATGGCCACGGCGAATGCAACCTGTGCTCGGCGTTCTGCTCGGTGACGCCGCTGCCCAGCGTGGCGCCCACGGTGGCGCCGCCGCTCGACCTCGAGGGTGTCGTTTTCCCCAGCATCGGCGCCCCTGCGCCGAGCTTCCTGTCGAGCGGGCCCGAGCGGCCTCCACGAAGCATCTGACCCGTTGAGGCCTCCGCGCGAGGCCTGACGACGCTCGTGCGCGTGCATGCCTTGCATGCCGCCGCGGGCAGGGGCCGACCCGAGGTCGGTGTCACAGATGTCTTCCCACCATGAAAAACTTTCCATTGCGGCTGGCGCCTGCCGTTTCGGCTGCTGCCGTGCTGCTTGCCGGCTGCGCCTCGTTCTCTCCCGACGGCGGGGTCGGCAAGGTGTCCGAGCTCACACGTGAGCGCACCGGCCAGGGCGTGGCGGCGCCGCGTTCGACACAGGAGGCCGACAGCCTGCGCGGCCGTGTCGCCGAGCTGCTGCAGGGCCCGCTGTCGCCCGACGGTGCCGTCGAGATGGCCCTGCTCAACAACCGCGGCCTGCAGGCCAGCCTGGCGCAACTGGGCATCGCCGAGGCCGACCTCGTGCAGGCGGGTCGCCTGCGCAACCCGAGCTTCAGCTTCGGCCGCTTGGCGGTGGGCGGCGTGGTCGAAATCGAACGGGCGGTGATGTTCGACATCCTGGGCCTGCTCACCATGCCGTCGGCTCGCCGCATCGAGCAGCAACGGTTCGAGCAGGCGCAGTACCAGGCAGCCTACGACGCGGTGGGCCTGGCGGCCGACACCCGGCGGGCCTATTTCAACGCCGTGGCCGCGCAGCAGCTGGTCACCTACTACCAGCAGGTCAAGGAGGCGGCCGACGCCTCCAGCGAGCTGGCGCGGCGCATGCAGCAGGCCGGCAATTTCAGCAAGCTGGCGCAGATGCGCGAGCAGGCCTTCCATGCCGACGCGGTGGCCGACCTGGCGCGCGCGCGGCAGCAGGCCGTGGCCGAGCGCGAACGGCTCACGCGCCTGCTCGGGCTGCAGGGCGAGCAGGCGGCAGCCTTCAAGCTGCCCGAACGCCTGCCGGACCTGCCGCAGCAGCCGCTCGCGCCGCAGGAGGCCGAGCAGACCGCCATCGACCAGCGCCTGGACGTGCAGATGGCGCGCCGGGTCACCGAGGCGACCGCGCGCTCGCTCGGGCTCACCAAGGCGACCCGCTTCGTCAACGCCTTCGAGGTGGGCTACCAGAACAAGAGCGAGACCGACAGCCCGCGCGCCAACGGCTATGAACTCGAGCTGGAGCTGCCCTTGTTCGACTTCGGTTCGGCCCGCAATGCCCGGGCCGAGGCGACCTACATGCAGGCGCTGCACCGCACTGCCGAGGTGGCGGTCAACGCCCGCTCCGAGGTGCGCGAGTCGCATGCGGCCTATCGCACCGCCTACGACCTGGCGAAGCACCACCGCGACGAAGTCGTGCCGCTGCGCAAGCGCATTTCCGAGGAGAACCTGCTTCGCTACAACGGCATGCTCATCAGCGTGTTCGAACTGCTCGCGGACTCCCGCGAGCAGGTGCGCGCCGTCGGCCAGTACGTGCAGGCGCTGCGCGACTTCTGGGTGGCCGACACCGACCTGCGGACGGCATTGACCGGCCGCTCGCCCGGCGCCGATGCCGGCGTATCGAACCTGCCCGCGGCTTCGGAACAGCAAGCCGCCGGCCATTGAGAACACACACCATGTCGAACCGCAGAGACTTCTTCAGGACCGCCGGCGCCGTGGCGCTGGGCGCCACCGCCGTCAGCCGCGTCGGCGCCGCCTCGCTGCCGGAAGCGGTGATCCAGACCTCGCCCACCATGCAGCCGCCGCTGGTGCCGGCGACCGGCCGGCCCTACAACCCGGTGGCCACCCTCAACGGCTGGTCGCTGCCCTGGCGCATGAACGACGGCGTCAAGGAATTCCACCTCGTGGCCGAACCCGTGGTGCGCGAAATGGCCCCGGGCATGAAGGCCAACCTCTGGGGCTACAACGGCTCGAGCCCGGGGCCCACCATCGAAGCCGTCGAAGGCGACCGCGTGCGCATCTTCGTGACGAACAGGCTGCCCGAACACACCACGGTGCACTGGCACGGCATCCTGCTGCCCTCGGGCATGGACGGCGTGGGCGGGCTCACGCAGCCGCACATCCCGCCGGGCAAGACCTTCGTCTACGAGTTCACGCTGCTGCGCTCGGGCACCCACATGTACCACCCGCATGCCGACGAAATGACGCAGATGGCGATGGGCATGATGGGCCTGTTCATCATCCACCCGAAGGACCCGCGCCAGATGCGGGTGGACCGCGACTTCGTGTTCCTGCTCGCGTCCTACGACATCGAACCCGGGGCGGCGACGCCCAAGACGGCGGAGATGACCGACTTCAACCTGTGGACCTGGAACAGCCGGGTGTTCCCCGGCATCGATCCGCTGGTGTGCCGCACCGGCGACCGGGTGCGGGTGCGGGTGGGCAACCTCACCATGACCAACCACCCGATCCACATGCACGGGCCGCACTTCTACGTGACCGGCACCGACGGCGGCTGGGTGCCGCCGTCGGCCCGCTGGCCCGAGGTGACGACCGACGTGGCGGTGGGGCAGATGCGCGCCTTCGAGTTCGAGGCCATCGCAGGCGACTGGGCCATCCATTGCCACAAGTCGCACCACACCATGAACGCGATGGGGCACGACGTGCCCAACATGATCGGCGTGGACCATCGCGGCATCGCCGAGCGCATCACCCGGCTCGTGCCGGACTACATGGTCATGGGCGACAAGGGCATGGCCGACATGGGCGCCATGGAGATGCCGCTGCCCGACAACACGCTGCCGATGATGACCGGCACCGGCCCGTTCGGCGCGCTCGAGATGGGCGGCATGTTCAGCGTGGTGAAGGTGCGCGACGACGTGAAGGCCGGCGACTACAAGGACCCGGGCTGGTACAGGCACCCGCAGGGCACGGTCGCCTACGAATACAAGGGCGAGGTGCAGCAGCCCCGGCGCGCGCCCGCGGCGAAGCCCGCCGCGGGCTCGGACGACAAGACCCTCGACGTTCGCAAACCCGCCGGCGGCCACGGTGGCCACGGCGGCCATTGATCACAGGAGAAACCTCATGCAATTCAGCAAAGCTGCCGTCATCGCCGCCGCCTGCCTCGTGCTGGCCGGCGCGGCCCGCGCGCATGGCGACGAAGGCCATGCGAAGGCGCGCAAGTTCGATGCAAGCAAGGTGGAAGACACCGCGTTCGGGCGCGAAGGCGACCCGGCCAGGGCGAAGCGCACCATCCGCGTGGACATGGCCGACACGATGCGGTTCTCGCCGGCCGAGATCACCGTGAAGCGCGGCGAGACGGTGAAGCTCGTCGCCACCAACAAGGGGCAGGTGCTGCACGAGATGGTGCTGGGCACCGCCGACGAGCTGAAGAAGCATGCCGAGATGATGCGGAAGTTCCCCGGCATGGAACACGACGAGCCGCACATGACGCATGTGAAGCCGGGCAAGAGCGGCGAGATCGTCTGGCAGTTCACCCGGCCGGGCGAGTTCCAGTTCGCCTGCCTGCTGCCGGGTCACTTCGAGGCCGGCATGGTCGGCAAGGTCACGGTCAAGTGAGCGACACGAGCGCCCGCAACCCCACGAGCAAGGAGCACAGCATGAAAGTACTTTTCGGCATCGCCGTTGCGGCATTCACCTTCGCAGCCGGTGCGCAGACGCCGGCACCCGGCGGCGCCGACCATGCCGCCCACCACGCCCAGGCGGCGCCCGCCGCCGAAGGCGAGGTCCGCAAGGTCGATGCGGCGCAGGGCAAGCTCACCTTGAAGCATGGCCCGATCGCCAACCTCGAGATGCCCGGCATGACGATGGTCTTCAAGGTCGCCGACCCGAAGCTGCTGCAAGGCCTGAAGGAAGGCGACAAGGTGAAGTTCTCCGCCGAGCGCGTGGGCGGTGCCATCACGGTGACGGCCATCGAGCGCGCCCAGTAGCGGCCTCTCAGTCCTTGCGGCGAAATGCCAGCCAGCCGGCGATGCCGGTGAACAGCGCCACCAGCAGCACGACCACCAGGAACCCGTGGGCGTAGTCGGCGAACGGAATGCCGCCCACGTTCATGCCGAAGAAGCCGGTCGTGATGTTGATCGGCAGCGCCAGCACGGTGACCATGGTCAGGGTGAAGAGGCTGCGGTTCGTCTGCTCGCTCACCTGCGCCGCGATCTCTTCCTGCAGCAGCTTGATGCGCTCCTGCAGGGCACCGAGGTCGCGGATCACCAGCGAGAACTCCTCGGTGGCCTGCCGCAGTTCATCGAGGTCGCTCTCGGCGACCCACGGCGGCGGCTGGCGCAGCAGGCGGAACATGGCGGCCGGCTCCGGCGCCAGCAGCCGTTGCAGCCGCACCAGCACGCGCCGCAGCTTCCCGAGCTCGGTGCGCTGGTGCTTCGGGCGGCCGTGCAGCAGGCTGTCCTCGATGCCGTCGACCTTCAACGTGGCCTCGCGCACGATGCGCGTGAGCACGTCGCCCTGGTCCTTGAGCAGGTGGTTCAGCAGGTCCACCGACGAGCTGAACTGCGTGCCCTGCTTGACCGCCTCGCGCAGCCGGTCGATCGAGCGCAGCGGATGCGCCCGCGCGCTTACCGCGATGCGCCGGTCCACGCTCATCCACAGCGTCGCGATCTCCGAAGGGTCGAACGCGAACTCGTAGGCCACGTCGTTGATCACCGCGACGAGCTGGTCCTGCGCATCCTCGATGCGCGTCGAGCGCGAGCCCTGGCGCAGCGCCTCGAAGAACTCCTCCTGCAGCGGCAGGTGCTGGCGCATCCACGGCAGGGCCGACGTGTCGGTGAGGTCGAAGTGCAGCCACAGGAAGCCGCCGTTGTCGGCATCGCCGGGACCCGGGGCGAGCCATTGCGTGGCGTCGGCCAGCTCCACGGGCGTGCCGCCCGCGCCGGGGACGAACCGAAAGCCGCACAGGAGTCCGTTCTGGCGCGTGCCGTATGAAAAGGCCATGGCAGTGGTGTGTTGGGTCGCAAAGGCGCGGGTGCCGCTGCGCCCGCGCATCATGTCGGTCCTGCCTCGCTCCCGCAAGGCGCAGAGAAAAGGGCCCCGCAGGGCCCTCTTCGTCTGGCGGTCAGCGAAGGCTGGCTTACTTGCCGGCCTTCTTCGCCTTCTTGGCGGGAGCGGCCTTGGCCTTCTCGGCCTTGCGGGCGGCGGCCTTGGGGTCCACGGCGGCCTTGAAGGCAGCACCGGCGGAGAACTTGGGCAGCTTGGCGGCGGCGATCTTGATCTTGTCGCCGGTGGCCGGGTTGCGGCCGGTGCGTGCGGCGCGCGAAGCCTGCTTGAAGGTGCCGAAGCCCGGCAGCGCAACGGTGCCGCCCTTCTTGACGGTGGTCACCACGGCGTCCAGCACGGTGCCGAGGATACGGCCCGCTTCAGCCTTGCTCAGTTCATGTTTGCCG
This sequence comes from uncultured Rivibacter sp., assembly GCA_946481025.1. The sequence continues at coordinate 5,854 of CAMLNA010000001.1, forward strand.
GCGATCAGCTCGACCAGTTCAGCCTTGTTCATTCGGTTTGTTTCTCAAACTTCACCCTGGATTGGGCGGCGCGGATTGTGCATCACCCGGAAGGCAGTTTCGTTTTTGCCCCCGTCCGGCAGGGCCTAGAAGCGTTCGAGCCTGAACGGATGCACATCCACGAGGGTGGGGGCGCCGGTCATCATTTCTGCGACGAGGCGCCCGGTGATCGGGCCGAGCGTCAGGCCGTGGTGGCCGTGCCCGAAGGCGAACCACAGGTTGTCGTGCTGCCGCCCGGGCCCGATGACCGGCAGCATGTCGGGCAGGCAGGGGCGAGAGCCCAGCCAGGGCTGCGCGTCCAGCCGTGCGCCGAGCGGGAAGATGCCGCGTGCCACCGGCTCGGCGAGCGCCAGCTGCTTGGGCGAGGCCGGTGCGTCGCGAAGCGCCATCTCGACGCCGGTCGTCAGGCGGATGCCGCGTGCCATGGGCGCGAGCAGGTAGCCTTTCTCGGCGTCGAGCACGGGGTGATTCAGCGCCGCGCCCGGCTGGGCGGCGTAGTGCATGTGGTAGCCGCGCTTCACGCCGAGCGGCACGCGATAGCCCAGGCGTGCACAGAGGGTGTCCGACCAGGGACCCATTGCCACGACCACGGCGCGTGCCTCCACCGGCCCGCTTTCCGTCGCGACGCTCCAGCCGGGCGCAAGGGTCGACGCATCGCCTCGAAAAATGCGGCCGCCCAGCCGTTCGAAGTGGCCGGCATAGGCCTGCACGAGCGCCTGCGGATCGCCCACCGACATGGACGAGGTGTAGCGGATGCCGCCCCGCAGCGCGGGCCCCAGGCAAGGTTCGAGCGCCTGCAGCCGCGCGGCGTCGAGCAGGTCGAAAGCCACGCCGAACTCCGTGTGCCACCGCTGCGCGGCGAGGTGTTCGTCCGCGAGCTTTTGCTCGGTGCGAAACACCTTGAGCCAGCCGCCGCTGCGCAACAGGCCGGCGGCTCCCGCGGATGCGGCGAGCCTGCGATGTTCACTGCCGCAGTGCTCGACCAGCGCCGCGTAGGAACGCGCGATGGCGGCGTGCCGGCCGGGCTCGGAGTGAAACCAGTATCCGAAGAGGAAGGGGGCGAGCCGGGGCAGGGCGCGAACGTGGTAGCGCACGTCGAGCGAGCGGTTCGAGGCGTAGCGCAGAACCTGCGAGAGCTCGCGAGGGAAGGCATACGGGTGGACCGCATCCTGCTGGATCAGCCCCGCGTTGCCGAAGGAGGTTTCGCTGCCGGGCGGCTTGCGGTCCACCAGCGCCACCGTCATCGCGCGCTGCTGCAGGTGGAGCGCAATGGCCGTTCCCACCATGCCCGCTCCCAGGACCACCGCATCGAACTTCATGGCGCCGCCTTTCCTGACAAGATTTCTCGCATACGAGAATTCTCGCATGCGACAATTCCGGCGGTTGGTATTTTCGGCACATGCCCAAGTCGCGCTCCCGTCCAGCCTCGAATCCGTCGCAGCCTGCGCCACCGCCGCGGCCGGCACCGGTCGACCACCAGGCGGTGGGCGCTCGCCTGCGCGAGGCGCGCAAGGCGCGCGAACTCACGCTGGTGCAGCTGTCCGAACGGTCGGGCGTGGCGGTGTCCACCATCTCGAAGGCGGAACGCGGGGAGATCGCGCTGACCTACGACAAGTTCGCCGCGCTGGCCGGGGCACTGCAGCTCGACCTGTCCGCGGTGTTCAGCCCGCGGCCGGCCGGCCGCATGGCGCCGGCGTTCACCGCATGGGGTGGGCAGGTCGTCTATGACACGCCGAACTACGAATACGGCATGCTTGCCGGCCAGCTGGCCGGCAAGCGCATGGTGCCCATGCTCGCGCGCATCCATGCGCGGTCCGTGAAGGACTTCTCCGACTACATCCGGCACGGCGGCGAGGAGTTCGTCTTCGTGCTGCGCGGGTCGCTCGAAGTCCACTTCGAGGACGGCAGGGTCTTCGCGCTCAACCCCGGAGACAGCCTCTACTTCGACAGCGCCGTGGGCCACACCTACGTCAGCACGGGCAAGGAAGAAGCCGAAGCCCTCACCTGCTGCGTGGACGACGCATCGCCCGGCACCCGGCGCAGGCTCTGAGGCCATGGCCCCGGGCGGCCATGTGTCCTTTCGTCAGCCCGGCAGGCTGCCCGCCCCGAGCAGGGTCGCCACCCCCAGCGCCGCGAAGATCAGTGCCGCGATGCCGTGCACGAGCTGCATCGGCACCCTCGCGGCGACGCGCTCGCCGAGGTAGACCGCGGGCACGTTGGCCAGCATCATGCCCAGCGTGGTGCCGGCCACCACGGCCAGCAGATCGGGGTAGCGCGCGGCGAGCGCCACCGTGGCGACCTGCGTCTTGTCGCCCATCTCGGCCAGGAAGAACGCCACCAGCGTCGTGCCGAACACGCCGAAGCGCGACACCGTTTCGGTGCGGTCGTCGTCGATCCGGTCAGGCAGCATCATCCAGGCGGCCATGGCGATGAAGGAGCTGCCGATGATCCAGCGCAGCATCTCCGGCCCGAGCGCCCTGGCCACCCAGCCGCCCACGGCGCCGGCGGCCGCATGGTTGGCCAGGGTGGCCACGAGGATGCCGGCGACGATGGGCAGCGGCCGGCGAAAGCGCACCGCCAGCAGCATGGCGAGCAACTGCGTCTTGTCGCCCATTTCACCCAGGGCGACCAGACCGGTCGAAATGAAAAAAGCTTCCACGAATGAGGGAGTCCGAGGGCCGCAGGAGAACCATGACTGCACCGCCCCCCCGGCCCATTGCGGGAGGCAGCGCAGTCAAAGGTCTTGCCAGGCGGCGGGAAGGCACACGGGCGGCCTTCCGGTCGAGCTGCTGCCTGCGCCATGGCTCCCCGGGGCGGGGCGCCAAGTGTGTTGACGCAGGCCCCCGCAACGATGCAGGGCGGCTACTCCCCAATGACGAAGGCGGGAGTGTATCGCGCGCCTGCCGGCGGCCCGTGGCAGGCGAATGCCGTGCCGTCCCCTCTTTGGGGGAAATTCCCTTCTGCCCCGCGTTGAATGGGTGCATCCGTCACGCGCCGGGCCTAAGATCGCCGCTTCACCAGACAAGTGTGTCCTCGCGTTCGTACCGTAGTTCCTGCGGCGCGGAGGTGTCAAACAGAGGAGGGCTCCATGCTTGCGACCGCCACACAACGTGCCGACGCCTCGTCGGCCGGATCCGGATCGGGCCAGTCCCGCAAGGTGCTGCTGGTCGACGACCATGAGCTGGTGCGCTTCGGCGTCAAGACGCTCTACACCGAGCTGCAGGGCGTGCGGATCGACTGGCTCGAGGCCAGCTCGCTGCAGGAGGCCCTCGACATCTACACGCGCGAAGGCACCATCGACGCGGTGCTGCTCGACCTCAACCTCGCCGATTGCAAGGGCCTCCAGGGCCTGCGTCAGTTCATCCAGGCGCACCCGACGGCGCGCGTTGCGGTGTTCAGCGGCACGCAGGACGAATTCGTGGTGCGCCAGGCCCGGGCGCTGGGGGCCGCCGGCTACGTGCCCAAGGGCGCCATGATGTCCGAGATGCGCGCCACGCTGTCGGCGCTGCTGTGGCCGCAGGGCAGCCCCGAAGCGCGTGCACTGGCGCCCAGCAGCGCGCTGTTCCCGCGCTTTCCGTCGTCGGCCATGTACGACCGCGTGGCGGAACTGGGTCCGCGCCACCTCGAGATCCTCGAACTCGTGCTGTCGGGCTGCACCAACCAGGAGATCAGCAACTCCATGGGCCTGTCGCTCGGCACGGTGAAGAACTACGTGTCGTCGCTGCTGCTGGCGCTGGACGTGAAGTCACGCTCGCACATGATCAGCCTCTTCAGGTGACGACCCCACCGCCGCAGGTCCCGCCCGAGTCGCTCGATGTCCCGGCCCCTGCGAGCACCGAGCCGCGCGCCAGCTTTGTCGCCGTGAGTGGCGCGGCCGCGCCCGGCCGCGCCGAAACCTTCGACCCCCAGCGTTCCGAACGGCGCGCCATCGAGCGCCGCCTGCGCGATGCTGCCGTGCACGCGGTGATCGAGGCCTCACCGGTGGTGCTGGTCCTGGCGCTGGTCGTGTGGACGAGCGCGGTGCTGGCGGCGCCGGCCGGCGCCTCGCGCACCTTCTGGGCGGTGTGCACGCTGGCGGCCGTGGCCGCATGGGCGGCCATTCCCTGGGTGCTGCGCCGCCGGGCGCGCGTTGCCGGCGACACCCGCGGACTGCGGCGCGCCTACCGCTGGATGGGCGTGCACGCCCTGGCATGGCTGGCGCTGGCGCCCTGGCTGCCGGGTCTCGCCTGGCAGCCGCATCGGGAGCTGCTCACGCTGCTGCTGGCGGGTCTCTCCCTCGTGGCGGTCGCCAGCCTGGCACCGCTGCGCGTGCAGGCCGGCGTGGCGGCGGCGCTGCCGCTGTCTCCGGCGCTGGCGCTGTGGACCGAGGAGGCGCAGTTCTGGCCGCGACCGGCGGTCGTGGGGTTGCTGCTGGTGGCCTTGGCGGCTGCGGCCCTTTCGGTGCTGCGCAGGCGCGCCTGGCGCAACATGGCGCGCGCGCTGATCGAGCGCGACGACCGCATCCGGGCCGTCGAGGCCGAACGCGACCAGGCCATCCGCGCCGACCAGGAAAAAAGCCGCTTCCTGGCCATCGCGAGCCACGACCTGCGCCAGCCGGTCCACGCGCTGGGGTTGTTCGCCGCCACGCTCGAGAAGCGCCTGCAGGGGTCGCCCGAGGAGCCGGTGGTGCGCAACGTGATGCGCTCGATCGACGGGCTGGACCGCTCGTTCAACGCCATGCTCGACGTGTCGCGGCTGGACGCCGGCACCATCGAGCCGAACATCCAGCACTTTCCGCTGCGCGACCTGTTCCGCCGCCTGCACATGCACTTTGCCGGGCAGGCCGAGCTGGCCGGGCTGGGATTGCGTTTCTCGCCGGGCGGCAAGTCCGTGAGCAGTGATCCGCAGCTGCTCGAACGCATCCTCGGCAACCTCATCCAGAACGCCATCAAGTACACCCGCGAGGGCGGCATCGTGGTGGTGGCTCGCACCACCACGACGCACATCAACGTGGAGGTATGGGACACCGGCGTGGGCATCGGCGCGGCCGACCTGTCCAAGGTGTTCGACGAGTTCTACCAGATCGGTCGCGGCGAGCGCTCGCGCGCGCAGGGCCTGGGCATGGGGCTGGCCATCGTGAAGCGGCTGGCGCGGCTGCTGGGCCATGGCCTCACCGTCGCGTCGCAGCCGGGGCGCGGCACGATGTTCCGCGTCGCCATCGCGCTGGGCGGGCTGGCCGAGATGCAGAACGTGACCGCCGCTGCCGACACCGTGCCGCTGCCGGCGCTGCAGCCGCGCACCGTGCTCGTGATCGACGACGAGGAGCCGATCCGCGAGGGGCTGTCCATCCTGCTGCACGAATGGGGCTACCAGGCCGTCACCGCGTCGTCGCTCGAGGAGGCCGAAGCGGCGGTGCGCGCGATGGACCTGCCGCCCGACCTGGTGCTGTCGGACCTGCACCTGGGGCAGGGCCCCGACGGCATCGCCGCCGTCGAGGCGGTGCGCCGGCACTGCGGCTATGCGGTGCCGGCCGTGCTGATCACCGGCGACACCACGCACGAGGAGATGCGCCGCGCCACCGACAGCGGCCACCCGGTGCTGTTCAAGCCGGTGCAGCCGCGCAAGCTGCTGAACGTGCTGCGGGGGCTGGTGTCGTAGCCGCGCAGCGGCAGTGGCAACGGCCGCCGGGCCGGCTGCACCGTTGCTGCTGCTGACGAAACCCTGCCGGGATGGGGCCGCCCCCGTCCCTCTCTTTGACGAGGCCCGCGGCCGAAGTGACTTTCGACCACTGTGCGGCCGCGTCCGCACCTCTAGAGTCCCTCAGGCCAACACAAACGCTCGGAAAGCGCATGCCTGACTTCGATCTGGAGTCGCTACTGTCACCGCTGGGAGGCGATGCTCCGTGTGGGGCCGACCTCGAGTACGACGCTGCCTTCCTGGCATTGCAGGAGGCCGGCACGGCCAAGCCCGAGCAGCAGTATGGCGACACGATCATTGCCGCGTCCGACCCGGACTGGCCGGCGGTGCGCGACCAGGCCCTGGCGCTCGCCGCGCGCACGCGCGACCTGAGGGTGGCGGTCTGGCTCGTCCGCAGCGGCGCGCGCATCGAAGGGCTGGCGGGCGCCGTCGCGGGCCTCAGGCTGGTGCATGGGCTGCTCGAGCAGCACTGGGACCACGTCCATCCCCAACTCGATGCGAGCGACAACAACGATCCCACCGCGCGCCTGAACGCACTGGCGCCGCTGGTCCACGCCGGCGAAGGCCTGGCCGACCTGCGCATGGCTGGGCTCACCGAGGATCGCAGCGGGCTCACGGTGCGAGCCATCGAGCTGGCGCTGGGCCGCGCCGAAGCCGGCCCCGGCGAAACGGCGCCTGCCGAAGAAGGCGTGGTGCAAGGCGGCGTGGCGGCGCTGGCGCACGCCCCCGGCCTGCTGGACCTGCTGCGCTCCGCCCATGCCGCGGCCGTCGGCATCGACGCCGCCATCACCGAACGGCTCGGCGGCGCGGCCGGGCCCGACTTCCGGCCGCTGCGCGCGCTGACCCAGGTGCTGGCCGGCTTTGCCGACCGGCTGCAGGCCGAGACGGCGCCGCCGGCCGCGGAGGCCGCCGCCGACGGCGGCAGCGCACAGGGTGCCGCGCCCGGGGCCGCCGCGCCGGGCGCCATCCGCACGCGCGACGACGTGGTGCGCATGCTCGACAAGGTGTGTGAATGGGTCGAGCGCAACGAACCCAGCAACCCCGCGCCGCTGCTCATCCGCCGCGCGCGCCGGCTGATGACCAAGAACTTCATCGAGATCATGCGCGACCTGGCGCCCGACGGCGTGTCTCAGGTCGAGAACATCGCGGGCGTGGACCGCGAATAGTGCCCTTCAGGACAGAGCCTTCTTTCAAGGAGCAACCATGGCCACCAGCAGTCAGAAGTTCATCGCCCGCAATCGCGCCCCGCGCGTGCAGATCGAATACGACGTGGAGCTGTACGGCGCCGAGAAGAAGGTGCAGCTGCCCTTCGTGATGGGCGTGCTGGCCGACCTGTCGGGCAAGCCAACCGAGCCGCTGCCACCGGTGGCCGACCGCAAGTTCCTCGAGGTGGACGTCGACAACTTCGATTCCCGCATGAAGGCGATGAAGCCGCGCGTGGCCTTCCAGGTGCCCAACACGCTCACCGGCGAAGGCAACCTCAGCGTGGACATCACCTTCGAGAACATGGACGACTTCTCGCCCGCCGCCGTGGCGCGCAAGGTCGACGCGCTGAACAAGCTGCTCGAGGCGCGCCAGCAGCTGGCCAACCTCGTGACCTACATGGACGGCAAGACCGGTGCCGAGGAGCTGATTTCCAAGCTGCTCAGCGACCCGGCGCTCCTGCAGACGCTGGCTGCCAGCAAGAAGCCCGAAGAGGGCGCCGCCCCCGCCGCTTGACCGACACCTCAGTGATCTAGCAGGAGAAAACCATGGCCGAGACCGAACAGCAGAAAGCCCTGGAGGGCGTATCGCTGGAGGGCAACGAGCTGGCGTCGTTGCTGCAGAAGGAGTTCAAGCCCAAGACCGACGAGGCCAAGAGCGCGGTCGAGCAGGCGGTGCAGACGCTGGCGGCGCAGGCGCTGTCGCAGACGCAACTGATCGGCTCCGACGTGGTGAAGTCCATCGAGGCCATGATCGCCGCGATCGACAAGAAGCTGTCGGACCAGATCAACCAGATCCTGCACCACGCCGACTTCCAGAAGCTCGAAGGTGCATGGCGCGGCCTGCACTACATGGTCAACAACACCGAGACCGACGAGTTCCTGAAGATCCGGGTGATGAACATTTCCAAGCTGGACCTCGGCAAGACGCTCAAGCGCTACAAGGGCACGGCCTGGGACCAGAGCCCGCTGTTCAAGAAGGTCTACGAAGAGGAATACGGCCAGTTCGGCGGCGAACCCTTCGGCTGCATGGTGGGCGACTACTACTTCGACCAGAGCCCGCCCGACGTGGAGCTGCTGGGCGAGATGTCGAAGGTGTGCGCCGCGGCCCACATGCCGTTCATCACCGGCGCCTCGCCCACCGTGATGCAGATGGACTCGTGGCAGGAGCTCGCCAACCCGCGCGACCTGACCAAGATCTTCACCACGCCCGAATACGCCGCCTGGCGCTCGCTGCGGGAGTCCGACGACGCCCGCTACATCGGCCTGGCCATGCCGCGCTACCTGTCGCGCCTGCCATACGGCGCGCGCACCAACCCGGTCGAGGAGTTCGACTTCGAGGAAGAGACCGGCTCGGCCGACCACAACAAGTACACCTGGGCCAACGCCGCCTATGCGATGGCCACCAACATCAACCGCTCGTTCAAGATGTACGGCTGGTGCTCGCGCATCCGTGGCATCGAGTCGGGTGGTGCGGTCGAAGGCCTGCCGGCGCACACCTTTCCCACCGACGACGGCGGCGTGGACATGAAGTGCCCCACCGAGATCGCCATCAGCGACCGCCGCGAGGCCGAGCTGGCCAAGAACGGCTTCATGCCGCTGGTGCACCGCAAGAACTCCGACTTCGCCGCCTTCATCGGGGCGCAGTCGCTGCAGAAGCCGTTCGAGTACGACGACCCGGACGCGACCGCGAACGCCAACCTGGCGGCGCGCCTGCCGTATCTCTTCGCGACCTGCCGCTTCGCGCACTACCTCAAGTGCATCGTGCGCGACAAGATCGGCTCGTTCAAGGAGCGCGACGACATGCAGCGGTGGCTGCAGAACTGGATCATGAACTACGTCGATGGCGACCCGGCGCATTCGACCGAGCAGACCAAGGCACGCAAGCCGCTGGCGGCTGCGGAAGTGGTGGTCGAGGAGGTCGAGGGCAACCCGGGCTACTACACGTCGAAGTTCTTCCTGCGGCCGCACTACCAGCTCGAAGGGCTCACCGTGTCGCTGCGCCTGGTGTCCAAGCTGCCGTCACTGAAGGCGGCTTGAACCTCGGGCCGGGAAAGCGCAACACATAGTTTGTCTTGCAGATGTTGTGGGCAAGTCGGGGGGCTGGTGCCGGGTCTGTCAACACCCCAAGCCGGCCAGCTTCCAGCAGCGGGGCTGGAATTCAAGGTAACCAGGAGGTTTGATCATGGCCGTAGACATGTTTCTGAAGCTGGGTGACGTCAAGGGCGAGTCCACCGACAGCAAGCACAAGGACGAAGTCGATGTGCTCGCCTGGAGCTGGGGCATGAGCCAGTCGGGCACGACCCACGTGGGCGGCGGCGGCGGCGCGGGCAAGGTTGCGGTGCAGGACATCTCGATCACCAAGTACGTCGACAAGGCGTCGGCGAACCTGATCCTCGGGTGCTGCAACGGCAAGCATTACGACGAGGCCGTGCTCACCGTGCGCAAGGCCGGCGAGAAGCCGCTCGAGTACCTGAAGATCACGATGAAGGAAGTCATCGTGGCCAACGTCAGCACCGGCGGCAGCGGCGGCGAAGACCGGCTCACCGAGAACGTCACGCTGAACTTTGCCGAGTTCAAGGTCGAGTACACGCCGCAGAAGAAGGACGGCACCGGCGACGCGGCCATCACCGCGGCCTGGAACATCGCCGAGAACGTGGCCGCGGGCTGAGCGGTTTATCGCGGCTGCGGCCCACCGTGCCGCAGCCGCACGGCACATGCCGGCATGTGCCGCCCTGCATGAATGCACATACAGGCGGAAGCGACCATGGCCACGTCTTTCGGTGACATGTTCCTCAAGGTCGAGAGTGCGCGCTCGGGAGCGATCAAGGGCGAAGCCAACGACTCCGTGCACGGCGGCGAGATCGACGTGGTGGGCTGGTCGTGGGGCATGCGCTCTGCCAGCGCGATGGGCGGATCCGGCCCGGCGGCCAAGTCGTCGCTGGAGCTGCTCAACGTCGTCAAGCAGGTCGACAGCGCGTCGACCGGCCTGATGTCGGTGATGCGCAACAACGACCTCGTCAAGAAGGCGGTGCTGTCGGTGCGCAAGTCCGGCGGCTCGCCGCTCGACTACTTCGTCGTGACCATCGAGAACGGCCGCATCACCTCGTACGACGTCGAAGCCGGCGGCGCGGAAAACGAAACCCTCGTCGAGAAGGTGAGCTTCTCGTTCCAGAAGATCAACGTCGAATACGCAGGCCAGGACGAAAAAGGCCAGAAGAAGGGCGGCATGTCCTTCACCGCGGAGATCGAATGATGAGCGCTCTGCCAGATGCACAGGCCCTGTTGAAGGCGGGCGACCCGCAGGGGGCGCTGAAGCTGCTGCAGAACGAGGTGCGCTCGCGCGCGTCCGACCCGAAGCTGCGCGTCTTCCTGTTCCAGCTGCTGTGCGTGCTCGGGCAGTGGGAGCGGGCGGCCACGCAGCTCGAACTCTGCGGCGAGCTCGACGCCGGCGCGCTGGCGATGGTGCAGACCTATCGCGAGGCCCTGCAGTGCGAGGCCCTGCGCAAGCAGGTGTTCGCCGGCACCAAGGTGCCGATGATCTTCGGAGAGCCCGAGGCCTGGCTGGCGCTGCTCCTCGAAGCGCTGCTGCGTGACGGTCGCGGCCAGGCCGGGGAGGCCCGGCAGTTGCGCGACCAGGCCTTCGAGCAGGCGCCCAGCCGCCGCGGCACGCTCGACGGCAAGCCGTTCGACTGGATCGCCGACGCCGACATGCGCCTGGGCCCGGTGCTCGAAGCGGTGGTGAACGGGCGCTACTACTGGGTGCCGTTCGACCGGCTGGGCCGCATCGACATCGAAGCGCCCGAAGACCTGCGCGACTCGGTGTGGATGCCGGCGCATCTGCAGTTCTCCAACGGCGGCGAGGCCGTGGCCCTGGTGCCCACGCGCTACCCGGGCTCGGAGCTTTCCGAAGACGGCCTGCTGAACCTGGCTCGCAAGACCGAATGGCTGGAGCCGCTGCCGGAGTTCTACACGGGGCTGGGGCAGCGGGTGTTCACCACCGATGCCGGGGACTTCTCGTTGATGGACGTGCGGTCCATCGAGCTGCAGGCCGGCGAGGCCGGCGTGGCGGGAGAGGCCTGAGGCCATGGCCGAGCTGACACCCCAGGAACGCCTGCAGCCCGCCCTGCTCGATCGCCTGGCCGACGACGACCCCGCGCGCAGCACCGAGCCGCGCGAGATGCGCGTCATGAGCAAGGCCCGCCTGCGCGAGGCGGTGCTGCGCGACCTCGCCTGGCTGTTCAACAGCACCCGCATGAGCGACAGGATCGACTGGCAGCTGTTCCCCTTCGCCGAGCGCTCGGTCATCAACTTCGGCCTGCCGGCCCTTTCGGGCACCACCGCTTCCACGCTCGACGTGCTCGACCTGGAACGCCAGGTGCGGCAGACCCTCGTCGACTATGAGCCGCGCATCATGCCCTCGACGCTGCAGGTCGAGGCGGTCGTGAGCGACCTGCAGATGGACCATCACAACGTGGTGAGCCTGAGGATCAGCGGCCACCTGTGGGCACAGCCGGTGCCTTTCGAGCTGCTGCTGCGCACCGAGGTCGATCTCGAGACCGGGCAGGTCGAGATCCACGACATCACCCGGTAGGCCCATGGACCCCCGTCTGCTTCGCTACTACAACCAGGAGCTCCAGCACCTGCGCGAGATGGGGGCCGAGTTCGCGCTGCAGTTTCCGAAGATCGCTGCCCGCCTGGGTCTCGACGGCATCGAGGTGGCCGACCCCTACGTCGAGCGCCTGCTCGAAGGTTTTGCCTTCCTGGCTGCACGGGTGCAGCTCAAGCTCGACGCCGAGTTCCCGCGCTTCACGCAGCGGCTGCTGGAGATCGTGTACCCCAACTACCTGGCGCCCACGCCGTCGATGCTGATCGCGCAGTTCCAGCCCGACCTGGGCGACGGCAACCTGGCACGCGGCTTCACGCTGCCGCGCGGCAGCCTGATGCGCAGCTTCGCCGGCAAGGCCGACGGCACGGCCTGTCAGTTCCGCACCGGGCACGAGGTGACGATGTGGCCGCTCGAGGTGGCCTCGGCCGAGTACTTCTCGTTCGCGCCCGACCTGCCGCTGGCGGCGCTGCCCTTCGGCCGCAAGGTCAAGGCCGGCGTGCGGCTGAAGCTGCAGGCCACCGCGGGCCTTTCGTTCAACCAGATCGCGCTCGACCGGCTGAACGTTCACCTCTCGGGCGCCGACGACGTGGCCTACAAGCTGCACGAGCTCATCGTGGGCCGCACGCTCGGCGTGCTGGCGTTGCCGCCCGCGCGGCCGGTGCAATGGCACCAGCTGCTGCCGGCCTCGGCCGTGCAGCCCGTGGGGTACGACGACGAGGAGGCGCTGCTGCCCGTGTCGCTGCGCGGCTTCCAGGGCTACCGGCTGCTGCAGGAGTATTTCGCCTTCCCGCAGCGTTTCCTGTTCTTCGACGTGGCCGGCCTGTCGCCGGTGCTGCAACGCCACCCGGGCAACGAGCTGGAGCTGGTGCTGCTGTTCGACCGCGCCGACGCCGCGCTCGAGAACGTGGTCAACGCAAGCCACTTCTCGCTGCATTGCACGCCTGCGGTCAACCTGTTCGAGCGCCGCTGCGACCGCATCCACGTGACCGAAGGGACCTGGGACTATCACGTGGTGCCCGACCGCACCCGGCCGATGGACTACGAGATCCACAGCCTCACCGAAGTCAACGGCTATGGCGTGGGCGCCGACAGCGAACGCAGCTTCCTGCCGTTCTATGCGGCCTTCCACACCGAAGACGCCGCGCATGCCGCCTACTACTCGATGCAGCGCGAGCCGCGCCTGCCGTCGATGGCGCAGAAGCGCCACGGATCGCGCACCTCCTACATCGGCAGCGAGGTGTTCATCTCGCTCGTCGATCCGAAGGAGGCGCCCTTCTCGGACGACCTGCGCCAGCTCGCCGTGAGCGCGCTGTGCACCAACCGCGACCTGCCGCTGCTCATGCCGCTGGGGGCCGAGAAGGGCGACTTCATGCTCGAGCGCGCCGCGCCGGTGCAGGGCGTTCGCTGCCTGAAGGGGCCCTCCAAGCCGGGCTCGGTGATGCGCGAGGCGCAGGTGGCGTGGCGCTTCGTGAACCACCTGTCGCTCAACTACCTGTCGCTGCTCGATGCGGACGCCCACGAAGGCGCAGCCGCCCTGCGGCAGTTGCTGGAGCTGTATGCCGGCGCAGGTGACGATGGCCAGCGCAAGCAGATCGAGGGCATGCGCTCGGTGCGCACCCGACCCACCACGCGGCGGCTGCCGGCGGCCGGGCCCATCACCTTCGGCCGGGGCGTCGAGGTCGAGCTCGAAGTCGACGAGTTCGCCTTTCGCGGCGCCAGCCCCTTTCTCTTCGGCAGCGTGATGGACCACTTCCTGGCGCGCCACGTGTCGATCAACTCGTTCACCGAAACCGTGTTGCGCTCGCAGGAGCGCGGCGAGGTCATGCGATGGAGGCCGCGATGCGGAAGCCGGCCGATCCTCTAGCGCCGGCAGGCGGCCCGCAGCGAGCGGCGCGCGACGCGTTCGCCGCGCTGGCGGCCGAGCCGTACAGGCACGACTTCTTCATGGCGCTGCGGCGCATCGAATGCGCCTTCGCCTCGATGCCGCGGCTGGGTACCGCGCCGCGTCCGGCCGGCGAGCCGCTGCGACTGGGGCAGGAACCGGCGCTCGACTTCGCGCCGGCGGCGCTGTCGTCGCTGCGGCCCGGCAAGGAGGGCCGGCCACCGCACCTGTCGGTGCGCTTCTTCGGTCTCTTCGGGCCGCAGGGGCCGCTGCCGCTGCACCTGGCCGACTATGCGCGAGAGCGCGTGCTTCACCACGGCGACGAAACCTTGGTGCGTTTCGCCGACGTGTTCCATCACCGGCTGCTGCTGCTCTTCTACCGCGCCTGGGCCCAGGCGCAGCCCACCGTCAGCCTCGACCGGCCCGGGACCGACCGTTTTGCCGACTACGTGGGATCGCTGTTCGGCATCGGCACGCAGGCGCATCGCCACCGCGACGCAGTGAGCGACCATGCCAAGCTGTTCTTCGCCGGCCGGCAGGTGCGCCAGGTGCGCAACGCCGACGGCCTGGCCGCGGTGCTGACCGGCTACTTCGAGGTGCCGGTGCGGGTCGAGTCCTTCGTGGGCCACTGGATGGAACTGCCGAAGAGCGAGCGCACGCGGCTGCCTTCGCACGCCGACCGCGCGCTGGGCGTCACCGCGCAGCTCGGCGTGGGCGCCGTGGCCGGCCACAAGGTGTGGGACCGGCAGCACAAGTTCCGCATCCACGTCGGGCCGCTGGGCCTGGCGCAGTACCTGAACTTCCTGCCCACGGGCAGTGCCGTCGGGGCGCTGGCCGACTGGGTGCGCCACTACCTGGGGCGCGAGCTCGAATGGGACCTGCGCCTCGTGCTCAAGCGCGCCGAGGTGCCGGCCGTCGCGCTGGGCGGCCGTGGCCGCCTCGGCTGGGGCACCTGGCTCGGCAGGCGGCGCGAGGCAAGCGACGCCGATTCATTGACGCTGTACCCGGAACGCGACCGGGCACGGCCGCGAGGCTGGGCCGCGCCGCCGCGCCGCCTGCAGCAGCAAGCGGGCGAGACGGCCTCACCCTAGCGGAGGACATCACCATGGCAGACATCAGCCGCGTCGCACTGTTCGGCAAGCTCAACAGCCCCACCTACAAGGCCATCGAGGGCGCCACGGTGTTCTGCAAGCTGCGGGGCAACCCCTACGTCGAGCTGGAGCACTGGGTGGCTCAGCTGGTGCAGGCGCAGGACGGCGACTGGCACCGCATCATCAAGCACTACGGCCTCGATGTGTCGGTGCTGGCCAGGGACATCACCACCGCGCTCGACCGCCTGCCGCGCGGCGCCACGTCGATCTCCGACCTGTCGGACAACATCACCAACGCGGTGGAGCGGGGCTGGGTCTACGGTTCGCTGATGTATGGGGACGGCGCGGTGCGCAGCGGCTACGTGCTGCTGGGCGCCCTGAAGACCAGCTTCCTGCGCAACGCCCTGTTCGCGATCTCGCGGCAGTTCGAGCGCATCAAGCCCGACGACCTGTCGGAGATGCTGCCCAAGGTCGTGGCCGGCTCGCCCGAAGACGGCCAGGGTCCGAGCGACGGCTCCGGCCTGGCCGGGGGCGCAGCGCCCGGCGAAGCCAGCGGCGCCATCGCGCCGGCCCAGATGGGCAGGCAGGAAGCGCTCAAGCGCTTCACGGTGGACCTCACCGCCCAGGCGCGCACCGGCAAGATGGACCCGATCGTCGGCCGCGACGAAGAGATCCGCCAGGTCATCGACATCCTGATGCGCCGCCGGCAGAACAACCCCATCCTCACCGGCGAGGCGGGGGTGGGCAAGACGGCGGTGGTCGAAGGCTTTGCGCAGCGCATCGTCCGGGGCGACGTGCCGCCGGCGCTGAAGGACGTGGAGCTGCGCACGCTCGACATCGCGCTGCTGCAGGCAGGCGCCAGCATGAAGGGCGAGTTCGAGCAGCGGCTGCGCTCGGTGATCGAGGAGGTGCAGGCCTCGCCCAGGCCCATCATCCTGTTCATCGACGAGGCGCACACGCTGGTGGGGGCGGGCGGCGCGGCCGGCACTGGCGATGCGGCCAACCTGCTCAAGCCGGCGCTGGCGCGCGGCACGCTGCGCACGGTGGCGGCCACCACCTGGGCCGAATACAAGAAGTATTTCGAGAAGGACCCGGCCCTGACCCGCCGCTTCCAGGTGGTGCAGGTCGACGAGCCCGACGAGAAGAAGGGCATCCTCATGCTGCGCGGCGTGGCTTCCATGATGGAGAAGCACCACAAGGTGCAGATCCTCGACGAGGCCATCGAGGCGGCGGTGAAGCTGTCGCACCGCTACATCCCGGCGCGCCAGCTGCCCGACAAGGCGGTGAGCCTGCTCGACACCGCCTGCGCTCGCGTGGCGGTGAGCCTGCATGCCACGCCGGCCGAGGTGGAAGACTCGTTGCGCCGCATCGAGGCCCTGGAAACCGAACTGCAGATCATCGGCCGCGAAAGCTCCATCGGCATCGACACGGCCGAGCGCGAAGCGCAATGCACGGCGCTGCTGGCCGCCGAGCGCGAACGCCAGGCGACGCTGAAGCAGCGCTGGGACGACGAGAAGACGCTGGTTGACGAGCTGCTGGCCATCCGCGGCAAGCTGCGCGGCGGCATCCGGGCGGTCGAAGGCACGGGCAGCAAGCTCGAGGCGGCGGCCGATGCGCAGGCACCCCAAGCCGACAAGCTTTCGGACGGCGAACGCGCCGACCTGCTGGAGCAGCTCAAGGGCGTGCAGGCCCGGCTCACCGCTGCGCAGGGCGAAAGCCCGCTGATCCTGCCCACAGCCGACTACCAGGCGGTGGCCAGCGTGGTGGCCGACTGGACCGGCATCCCGGTGGGACGCATGCAGCGCAACGAGATCGAGACCGTGCTCAAGCTGCCCACGCTCCTGGGCCAGCGCGTGATCGGCCAGGACCATGCGATGGAGATGATCGCCAGGCGCATCCAGACCACGCGAGCCGGCCTCGACAACCCCAACAAGCCGATCGGGGTGTTCATGCTGGCCGGCACCTCCGGCGTGGGCAAGACCGAAACCGCGCTGGCCCTGGCCGAGGCGCTGTACGGCGGCGAGCAGAACCTCATCACCATCAACATGAGCGAGTTCCAGGAGGCGCATACCGTCTCGACGCTCAAGGGTGCGCCCCCGGGCTACGTGGGGTACGGAGAAGGCGGCGTGCTCACCGAAGCCGTGCGCCGCAAGCCCTACAGCGTGGTGCTGCTCGACGAGGTGGAAAAGGCCCACTCCGACGTGCACGAGATCTTCTTCCAGGTGTTCGACAAGGGCTTCATGGAAGACGGCGAGGGCCGCTTCATCGACTTCAAGAACACGCTGATCCTGCTCACCACGAATGCCGGCACCGAGGTGATCGCGCGCATGTGCAAGGACCCCGAGCTGATGCCCGACCCCGAGGGGCTCAACAAGGCGCTGCGCGAGCCGCTGCTGAAGATCTTCCCGCCCGCGCTGCTGGGGCGGCTGGTCACCATTCCGTACTACCCGCTCACCGACGAGATGCTGGGGCGCATCGTGAAGCTGCAGCTCGGGCGCATCAAGAAGCGCATCGAGGAGCGGCACAAGGTGCCGTTCGAGTACAGCGAAGACGTCGTGAAGCTGGTCGTGAGCCGCTGTACCGAAAGCGAATCGGGCGGGCGGATGATCGATGCCATCCTCACCAACTCCATGCTGCCGGCGCTCAGCCGGGAGTTCCTCACCCGCATGATGGAAGGTGGCGCGCCGCAGGCGGTGAAGGTGGGCGTGAAGGACGGCGATTTCGATTACGCCTTCGAGGCGACCACGCCATGAGCCGCTCCCGCCGCGCGAACCGTGCTCCCGCCGAACTGCGCGTGCCCGAAGCGCTGCAGCTGGCGGTGACCGTGCATCGCCGCGGCGGGCTCGACGACGCCCAGACGCTGTACGAACGCATCCTGAAGGCGGCGCCCGGCCATGCCGACGCGCTGCATTTCCTGGGCGTGCTGCTGCACCAGCGCGGCCGCAGCGAGCGTGCGCTGGAGCTGATCCGCCGCTCCATCGCGGTCAACGCCGCGGTGCCCGACTGGCACAACAACGCCGGCAACGTGCTGCTCGAGATGGGCCGTGTCGACGAAGCCGCGCAGGCCTATGAAGAGGCGGCACGGCTGGCGCCCGACAGGGCCGACATCCAGAACAACCTGGGCGCGCTGCGCCGCCACCAGCAGCGGCCCGCCGAAGCGGAGGCCGCCTACCGCCGCGCCATCGAGCTCGACCCGAAGTACGCCGACGCCTACACCAACCTGGGCAGCCTGCTCGACGTGATGGGCCGCAAGAACGAAGCGCTGGCCGCCTATTGCGAGGCACTGGTGCTCATGCCTCGCCATTCACAAGCGCGCAAGCTGCTGGGGGTGGCGTACTACACGCTGGGCCGGCTCGACGAAGCCGCGCGCGTGTACCGGGAGTGGATGGACGAGGAGCCGGCCAACCCGGTGCCTCGCCACTACCTGGCCGCCTGCACCGGCGAGGACGTGCCGCGGCGTGCCGACGACGGCTACGTGCAGAACGTGTTCGACCGCTTTGCCGACAGCTTCGATGCCAAGCTGGCGAAGCTGCACTACCGGGCGCCCGAGCTCATTGCCCAGGCGGTGGCGGGGTTGTGCGGGGCACCGCGCAAGGCGCTCGACGTACTCGACGCCGGCTGCGGCACCGGCCTTTGCGGTCCGCTGCTCGCGCCCTACGCGCGGCGGCTCGACGGGGTGGACCTCTCTGCGCAGATGCTGGCCAAGGCCGAGCCCCGGCAGGTGTACGACCGGCTGGCCCGGGCCGAACTCACCGCCTTCATCGAGGCGGCGCCGGCACAGAGCTACGACCTCATCGTGTCGGCCGACACGCTGTGCTACTTCGGCGAGCTGCACGGCGTGGCGCGAGCCGCCATGCACGCGCTGCGCCCGGGCGGTGGCTTCGTCTTCACCGTCGAGGCGCTCGACGCCGGCCCGCCGGGCGCCGGCTACCACCTCAATCCGCATGGCCGCTACAGCCACGCGCAGGCCTATGTGCGCGAGGCGCTGGAGGCGGCCGGCTTCGCGCCGGTGGCGTTGCAGCGGGTGCACCTGCGCACCGAAGGCGGCAAGCCGGTCGAAGGCTGGCTGGCCACGGCACAGGCCGCGGCATCGCCGGCCACCGATGCCGCCGCGTGTGAAGACGCCGCGGCGCAGGGAGCCTGAACATGGCGGGCGGCGGCGCACCCGGAGTCACCTGCGTGCAGACGCGGCCGACCGCACCGCTGCCCGACGGCAGCCTGTGCCTGCAGCCGAGCGCGACGCCGGGGTCGATGGGTTCGCAGGCCGGTCGCGTGCAGGAGTTCGACGCGCTTCGCGAGGCGCTGGCCGCGCTGGAGGCCACTGCGCTCAACTTCGGCCGCGCCTTCATCAACGATGCGGGCGTGCGCGAGAACTACGTGCGCAAGATCGGCCAGATGGCGCAGCAGGTGCTGGCCGACGTGCGCGCCGGCCGCGCCACTGCCCAGGAAGGCGCCCGCTTCGCCGTGGAGATGCGCAACGCCATCATGGAAGAGGCCCGTCTGCAGAGCAGCGTGATGGGCCGTGCGCAGGCCGAGCGCCTCAAGGCGGCCGGCAAGCCCCTGGCCGCGCTGGTCGACGAGAAGGTCGCCAAGCTGTTCCCGGGGCGCACCTTTGCACAGCTCAGCGTGGTGGAGCGGCGCCAGGTGTTCGAAAGCATCATCGAGTCGGCCGGGCGCTCGCGTGCAAGCGTCACGGCGAGCATTCCGCGCTGGCGCCTGGTGGGCCGCGGCTGCCTGGTGTTCACCGTGGCCGTGTCCACCTACAACATCTGGACGGCCGAGAACAAGGTGCATGCCGGCCTGCGCGAAGGCCTGGTGCTGGGCGGCGGGGCGGCGGGCGGTGCGCTGGCCGGCGCGGCCACCGGCCTGGTGTGCGGGCCGGGGGCACCGGTGTGCAGCACGGCGCTGTTCATCGTGGGCGGCATCATGGGCGCGCTGGCCGGCAGCACGGCCGCAGACATCTACGACGAACAGTTGCGCGAATTCGCCGACTGGCTGGGAGAAGGTTTTTGAACGACACCCACGGCAACACCAGCGACACCCACGCCGAAGCCCGCCTGCGGGCGGCCCGCGCGGCACTGTCGGAGCTGTTCCTCGACACCGAGCTCGACGGGCGCGACCTCGCGCGCATCGCCCAGGTGGTGACCGGCACCGGCCTGCGCCGCGATGAGCTGGAGCACGTCTTCACCGATGAACTGGAGCCTCTGCTGGCCGGCAACCTCAACGTGCCGGCGGGCGAGTGGCAAGGCTTCGACATCGACTGGATCGAAGCGCAGATCCGCGAGCGCGCCGGGCAGGGCACGGTGCGCAAGGCCATCGGCCGCGCGATGCGCGCGGTCCGCGGCGCCAGCGCTGCCCGGGCCGACTGGGACAGGCTCAAGGCCCTGCTGGCCGCGAAGGAGGCTTGAGCATGCAGGCGCGAGCCCATCACATCGAAGGAGGGACCCGACCATGCCACGCGTGATGGAGATCTCCACGCCGCTGGGCGCCGACGTGCTGCTGTTCCGCTCGATGAGCGCGACCGAAGAGATGGGCCGCCTGTTCGAGTACCAGGTCGAGGTGCTCTCGAAGAAGAACGACGTCAACCCCGACGAGATCCTCGGCAAGAACGTCACGGTGAAGCTGGAGCTGGCCGAAGGCGGCGGGCCGCGCTGCTTCGACGGCTATGTGACGCGGTTCGGGCTCGTGGGCGTGACCGGCCGCTACTTCCGCTACCGCTTCACCGCGCGGCCCTGGCTGTGGCTGCTCACCCGCACGAGCGACTGCCGCATCTTCCAGAAGAAGAAGGTGCCCGACATCGTGAAGGCGATCTTCGACAAGTACCCCGCGGCCGCCTTCGAGAGCCGCCTGACCGGCAGCTACAGCGAGTGGGACTACTGCGTGCAGTACCGCGAGACGGACTTCAACTTCGTGAGCCGCCTGATGGAGCAGGAGGGCATCTACTATTTCTTCGAGCACAAGGACGGCAAGCACACGCTGGTGCTGGCCGACGGCCCCAGCGCGCATTCGCCGTTCGGCGGGTATGCGAGCGTGCCCTTCATACCGCACGACCGCGGCGGGCGGCTCGACCAGGAATACGTGGGCGACTGGCTGTTCGACCGGGAGATCCAAACCGGCGCCTACATGCTCGAGGACTACGACTTCACCAAGCCGAGCACCGACCTGCGCGTGTCCACCAAGTGCAAGCGCGAGCATGCCGAAGCGGCGGGCGAGTTCTATGACTATCCCGGTGAATACAACGTCAACGCCGACGGCGAGCATTACGTTCGCACGCGGCTCGAAGAGCTGCAGTGCTGCCACGAGCGCGCCATGGGCGCCGGCAACGCGCGCGGCATCGCGGCCGGGTGCCTCTTCAAGCTGACGGGCCAGACCCGCGAGGACCAGAACCGCGAGTACCTGGTGGTGTCGACGAGCACCGAGTTCGAGTTCGACGAGTACGAGTCGCAGATGTCCACCGGGCCCAGCTTCCGCTGCAACTTCACCGCGCTGCCCAGCCGCGAGCCCTTCCGCTCGCAGCGCCTGACGCCCAAGCCCATCGTGCAGGGGCCGCAGACGGCCGTGGTGGTGGGGCCGAAGGGCGACGAGATCTACACCGACGAGTACGGCCGCGTGAAAGTGCAGTTCCACTGGGACCGCCTGGGCAAGCAGGACGAGAACAGCTCCTGCTGGGTGCGCGTGTCGCAGCCCTGGGCCGGCAAGAACTGGGGCTTCATGCAGATCCCGCGCATCGGCCAGGAGGTGGTGGTCGATTTCCTCGAAGGCGACCCCGACCAGCCCATCATCACCGGCCGCGTCTACAACGCCGAGCAGATGCCGCCGTGGGGCCTGCCCGACAACAAGACGCAAAGCGGCGTGCTCACGCGGTCGACCACCGGCGGTAGCGGCGCCAACGCCAATGCGCTCCGTTTCGAAGACAAGAAGGGCGAGGAACAGGTGTGGCTCCACGCCGAGAAGAACCAGGACATCGAGGTCGAGAACGACGAGACGCACTGGGTCGGGCACGACCGCAAGAAGACGATCGACAACGACGAGACCACACACGTCAAGCACGACCGCACCGAGACGGTGGACAACAACGAGACCATCACGATCCACGCCAACCGCACGGAGACGGTCGACAAGGAAGAGACCATCACCATCCATGGCGGGCGAACGGAGACGGTCGACAAGGAAGAGAGCATCACCATCCACGGCGGCCGCACCGAGAAGGTCGACAAGGACGAGAGCATCACCATCGACGGTGGGCGGACCGAGACGGTCGCGAAGGACGAAAGCATCACCATCAACGGTGGGCGGACCGAGACGGTGGCGAAGGACGAGAACATCACCATCAACGGGGGGCGCACCGAGACGGTTGCTAAAGACGAGACGATCTCGATCAACGGTGGCCGCACCGAAACGGTGGCGAAGGACGAGAGCATCACCATCAGCGGGGGCCGCACGGAGTCCGTCTCCAAGGATGAAAGCGTGACGATCAGTGGTGGGCGCACCGTGTCGGTGACCAAGGATGAAAGCCTGACCGTCAGTGGCGGTCGCACGACCAGCATCACCAAGGACGACAAGCTCACCGTCGGCAAGAACCTCGTGATCAGCGCCGGCGATTCCGTTTCCATCACCACTGGCAGCGCCAGCATCACGATGAAGAAGGACGGAACGATCACCATCAAGGGCAAGGACATCACGATCGACGGCTCGGGGAAGATCAATGTGAAGGCGAGCAGTGACGTGGTGATCAAGGGTTCGAAAGTTTTGCAGAACTGAGGCACACCATGAGCGGAAGACAACAACTCACGCCGGCAGTTGCAGAAAAATCTATTGAAGAAGGTGCTGATCTGTTGCGGCAGCTGGTTGAGGTGCCAGTTCAGCTGCCTCAGCCTGCAATCCCTGCGCTGCCATCAGTCGTGGTGGGCGAGCTGGTCGCAATAGCCGATGACGGTGTCACGCCGCTGGTCGTGCACCCGCTGACGACGGGCACGCGTGCGCTGCGCGCTCGCTCGGTGCTTGACCTGCACGGGGCACATGTCGGTCGACAGGTCGTGCTGGCATTCGAGCACGGTGACCCCGAGCGGCCCATCGTGATGGGCGTGCTGAACCAAGCCGGCCTCACGGCCGAGCAGCAGCAGGCGCTGGCCGTGGAAAGTGACGGCCAGCGCATGGTGGTGAGCGCGCGGGAACAACTCGTCCTGCGTTGCGGCAAGGCCAGCATCACGCTCACGCGAGCCGGCAAGCTGCTGATCGAAGGTTCCTACGTGCTCAGCCGTTCCACGGGGGTGAACCGCATCAAGGGCGGTTCGGTTCAGCTGAACTGAAGAACGGGCGCCACATGGAACTCATCAACGCCACCCGTATGGTTGCCGGCTACACGATGGGGCTGGAGCCCAGCGGCCGCGAGCTGCTGGTTGTTGTGATCAAGGGCACCTTCGTGCTGCCGAAGAACGGCGAGCCGGTGCGCCTGCACGACGAGCAGTTGCCGCTGGTGATGGCCGACACCTTCTCCGGCGAGCCGGGCTTCAGTGCACCGGTTCTGGAGATCGACTTCGCCCCGCGCAAGCACGCGTGCGACGTGCTGCTGGTCGGTCATGCGCGTGCACCTGAGGGACGCGAGGTCACGCGACTGCGTGCGGGCATTCGTGTCGGGCCGATGGAGAAAGCGTTCGACGTGGTGGGCGATCGTGTGTGGCAAGCAGGGCTCACGGGTATCAGTGCCTCGTCGCCCCAGCCGTTCACCGAGAAGCTGGTGTCTTACGACACCGCGTTTGGTGGTGCGGACCGGTATAGCCAGGACGAAAGCGAGCACGACGCCTACCTGCCCAACCCCGTGGGCCGTGGGTGGCACAAGCACCTGAAGAACGCGTGGGTCGACGGCACACCGCTGCCGAACACCGAGGAGATCGGCAAGTCAGTGAGCTTTCCGAGTGACAAGCACAAGCCGATGGCGATGGGCCCGATCGGGCGCGGTTGGCCACAGCGCGCTCGTTATGCCGGCACCTACGACCAGCGATGGCTGGACGACGTGTTTCCCTTTCTGCCGAAGGATTTCGACGAGCGCTACTACCAGGCAGCACCGGAGGATCAGCAGATGCCTTTGCCGAAGGGTCCGATGGAGGTCATGCTGTGCGGGTTCACTGCCGACGGGCCGAGGCAGTTTGTGCTGCCCCATTTTGAAGCACCGATCCATGTTTTTCCTAAACGCGGCTTGCGAGAGGACCTAATCGGCACGTTGGACACCATCGCTTTCGAGCCGGACCAGGGGCGTTTCACGGTGAGTTGGCGTCTGGCGCGGCCATTGAAGAAGAGCATGCACGAAATCGCGCAAGTGCTGGTTGGTCGCAAGGGCCTCGAGTGGTGGCAGAAGCTCGAAGCGGCGGCGTTCCCAATTTCGATCGCAGTGGCTTCTGTGCAGCACCCGCAGGCTCAACCCGCATGAACTCGACGGCCAATCGCAGGAGATTGATCAAGACGGTAGGTGGACGCCGACAAATGGAAGAACTCAGCGAGCGAAGTAAGCGCTCAAGCCGATACGAGTGGATGACATGACGGCGACCCCGCTCGCCATCAAAGCTACGGGAATGGTCACCAGCGTCGGCTTCTGCGCGCCTTCATGTTGTGCGGCGATTCGCGCCAAACTGTCCAATCCCATTGAAATGACGTTTCTGAATGGGCTTGCCGAGCGCATCGTAGGTCACGAAGTGCCGCTCGAAGTTCCGTGGCGAGGGCGCTACAGGCTGATCCATCTCGCCGCCCAGGCTTTGGATGAGTGCACGGCGGGACTGGATCGCGAACTGCTGGCCCGCACGCCTTTGTTCCTGTGCATTGCTGAAGCGGAACGTGAGGGACGCGAGGTTGGTTTAGACGATTCGCTGTTAACGGACATCTGCGAGGAACTGCAGACCAAGTTCTCGCCGCAGTCCGAGGTGATTGCTTTGGGGCGCGTTGGAGTTGCCCATGCCTTGGCTCGTTGCCGTGCGTTGATCGAGGCTGGTGCGGCACCTTTCGCCGTCGTGGCAGGCGTCGACAGTTTGCTGCGCGAAGAGACCCTCGATGCGTACGATGCGGCACAGCGTTTGCTCACACAGGCCAATTCGAATGGATTTCTGCCCGGCGAAGGCGCTGGGGCGCTTCTTGTAGGCCGGCCCACCACGCGGGCTGAGCTGCGGTGCACGGGCCTCGGGTTCGCGACTGAAAAAGCGCACGTGAATTCCACCCTGCCTCTGCGCGGCGATGGTCTAGCCGATGCGGTTCGAATGGCCTTGAATGAAGCAAGTTGTGGGCTGCACGACATCGACTACCGAATTGCCGATGTGTCGGGTGAACACTACTACTTCAAGGAGGCTTCGTTGATGGTCGGCCGGCTGGCAAGAGCACGCCGAGCGGAGCACGAACTCTGGCATCCAGCCGAATGCATTGGAGAGACGGGAGCACTCGGGGGGGTGGCGACGCTCGTGGTTGCCGACGACGCTGCGAGACGGGAGTACGCACCTGGCCGCCGCGTTCTCACACACTTTTCCGCAGACCACGGCGAGCGCGCTGCGGCTGTCTTGGAATATGGAGGACCATGATGGCAGACGACGTCTACGCCAACGGCATGGAGGTGTCGTGCAAAGCCGGACCCGGCAAATCCATCTGCGCATTTCCGGATGTGTGCTTTACACCCCCGCAGACGCCGGCGACACCGGCAGGCGTGCCAATTCCGTATCCGAACACCAGCATGGATTCCGATTGCTCAGATGGCAGCACGTCGGTGAAAGTGTCCGGCCAGGAAGTGATGCTCAAGAACAAGAGCTGCTTCAAGAAGAGCACGGGCGATGAGGCAGGTTGTGCGCCAAAGAAAGGAATGGCGACGAGCACAAACACGGGCAAGGTCTTCTTCAGCGCCTGGTCTATGGACGTCAAGATTGAGGGTGAGAACGTGGTCCGTCATCTTGACGTGACGACCCACAACCACTCAAACCCTGCGAATGAGTTCGCGCCGTGGCCAAACTGTGCGCGGGCGCGACCATCGACGGACACCAAGGTAAAACCCTGTGCCGCTGCCTGCAACAACAAGAAGCTCACAACGGAGGAAAAAGACGCGTTGCGGAGGACGCCTGAGTACGAAGCGGCAATGATCCAAGTCAATCCGCCGCCAGGCCCCAACAAGTGCACGACGTGCCCGCGCACGCCTCCCAGACTCAGTCCGGACCATATGTTGCCGCTCGACCATATTGTGGATATGCCTGGATTCGCTTGCCTGTCGAAAGACGATCAGAGCAAGATTGCCAATCACAAGGACAACATGGTGCCCTTGTGCCGATCGTGCAACAGCTCAAAGAAGAACAAGATCTGGCCCGCCTGGAAAGGGGTAGAGAACCGCACACCGGCACCGATCGTTCATCCGCAGACGCTGCTGGACGTGTCGGAGAAGCGCACAAAGCGGATTGAGCAGAACACCCAAACCAGGATCAACAACGCGGATTGCCCGCTCAAGTAACGTCGGAGGCCACCATCGCCAAGAAAACCGATACCGCCAAGAAGCTCGACGAACTGTTGAAGTTCGTGGCGGCCGAAGGCCACGTTGTCGTGCATACGCCACCGCTCGACTTGGCAGTCGCCAAGCAGGTCGGCGTCCCACCGGCATGGCTCGATGCACTGACCGGACCCGTGACGGTCTCCGAACAGATCCTCACGCTCTGGCGATCCCTGGCGAAGGTGATGCCGCGGACGCGCACCGCCTACGCGGCACATGCCGTCGCGCTCGTCGCCGTGCAGACCGACACATATCCGCTCTCGCTGCTGTATTGCTTCGATCTAGGCACAAGGTGGTCGGCGCGACGGGGCTTCTTGCCGGGTGGACCATTGCCCGAGGTCGCCAGCCGTTTCCCCGTGGATCTCAGCCCCCTGTACGCGCTGCACGACGGACTAGTGCATATGTCGTCGGGTGAGGCCGGTCCACTACCCATGGAGGAGTGGACCGCTATCTCCGACGAGCAAGGCGGCGAGTTGATGGAAGTCTTGTCCGAAGGCGGCCGAGGCCTGGGCTTTGACCTGTCCGTTGATCCGGTTCGCAGCTATTGGCTCGATGCCGACAACGAAAAGAACCCGGTGCGAGAGGTCGAGGACCCATGGGCATTCATGGACCAGTTTATGGCGGGTTGGCTGGAGCGCCAGGAATAAATGAGGCGTCAAAGCATGGAAGGTAGATACTTCTTGATGGCCTGCGCCGACAGGATCGCCTCTTGTGGCGATGACGACATCGCCGGTTCGACTGTTCAAGAAGGGACTCGCACCAGTTGATAGACGCGGGATATGCAGCTCAGGCACACCCCACGATCTTGAACTCCACCCGCCGATCCAACGCATCCGTCGCATCATCCGTTCCCGTCCCGATGATGTTCTCCCGGAACCCCACGCCACTCGCCTTCGTGCGCGCCGTCAACTCCGGCGCCTCGGTGGTCAGCCTCTGACGGATCACCGTCGCCCGCTGCGCCGACAGCCTGTCGTTGTACGGCTCGCTCCCGGTGCGGCTGGTGTGGCCTACCACGTCCATGCACACCTTCTCGCTCGCGCTGTAGCGCGCGATCGTCCGCAGCCAGATGGGGTAGGGGCCGCTGATCTTCGGGTCGGGCCAGAAGTCGGTGCTGTTGGGCTTGAACAGGAACTTGACGCCCAGGTTGTTGTTGGCAATGCCGTAGGCCACCACCTTGCCGAAGGCCTGCTCGGCCTCCGTGTTCTTGCCGAGCTTCATGCAGGTGAGGTAGATGCCGTTGAGCGTGCGCATCTGTTCGCCGCTGGGGGTGGCGAGCACGCTCTTGTACAGGTCGAGCGCTTCCTGGTAGCGGTCGCCGTTGTACAGCTGCGTGGCTTCGTTGATGGTGGCCGCCGTGGTCACGCGCTGAAAGTAGGCCGGGTCGGCCGGCTTGCCGGGCGGCGTGGCGCTGGTGCGGATGTAGCCGTCCACCACGCCGTCTTTCACGAGGATGGGGCTGTCGCGGTAGTAGGGCGTGGGCGTGGTGTCGAGGTTGTCGTCGTGCGCGCGTGACGACGATTGCGCCACCACCATGCCGTTCTTGGTGTCGGTGAGTGCGAGGTCGATCTGGAACGGCGGGCGCGCGCCGGCCTTGGCCGCGGCCTGCACACGCGTGAGCGTGCCGGTCAGCAGGTATTGCGCCTTGCCCAGGCTGGCAGGCTGGAAGGGCAGCACGTCGAACTGGTTGCCTCGCAGGCGCTGTGTCACGCGCTCTTCGAGCAGCCGGGTCAGCGCGGTCTGCTGGCCCGAAGGGCTCTCGAACATGGGGTCGATGACGACGGCGCGCGTGCCGGTGAGCTTGGCCACGAAGGCCGGCAGCTTCTGGGTCTGCGCCATCAGGTTGTCGGTGGCTTGTGCCACGGCCTGCTCGAAGGCCACTTCATCGGTGCTGGCCACGGGCGGGGGCGGCGTGGCGCAGCCCGCGAGCAGGGTGCCGACGAGCAGCAGCGAGGCCCACAGAGCGATGGCAGGTCGCGGCATGGCGGCCGCACGCTGACGAAGAAGGTTCGCTTTCATTGCCCGCACTCCTGTTTGAGGGTGTCCTTCTCTTCGGCGGTGAGGGGCTCGCCGAGCGAAACGCGCTGGATGATGTCGACGCAGCGGCGCGACTGGGACGCCCGCGCCGTGGTCGCGGCGGTGGGACGGCGATCGGCCACCGCGCTGCGCGTGACCCGGGCTACCACCGGTGGTGGCTCCGCGGTGGGCACGGGTGCCGGCGCTGGCGTGGCCACGGCCTGTGTCGCCACGTCGGACGGCGCGGGGTCGTCGAGCGGGGCCGTGCTGGTGCCCGAGGCGCCGAGCGTTTCAGGCGTGCCGCTCGAGGCAGGGGCCGTCAGCCCGCCGGCCTGGTCCTGCGCCTGTGCAACCGGTGCGGAAGCGGCCTCGACGGAGGCGGTCGAGGCCGCGCCGTCTTCGTCGTGCGTGCGATAGCGGACCGTGGCGCTGCTTTCGGGCGGCGACGCGGTGAACTCGACCAGCAGGTAGACCAGCCCGACGGAGGCTGCCACCGTCGCGGCGACGGCCGCGCCGGCCAGTGCCACCGTGCGGCGGCCACGATGGTCGTTCCGTGACGGTGCGGCAGGTTGCGCGGTGGCAGGGGCGTGGGTGGCCAGCGAAAGGTCGAGGGGCGCCGCGATGGTGGCGCCCGCGCTGCCGATGGTGGTGAACGCCGAAGTGGCAAACGAAGGCTCGCGCCGCGAGGTCAGGGGCGGCGAGGTGTTGCCCAGCGTCGGCTCGCGTGTCGACTTGGCGGGCGCGGCCGGCGACGTGCCCTGCTGCGGCAGCGGGGCAGAGGCAGGGGCGGGCGCGGTGGTGCGGGCTGGCAGCTCCGGCAGCGCCAGCAGCACCCGCATCTCGGCCGCGCTCTGCGGCCGGTCCTGGGGCTGCACGGCCAGCGAGCGGTCGATCGCCTGCAGGAAACCCTGGCTGTAGCGTGCCGCCGCCAGCTGCGCGAGCGGGACGTACTTGTCGCTGAGGAATCGCTGCACAGCCGGCGGCGGCGTCTGTCCGGCGATGGCGTAGTGCATCACCGAGCCCAGGGCGTACAGGTCGGTCCACGCGCCCTGCTTCATCTCGGGCATTTCGCCGTACTGCTCGACCGGCGCGTAACCGGTCTTGAGGATGACGGTGAGTGCCCGCTGCATGTCGCCGATGACGCGCCGCGCCGCGCCGAAGTCGAGCAGCAGCGGGCGCCCGTCGGGCTGGATGAGGATGTTGTCGGGCGAGATGTCGCGGTGGTAGCAGCGTGCCTCGTGCATCTGCTCGAGCGCGTTGAGCAGGTGCTCCAGCAGGTGGCGCAGCCAGGCTTCGTCGGGCGGGCTCTTGCGCTGCTTGAGCGTGCGCCCGAGCGTGACGCCGGCGTAGTAGGGCATCACCATGTAGGCGGTGCCGTGCGCTTCCCAGAAGCGATAGACCTTCAGCAGCGACGGGTGGTCGAACTGCGCCAGCAGGCGCGCTTCGTTGATGAAGCTGCGCAGGCCTGCCGCAAAGGTTTCGGCATGGCGCTCCGAGCGCACCGAGACGGTCAGCGCCTGCGTGCGCGAGGCCAGCTCGGCCGGCATGTATTCCTTGATGGCCACCTGCCGGCTCAGCGAGTGGTCGTAGGCCAGGTAGACGATGCCGAAGCCGCCCTCGCCGATCACGGAGAGCACCTCGAACTCGGCCAGGCGCGTGCCGGCCGGCAAGGCGTTGGCCGGCCCGTCGAGCGCCCTGTTGCGCCCCGAACTCGGCACCAAACCCTTGCTGACGGTTCGTTCGTTGTCGTCGGGTGTCGTCGTCATGGTCTCGCTTCGGCCCCGATGAAAAGGTACTCCAACCGGCGCGTTTGTCACGATGACCTTCGACCTTTCCCGCCCTGATGTTCTAGGGGGTTTCCCCGCGTTTCGGGGGCGCCCGGCTCATATGCCGGCAGGTGGTTTCCCCATGACTTTCGGACATTGCACCGGCCTCGCGCCGCGTACAGCATCCGGTCTGGTTCGGCGGTGCCTGGCTTTTCCAGGGAGTAGGGCTCAACGCAATGTCACAACCACCAGGAAGTTCCGGCGCCAAGGTTCCCGGCGGCGCCTCGGCCGGTGTTGCCACGCCGGTGCCACCCGCCGGCCGCGACGACGACGACGAAGTCACCCGCATCGTGCCGGTGAGCGCAGTGCCCCAGGCCCCGGCAGCCCCGTCGGGCGGCAGCGGCCCTGGCACCAGCGGCCCCATCACCCAGCCGCTCAACCCCACCGGCCCCCAGGCCGCCGCGCCGCAGACGCCGGTGCCGGCCCGGCATTCCAGCGAAACCCTGCCCGGGGGCGCCCGCGCGGGCGGGCTCACGGTGCGCCAGGTGGGCCGCTACGTGATCCAGGACCGCCTGGGGCGCGGCGGCATGGCCACCGTGTTCAAGGCGCACGACCCCGGCATCGGCCGCGACGTGGCCATCAAGTTCCTGCATGCCACGCTGTGCGAAGACGGCGAGTACCGGGCGCGCTTCCTGCGCGAGGCGCGCGCCGCCGGCGGCCTTTCGCATCCCAACATCGTCACCGTGCACGACGTCGGCGAGATCGAGGGCCGGCCCTACATGGCCATGGAGCTGCTCGACGGCGACGCGCTGTCCGACGTGATGGAAAGCGGCAAGCCGCTGCCGGTGCGCGACGTGGTGGTCATGGGCGTCCAGCTCGCCCGCGCGCTCGACTATGCGCATGCGCACGGCATCGTCCACCGCGACATCAAGCCCGGCAACATCGTGCGGCTGAAGGGCACGCAGACCATCAAGGTCACCGACTTCGGCATCGCGCACATGGAGTCCACCAGCTCCGAGCAGCGCACCCGCGTCGGCGACGTGCTGGGCACGCCGCAGTACATGTCTCCCGAGCAGACGCAAGGCGACAAGCTCGATGGCCGCTCCGACCTCTTCTCGGTCGGCATCGTGCTGTACCAGATGCTCACCGGCCAGCGGCCGTTCCTCGGCGACAGCCTGGTGGCGCTGGCGATGAAGATCGCCAAGGAAGACCCGCCGCCCATCGAGAAGCTCCGGCCCGACGTGCCCTCCGCCCTGCGGCGCGTGGTCGAGCGCTGCCTGGCCAAGTCGCCCGACCGGCGCTTCCAGACGGGCAAGGAGCTTTCGGATGCGCTCACGCGGGTGCTGGGCGAACTCGACGAGGCGGCGCGGCAGAAGGAGCGGCCGCGCATCGTGCCGCTGCGCGTGAAGTGGGCGACGATGATGGCCCTCATCGTCGCCGGCGTCATGGCGCTGGCGGCCGGCGTGATCCACCAGCGGCAGTACGCCGCAATGGTCAACCAGGTCACCGACAACGGCGCCGCGCTGGCGCGTTTCATCGCCGCGCAGAACGCGGTGGCCGCGCTGGGCGAGGACTGGGTCACGGTCGAGGTGGCGGTGCAGGAGATCATGAAGACGCGCGACTTCGAAAGCGTGACCGTGATCGATCGCGGAGGCATCGTGCGTGCGGCCAGCAACGGCACGCTGCTGGGGCAGCCCTACAAGCCACCGGCCGGCGAGGCCATCTCCAACAAGCGCGTCGACGGGGTCGCCATGTCGCGCTACACGATCGGCGCCGAAACCGTGCTCGGGTTCGAGGCACCCATCACCTTCCAGGACAAGCAGGTCGGCCGCGTGGCCCTGGGCCTGCCTGAGCGGCCGCTCATCTACGTGGCCCGGCTGTCGATGGGCCTGATGGCCGTGCTGGTGGTGGTGACCGTGCTCGCCGTGGCCGTGGCCATGTACTTCGTGGCCAACTGGTTCGCCCAGCCGATCAAGCTGGTCATCGAGTCGATGGGCGAGATCGCCAAGGGCCGCTTCGACCATCGCATCCGCGAGCAGCGCAAGGACGAGTTCGGCCTGCTGTATGCCGCCTTCGACCAGATGGCGCAGGCCCTGCAGGACCGCGCCGCCGGCGCCGGCAGCAGTTCGCCTCCCACGCCGGTGCCGCCCGCGCGCCTGAACGACCCACCCACCGCGCCTGCCCACCGCCCCGTGACGGCCGGGCGCCCGGCGCCGCCCGGCACAGGCAGCGCCTCCAAGCCTTCGACCTGAGGAGGGCGCAGCAGATGGCCGACGCCGTATTCCGCGGCCGGCTGCACCGCGCAGCCGTGCCCCGTGCATCGCCTGCGGCCGTGCGCGCGCCGTGTGCGCTTCGTGTGGCGTGCGCGCTGTGTGCGGCGTGTGCGTTGCTGGCCGGTTGCGGCAGCCCGCCGGCCGAAGGCCCGCGTGACGCCCCGGCGCCGCGCGCCTCGCCACCGGCAGCCGCGCCTGCCGCCACCGGTGAAGTGCTGGGCCGGAACGACCGCTTCGTCATCTATGTGCCCAAGCCCGATGAGACGTTGCGTTCGGTGGCGGCGCGTTTCCTCGGCAGCGAAGACCGCTACTGGGTCATCGGCGACTTCAACAACCTCTCCAGGCCCGAAGCCGGGCAGCCGCTGGTGGTGCCGCTCAAGCCGCTCAACCCGACGGGCGTCACGGCCGAGCAGTACCAGACCGTGCCCATCCTCTGCTACCACCGCTTCGGTGGCGGCAATGGCGGCAGCAACAGGATGGTCGTGTCGGCCGCCAACTTCGCGGCCCAGCTCGAATGGTTGAAGCGCAACGACTACCACGTGGTGCGACTGTCCCAGCTGGTGGGCTACCTCGAAGGCCGGCAGCCGCTGCCCAAGCGGTCGGTCGTCATCACCATCGACGACGGCTACGAATCGGTGTACCGGCATGCGCTGCCGCTGCTGCGCAAGTACAACTTCCCGGCCACGCTGTTCGCCTACACCGACTTCATCGGCGCCGGCGATGCACTCACCTGGCCGCAGATGCAGGAGCTCGCCGCTTCTGGGCTGGTGGACATCCAGTCGCACTCCAAGACGCACCGCAACCTCATCGAGCGCACGCCCGGCGAAACCGACGAACGCTATCGCCAGCTCATCGATGCGGAGGCCCGCGCGCCGCGGGAGCTGCTGGAGCGCCGGTTGCCGGTGCAGGTGCGCCACTTCGCCTATCCCTACGGCGACGCCAACGAGGTGGTGCTCGATGCGCTGGCGCGCAACCAGTACCAGCTCGCCGTCACGGTGAACCCGGGCGGCAATGCATTCTTCTCGCAGCCCATGATGCTGCGGCGGACCATGATCTTCGGCGACCACGACCTCGAAGCCTTCAAGGCCAAGCTGCAGATCAGCCGGGGATTCAGCCTGCCATGACGACGAGCGCCGCGGCACCCATCGGGCCAACGCGGCCCGGTCTGCGAGCCTGGCCGCTGCTGGGGGGCGCGCTGCTGGCAGGTGCGCTGCTGGCCGGCTGCGCCTCCGGCCCCTTGCCGCCGGCGCCCGCGGGTGAGCCGCAGGACGAACCCGCATCGCAGGCCGTGGTGAGCCAGGCACCCGCGCCGGCGTTCGAGCAGCGCCAGCGCGAACGCGCCGGCAGCCTGGCCAGGCAAGGCCGGCTGGCCGATGCGGCCGTGGCCTGGGAAGTGCTCACCGTGCTGCGGCCGGAGAGCGCCGAATACCGCGAACGCCTGGCCGACGTGCGCAAGCAGGCCGAAGCCGCTGCCGGTGAACGCATGCAGCGGGCGGCCGCCGCGCAAAGACGCGGCGAACTCGACAACGCGACGCTGCACTACCTTTCGATGCTGGCGGTGCAGCCGGAGAACACACAGGCCGCCGAGGCGCTGCGCAGCATCGAGCGCGACCGCAACAAGCGCTACTACCTGGGCAAGCCGTCGCGTGTCACGCTCACGCGACGCGCCGCGCAGGACGGCGAAGTGGCTGCCGCGCCGCGGCGGCTGCAACCTGCCGCCGCCGACCGCAACGACCTCGAGCACGCCACCATGCTGGCCACGCAAGGCGAGCTCGACACGGCGATCCAGCTGCTCGAACGCCACCTCGCCTCAGACCGGCGCGACGACGGCGCACGCCTGCTGCTGGCCGAGGTGTACTACCAGAAGGGCGAGAAGCTCGCGCCGCGCGACAAGGCCGCGGCCATCGCGGCGCTCGAGAGGTGCATGCGCCTCGATGCCACGCACGCCCGCGCGGTCGCGCTGCTGAAGGAGCTCAGGGCCGGCGGCGGCGCCGGCGCTGCGTCGGCAGCCAGGCCGGCGGGTGCCACGGCCGCGCCTCGCCCGGCCACGCCGGATCCGCGCTGAGCGGGCAGTGCACGACCGTCGCGCGGCCATGCGGCGCCGCGATGGTGGATTTTTTTGAAGGCCGGCATCAAAGACCTTCATTTCAGAGGCCGGCCGTGCCAGGCAACATCCGCTCATTCCAAGACAGGAAGAGATCACCGGATGTCTGCAGTCCCGTTCCTCAGGGAGCCCGCTTCCGCCGCCGATGCACAGGCCGGCGTACGCGTGCGCACCACCGTCGAAGTCCCGGTCGCGCTGGACGACGGCCGCACCGTCAAGGCGAGCTTCATCACCTTCGATGGCCTGGCCGACGGCCGCGAACACCTTGCGCTGCGCTTCGGCCAATCGCAGGAGCAGGCCGCGCCCCTGGTGCGCCTGCATTCCGAATGCCTCACCGGCGACGTGTTCGGCTCGGCTCGCTGCGACTGCGGCCCGCAGCTGCGCGAAGCCATGCGGCGCCTGCACGAGCAGGGCGGCTATCTGCTCTACCTGCGGCAGGAAGGGCGCGGCATCGGCCTGTTCGCCAAGCTCGACGCCTACCGGCTGCAGGACGAGGGGCTGGACACCTTCGAAGCCAATCGCATGCTCGGCTTCGGCGAAGACCAGCGTGACTACCGCGTGGCAGCCCACATGCTGGTGGCCTTGAACGCGCGGCGCATCACCCTGCTGTCGAACAACCCCGACAAGCGTGCGCAACTCACCGCTGCAGGCATCGAGGTGGCAGCCCAGTTGCCGACCGGCGTGTTCGCCGGCTCGGACAACATGCGCTACCTGCATGCCAAGGTGCGGCGCACGCAGCACACGCTCGAATTGCCCGCCTCGGCTTCGGGCCTGGCCTGAAGAGGCGGGGCGAGCTACTTCAGGCCCTTGAGGCGCTCGCGCAGCTCCACTGCCTTCTGGCGCTCCAGCCGGGCCGTGCCGTTGTTCGGGTCGAGCTCCAGCACGCGGTCCCAGGCCCCGATGGCGACGTCGAGGTCCTGCTTGGCAAAGGCGCTGCGCGCGCGCAGGGTGTGGCGCGACACCAGTGACTTGCGCACCTGCTCCACCTTGGCGTTTGCCGCCGGCTGATCGAGACCGGCGGCGCGGCGGTACTCGCCATAGGCGCGGTCCAGGTCGCCGGCCTTTTCGGCGGCCTCGCCGGCACGCATGGCCTTTTCACCGGGCGTCGGCTCCGGGGGCGGCGTGGGGGCCGGCGGCGGCGCGGGCGCAGGGGGAGGCGGTGGTGGCGTGGGGGCGGCCGGCGGCGGTGCAGGCACCGGCGGGGGCCTCACTTCGGGCCGCGGCTTGCCGGGGATGCGGATGGTCTGGCCGCCAGCCACCTGACGCGGCACCAGGATGCCGTTGTAGCGAGCCAGGATGTAGAAGGAATAGATGTCGCCGAGGTAGCGCCCGGCAATGCCCGACAGCGTGTCGTTCGGCCGCACCTGGTACGGGAAGGACTCGCGGCCGAGCGTGGCGATGGGGTCGGCGGTGATCTGGCGCATCAGGTTCTGCGCCAGCTTGTTGTTCGGGTCGGTGTTGAGCGCCTGCTGCAGCTCGGCCCTGGCCTGCTCTTCGTGGCCCGCTTCGAGCAGGCCCACGGCGGCCTGGGCCTGCTTCTGCGCCTGCTGCTGTGCCGCGGCCGAAACCGGCCCGCTGGGCACCGGTGCGGTGGTGGGGGTGGGGTCGGGGCTGGCGGCGGGCCCGCCTTGTTCGCTGGCCACGGGCGGCTGGGGAGGCGCCGGGGCCTTGGTTTCGCAAGCCGCCAACAGGCCGGCGGCGGTGAGGAGCAGGGCAATGCGCGTCTTCGTCATGAGCTTGGCGGGTTTGTCTTCTCGCATCACGGATGTGGCTGCACTCGGTGCAGCGTCGCATTCGACGGGCCGACGAGGTTGACACGCTGCATGACGTCGGGCTCAACGGCCCCCTCAGGGGCAAACGATTATTGATCGGACGATGAATCGTGCACAAGCGGCCCGCGCCGGCACGACAGCACGGGCGGCAGGTGACTTTCGTTCATTGCTGCGCTGCCGGCGTGCCACCAGCATGGGCCCATGACCCAGCCCTCGACGACGCAGGCGCTTTCGCGGCCGCCCATTGCCGTGGTGGTGCAGCAGCACGCAGAAGAAAGCGCCATGCTGCGCCACGTGCGCTCGGTGCTGGTGCGCGCGCCGCACGTGAAGCTGCACCAGTTGCGCCGGCTCGACGATCGCATTGCCGCACACCTCGACGGTCTCGCGGTGGCCGGGGCCTACGGCACGCAGTGCTGCACCGCCGCGCTGGCCAACCCGGGCGCCGGCGAAGTGTTTGCCTCCACCGTGCGTGCCATCGAGGAGCGCGACAACCACGCGCTCGACCGGCTGCTCGCCATCGCGGCCGAGCTGCCCGACGCCAAGCGCGGCCTCGTGTCTGCCTTCGGGTGGGTGTCTGCGCAGCAGCTGCAAGGCATCGCACGCGCGCTGCTGGGCGCGCCCGATGCGCTGCGGCGCGAAGTCGGCCTCACGGCGTGCCGCCTGCACCAGGCGGACCCGGGCCCCGCGCTCACCGCGGCCTTGCGTGATGCCGACCCGTCATTGCGCCACAGCGCCCTGCGGGCCGCGGCCGAGCTGGGCCGTACCGATCTGCTGGAGCACGCCCTCGTCTTGCTGGCCGGCGAAGACGAATACCTCGTGTTCCGCGCCGCCTGGGCGGCCTGCCTGCTGGGTGACCGCGATGCCTCGCTGCGCGTGCTGGCGCTCATTGCACAGCGCAACGGCCCGCGTTCGCAACAGGCGGCCTCGCTGCTGCTGCTGGCCAGCGAGTTGGGGCAGGCGCGGCAGCTGGTGCGCAACATGGCCAAGGGAGCGCCGGCCTCGCCAGAACTCAAGCGCCGGCTGGTGCAGGCCTGCGGACTGCTGGGCGACGTGCAGTACGTGCCATGGCTCATCGACCTGATGGCCGACGACACGCTGGCCCGCGTGGCCGGCGAGTCGTTTTCACTCGTCACGGGGGCCGACCTCGCAGCACTGGACCTCGAACGCAGGGCGGCGCCCGAGGGTGTGTCGAACGGCCCGAACGACGACCCCGAAGACGACAACGTGGCGCTCGACGAAGACGAAAGCCTGCCATGGCCGGACCGCGATCTGGTGCAAAAGTGGTGGCAGGCCCACGCCGGCCAACTGCCCGCGGATCGGCGCTTGTTCATGGGCGCGGTGCCGGGTGTCGAGCACTGCACGCGTGTGTTGCGCGAGGGCTTCCAGCGCCAGCGTGCCGTGGCCGCGCGGCACTTGTGTCTGGCCCGCCCTGGCACGCCGCTGTTCCCCATCGCCGCGCCGGCCTGGCGGCAGCAACGGCAGCTCGCACCCAGCCACTGAGGCCATGGCGGCGTGCGCCAAATGACTTTCGGTCATTGAAGGCGCCTGCGACGCAGACCACCATGGTTGCGCTACCGGATAACGTTGCCGGACCAACACCATGACCCTGACCCTGCGCGCGGTATCGCTCAACGATCAGCCGTTGACCCAGCCGATCACCGCGCATTTCGATGCGAAGGGCGGCACCATCGGGCGGTCCGATCACAACACCATGGCGCTGCCCGACCCCGAGCGCCACATCTCGCGCCAGCAGGCCCAGATCAGCATCGGCGGCGAGGGCGGCTACCTCATCAAGAACGTCGGCAGCGCCAACCCCATCATCGTGCGCGGGCAGCCGTTGTCGCAGGGCGAGACCACGCCGCTTTCGCACAGCGACCAGGTGCGCATCGGCGGCTACCTGCTCGAAGTCATCGAAGAGCGCGACCAGGACAGCGAAGCCTCCACCATCACCCGCGGGCGAGCCGTGGTCGATGCGCACACCCCGCCGCCGCAACGCGGGGCCGCACCGGTCCATGGCAGCGGCAGCACGCCGCGCATGCCGGTCGCCGCGGGCAGCCCGTTTGCCGAGCTCGGAGCACCGCTGTCGAGCAGCAACCCGTTCGCGGACCTGCTGGGCACACCGGCACCCTTGAGCTCGCCGCTGCCGGTGGCTGCGGCCCAGGCGGCTGCCGTTCAGCAGCGGCAGGCGGCAAGAGGCTCGCCGGCGCCTGCGTCGGACCCGTTCGCGGACCTGGGCTTCGGAACGCCGGCCGGCATTCCGGCGGACTCGGCGGCCTGGGCGCCGCCGCCCCGGCGCGAGGCCACGCCCCGGCTGCCGGACGACTTCGACCCCTTTGCCGATCCTTCCGTCAACGCGCCGGTGCTGCCCCCTGCGCCGCCTTCACCGGCGGGCGGCGGTGTGTTCGACGACCTCATTCCCAGTGCAGCGCCCGCGTCGATCGACGAGGCATTCGGCCTGGGCGGTGCCGCTTCGCCCCAGCTGCGCGATCCCCTGGCCGACTTCCTGGCCGATGCGCCGCCGCAGGGCAAGCGCGCCGATGCCGCTGCCCACGACCAGATCGGGGGCGCGGTGCTGCCCACCGATCCGCTTGCGTTGTTCGGCGGCGCATCCACGCCGTCGGCCCCTTCTGCGCCGCAGGCGGCAGCCGACCACACGCCCGAGCTGCGCGGATCGTTCCGGCCGCCCGGCTTCATGCCGGCGCGTTCGGCGCCCCTGCCCGAGCCGCCGGGCGCTTCGCCGGTGCTGCCCACCGGCATCGACTGGCTGGCTGCACCGGCCCCGGCGCCCGTGCCCGAGCCGCCGCCCGCGGTGTTTGCCAAGCCCTCGCCGCAACAGGTGCCGCCGCGGCCACCGCAGGAAGCGCCTGCTCTCGCCCCGCCGGTGTCCGTCTCCGCACCGGCGGGAACCTGGAGCGGCGACACGCACGAGCTGTGGCGGGCTTTCTGCGAAGGCGCCGGCCTGCGCTTCGAGCCGCCGCAGGGGCTCAACCCCGAGCTGATGCGCGTGATGGGCACGCTCATGCGCACGGCGGTCGAGGGCACGCTTCAGCTGGTGTCGGTGCGCGCGGCCACCAAGCACGAACTGCGCGCGCAGGTCACCATCATCCAGGCCCGCAACAACAACCCGCTGAAGTTTTCGCCCGATGCCCAGTCGGCCCTGGAGCAGATGCTGCAGCCGCCGGTGCGCGGCTTCATGAGCGGACCGGCCGCCATGGCCGACGCCATGAACGACCTGGTGGGCCACGCCATCGGCACCATGGCCGGCACGCGTGCCGCGCTGGAGGGCGTGCTCGGCCGCTTCCGGCCCACCGAACTCGAGGCCAAGCTGGTGGGCAAGAGCGTGCTCGACAGCCTGCTGCCCATGAACCGCAAGGCCAAGCTGTGGGAGCTGTATCTCACGCATTTCGACGCCATCCGCGAAGAGGCGCAGGAGGACTTCCATACGCTGTTCGGCAAGGCTTTCCTGGCGGCCTACGAACAACAGCTCGAACGGTTGCAGCGCGAAAAGGCGGGCCGGGCCTCGCCACCGGCGTGAGCGGCAGAGGAGGGAGGGGGCGGTCATCATGCTCGACATCGCCATCGCCACACGCAGCGAACGCGGCAAGCGCGAGAACAACG
The DNA here is from genome assembly GCA_946481025.1 of uncultured Rivibacter sp. The sequence goes on from CAMLNA010000001.1 coordinate 45,405, forward strand.
AGGACGACCTGAGCGCCGGCCGCGTGGGCAGCGGCTGGTATGCCGTGCTGGCCGACGGCGCCGGCGGCCATGCGCATGGCGCCGAGGCCTCGCAGATCGCCGTCGACTGCGTGGAGGAGGTGATGCACCGCGAGGAACCGCAGTTTTCTCCCGAGCACCTGCACCACACGGTGCTCGCCGCCCATGCCGAAGTGCAGCGCCGCCAGCTGCCCGGCGACGGTGCGAGCCGCATGCATTCCACCATCGTCGTGCTGTGGGTCGACGGCGCCAGCGACCGCGCGCTGTGGTCCCACGTGGGCGACTCGCGGCTCTACCGCCTGCGCAACGGCGTGATCGACCTCGTGACCAGCGACGACAGCGTGGTGCAGCGCATGGTGGACGCCGGCCTGCTCACCGCCCGGCAGGCGCAGCACCACCCGAAAAAGAACCAGCTGATCGCGGCGCTCGGCATCCAGGACGCCGTGGAGCCGCACACGCTGGTGCAGCCGGTGCCCATCGAAGAGGGCGACGCCTTCCTGCTGTGCAGCGATGGCTGGTGGGACTCCCTCGAGGAGTCCGTGATCGCCGACACGTTGAGCGACGCCTCCAGCCCCGACGAGTGGCTGACCGCCATGCAGCGCCACATCGAAGCGCAGGACCACCCGAAGCAGGACAACTTCAGCGCCGTGGCGGTGTGGGTGGGTGACCCGGGTGCGACGACGCGGATCATGGGCGACGTGACGCTGCCCTGAGCCCGGCACCGGAGTTCGCGCCGCCGGCGTGGCGGCGGACGCGCCGGCCGTGAAATCCTGCGGCGGCGCCAGCCGGCCGTCATGAGGCCGTTAGAAGTCCGTCATGACTGCCCGAGGCAGGCTTCCTAGCATCGAAACAACGCGTTTCCGGGTCATCGGGACGCGCATCAATCGGAAGCCCCCCACGTGCAGAACGTCAACGACCGCTCGAATCAGCCGCGGCATGAAGCCGCCCTTGCCCCTGCGCACCCGGCCGCCGGATCGCACCGAGGCGCCGAACGCGGCTTCACGCTGATCGAACTGATGATCGCCGTGGCCGTGATGGCCATCCTCGCGGGCATTGCCTATCCAAGCTACGCCGACTACGTGCTGCGCGGCCGGCTCGTCGATGCAACCAACCTGCTGGGCTCCACGCGTGCCCGCATGGAGCAGTACTACCAGGACAACCGCACCTACGCGAACGTCAGCGGCACCATCACCTCTCCCTGCGCCGCCACGCAGACGGTGCGCAGCTTCTCGGTGGTCTGTGAAGAAGCACCCACGGCCGCCGGCTACACCATCACGGCGCGCGGCAGCGACAGCGCCAGCGGCTTCGTCTTCACCGTGGACCAGGCGGGCCGCCAGCGCACGCTGGGCCTGCCCTCCCGCTGGGGCACGGTGCCTTCCGGCGGCCTGGGCTGCTGGATCACGAAGAAGGGCGGCACATGCTGACGGTGAACGTCCCCCGTCAGGCCGGCTTCTCGCTGGTGGAACTGATGATCACGGTGGCCGTGTTCGCCCTCCTGGTGATGGCGGCCGTCCCGAGCTTCCAGGCGTGGATCGCCGGCGCGCGGGTGCGCAGCGTGGCCGAGTCGCTGCAGAACAGCCTGCGCATGAGCCAGACCGAAGCAGTGCGGCGCAGCCGCCAGACCAGCTTCGTGCTGACCAATGCACAGCCGGCCCTCGACGCTGCGCCTGCGGGCAACGGCAGCAACTGGTATGCGCGCGTGCTGCCGCAGACCGCCGGCGAGGCAGCGAACGAGAACGACTTCATCGTCGGGGAGACGTTCGCCCGCCAGTCGGGCGTCACCGTCACCGGCCCGGCGCTGCTGTGCTTCAACTCCATGGGCCGGCTGGTGAGCAACGGCGCCACCGGCCTGGGAGAAGACTGCGTCGCGCCGGCCTCGGCCATCGAGCCGGTGGTCTACAGGATCAGCACCCTGGGCGCGGACCGCGAGCTGCTCGTGCAGGCCTATCTGGGCGGAAAGATCCGCATGTGCGATGCGGCCAAGAAACTGACCGATGGGAAGCCCGATGGTTGCTGATCTGCAAGCGCTGCGCTCGACGCGGCGGCGTGTCGCCCAGCAGGGCATGAGCCTGATCGAAGTGCTGGTGTCGCTGGTGATCTTCTCGATCGGCGTGCTGGGCATGGTGGGACTGCAGGCGCGCGCGACGCAGCTGTCCATCGATGCCGAAGACCGCACGCGCGCCACCTTGCTCGCCAACGAACTGGTGTCGCAGATGTGGGCGGCCGGCACGACGGGAGTGAGCCAGGGCGTCGTCGTCGCATGGCAGCGTCGGCTGGCGGACACGGCCGCCGGCGGGCTGCCCAACGCCGAGGGCGAGGTGAGCGAACCCGACGGTGAAGGGGTGGTCACCATACGCATCACCTGGCGGTCGCCGGCCAAGCTGCCGTCCGATCCGGCCAGCTCGTACGTCACGAAGGTGGTGCAGCCATGAGGCGCCTGGGTGGAAAGGCCCGCGCGAATCAGCGCGGCATGACGCTGGTCGAGCTGATGGTCGGTGTGGTGCTGTCGATGGTGCTGGCGCTGGCGGTCTTCACCGTCATGGCCCAGTCCGAAGGACGCAAGCGCACCACGACCGCCGGAAACGACATCAACCAGACCGGCAACTACACGCTCTACCTGCTCGACAAGCTGGTGCGCGGTGCCGGCTCCGGCCTGGCCGAGGCGGCCGACTATGCGCTGGGCTGCAAACTGCTGGCTGCCAAGGGCAACAGCGTCGTGCTGCCCCGCACGCAGCCGCTGCCGGCCCCGTTTGCAGCCGTGAACACGGGCACCGCCAACACCTTCAGGCTGGCGCCGGTGCTGATCGGCCATGGGCAGACGAAAGCTGCCGTGAGCGACAAGGCTTCCGACGTGCTCATCGTGATGGCCAGCACGTCGGGTCTCGCTTCGGTGCCGGTGAAGTTTTCCGGCAAGGTGGAAGGCGGCGAACTCCCGCTCGACAACACGATGGGCGTCGTGCCCGGCGACCTGTTGCTGCTGGTCGACGAGCAGCCATCGGAGGCGACCGGTGGTCCGGTGGATTGCCTGGTGCAACAGGTGGGGACCAACGCCGCGGTCGGCGCGTCCAAGTCGCTGGTGCTCGGTGGCCCCTTCAATGCCGGCGAGGTCAACGGCACTGCCGCCAAGACGTATCGCGAGGGCAGTGCCCTCGCCTTGCCGCTGGGCAACGCTGCCGCCGGTGCGCCGGCGTTCCAGGTCATCGGCGTGGGCGAACACAACACCCTCTACAGCTACGACCTGCTGCAGACCACGGCAAGCCCATTGGCCCCCATCGCCGACGGCGTGTTCGAGATGCATGCGCTGTACGGGGTGGACACGAACGGCGACCTCGTGATCGACCGGTGGGTGGCTCCCGATGAAGGCAGCGGCTACGGGCTCGCCACGCTGATGGACGGCTCGCCCACCGCGACGGGTCTGCTCAAGCAGATCCGCGCGGTGCGGGTGGGGCTGATCATGCGCACGTCGCTGCCCGAGAAGGAAGCCGTCTCGCAAGGCATTCCCACGCTGTTCGCCGACCTCGACAGCTCGCTCCATTACGAACGCAAGCTGGAAACCGACGACGAGAAGCGCTACCGCTACCGCACCTTCGAAACCACCATCCCGGTGCGCAACACGCTCCTCAAATGAATGCGGCAACACACGCGGCGCGACAGGGCGCCCCTTCCATGAGCGCTCACGCGAGCGCCGCACGACGCCCTCAGTCAGGGGTGGCGCTGATCATCGTGCTCATCGCCCTCACGATCCTGCTCATCTCGGCGGTGGCGCTGGTGCGTTCGCTCGACACGTCGATGCTGCAGGCCGGCAATCTCGCCTTCAAGCGGGACCTCAAGAACGAGGCCGAGCGCGGCGTGCAGGCCGCGGTGAAGCTGCTGTCCAACGGCGACCTGGCCGCCGAAGCCACCCGCAACGCGAACTCGCCGACCCACAACTACTCGTCGTCGCGGCTGCCTTCCGGCGACCAGGGCATTCCGCTGGTGCTGCTGGACGATGCGTTGTTCGAGGCGGCCGGCTTGCGCGCCGGCGACATCTCCGACGCCGACACCGGCGTGACGGTGCGCTACGTGATCGACAGGCAATGCCTGAGTGCAGGCGAAATGACCCCCGCGGCCTGCGCCACGGTGACCGGCAAGACCGACGAGGCGCATGACACCCGCTTCCGGCAGGTCAAGGCGCAGGTGCGCCCCGTCTACCGCATCAGCGTGCGCGCGCGCGGGCCGCGCAACACGCAAGTCTTCATACAAACCACGGTCGTTCGATGAAAACGAAAGCCGCTTTCCTGGCCGCCCTGACGGTGGCCGCCATTGAGCTGCCGGTCGCAGGCGCCGTCAACATCGACCTGGCCGACCAGCCGCTGTTCTCGGCGACCATGGTGCCGGGCAACCTGGCCTTGGCACTGTCCGTCGAGTGGCCCACGGCCACCACACCGGCCTACCCGAGCACCACGGTGTATTCGGCGCAGAGCACCTTCCTGGGCTACTTCGACCCGGAGAAGTGCTACAGCTACGTCTACGACAAGTCGGTCCCCGCCAACAGCTATTTCAAGCCCCAGGGGCTGGCCAGCAGACACGCCTGCTCCAGCTCGGCGAGTTCGCCGCTGTGGAGCGGCAACTACCTGAACTGGGCGTCGATGCAGACGCTCGATGCGTTCCGCTGGGTGCTCACCGGCGGCTACCGCAGCACCGACACCGTCAACAGCACCATCCTGACCAAGACCTATGCCGCGCGGGACGCGGCGTCGGTGATTCCGGACAAGACGGCGACCGACGACATCAGGGGCGCCACGCCGTTCACCTGGAATTCGGCCACCACGCGCATCCGCAACCTCGGCACCCGCATGTACATCACCGGCACCGGCAAGATGGACGGCGTGGTGGCCTACACCGACCAGAGTTCGCACGTCCATGCCAAGGACGACAGGTTCGCCAAGGACTCGACCACCTATGAGCTCTACATCAGCGTGAAGGTGTGCGACGCGAAGGTCGGCCTCGAGAGCAACTGCGTGCAGTACGGCGCCAACTACAAGCCCGAGGGGCTCATGCAGCAGTACGCCGACAAGCTGCGCTACTCGGCCTTCGGCTACTACAACCACAGCGGCGACGACAGGCAGCAGCGCGACGGCGGCGTGATGCGTGCGCGCATGAAGTTCATCGGACCCAGCAGGCCGGTGCCGGGCTCGGCCGGCGTGACCAATGGCGCGGCCGAATGGAGCGGCACCACCGGGGTGATGCTCACCAACCCCGACAGTGCGGATGCATCGGCCACCGCGGGTCATGCGGCCGAGGACGGCTGGACCGTCAGCATCGCCAACAGCGGCGTGATGAACTACCTCAACAAGTTCGGCTACGAGGCCAAGTCCTACAAGTCGAAGGACCCGGTGAGCGAGCTCTACAACACCGCCTTGCGCTACTTCAAGAACCTCGGCAACGTCGGCGCCTATACCGACCTGCGAGGCGCCGGTACCTCGGCCACCGCGTCGCAGTGGCTCGACGGCTTCCCGGCCATCAGGAAGTGGGACGACCCGATCCTCTACGCCTGCCAGAAGAACTTCGTGCTCGGCATCGGCGACGTCAACACCCACCGTGACGCCAACCTGCCGGGCAGCGCGCTGATCAGCGCCGTCGAGCCGCAGCCCATGCCTGCAGAAATCTCGGGGGACACTTCGGTGAACGTGAAGGCCGCAACAGACATGGTGGGCAGGCTCGAAGGCCTGAGCGATGGTGCGCTGGGCGGGATCTACGGCGACAGCAGCGGCACAAACTGCGCCGGCAACTTCAACCAGTGCCACACCTACTACGTCGCCGGCCTGGCCTACGACGCCCACACCAACGACATCCGCAAGGACGTCGCCGGCCCTCAGACGGTGAACACCTACTGGATGGACGTGCTGGAGAACCAGGTCTACAAGCACAAGAACCAGTACTGGCTGGCCACCAAGTACGGCGGGTTCACGGTGCCCAGCGGCTTCGAGCCCTATTCGAAGGCGAACGATTCGAAGACGCTGTCCGACGAGCTCTGGCACACGAACTCGGACATGCTCCCCATCGGCACCAACTCGCTGAAGTACAGCACCGATGGCAAGACCGGCTCCGACAAGCGGCCGGACAACTACTTTCCGGCCAACCGGCCGGAGCGCATGCGCGAAGGGCTGAGCCGCGCCTTTGCGAAGATGTCGTCCGAGCTCGCCCAGGCCACCAGCACCGCATTCGTCACCGCCTCGCCGAACGAGGACATGAGCGGTACCAGCTTCGCGGCCGGCTACGACCCGCAGACCTGGACCGGCGACGTGACGGGCTTTTCGGTGATTTTCGGAGACGACGGCACGCCCAACCTGCGCAAGCAGTGGAGTGCCGCCGCCAAGCTCGAGGACACCAAGCCCGCGCTGCGCAAGATCGTCACCTGCTGCACGAAGAACGGCGAGGCCCTGCCGTTCACCGCCGAGAGCATGGGGGCGAGCGCCCTCCACGAACGCACGCACTACGCCTCGTTCTCGAAGGTCCCGGGCGTCGCGGACGAGAAGCAGTCTGCGGCCAACTTCCTGAACTACCTGCGCGGTGACCGCACCCGCGAGGCCAGCCAGGATGGCGGCGTCTACCGCAGCCGCACGCACCTGCTGGGCGACATCGTGAATTCGAAGGTCCTGGCCGTCGGTGCGCCCTCCGCCCGCTACTTCGACATCAGCAATCCCGGCTACAGCAAGTTCAAGCGCGAGAACGCCTCACGCAAGACGGTGCTGTATGTCGGGGCCAACGACGGCATGCTGCACGCATTCGACGGCACGGACTCCGCAGCCGCCGGCGGCGACGAGCTGTTCGCCTACGTCCCGAGCTTCACCTATGGCACGGCCAAGACGGCGGCGACGTCGGGCCTGGCCGCCCTGGGCAACCCGGACTACACGCACCGCTACTTCGTCGACGCCAGCCCGCAGGTCTACGACATCGACTTCAGTCGCACCGGCGGCAGCAAGTCGTCGGGTGACTGGCGCAGCGTGCTGATCGGCGGGCTGGGCAAGGGCGGCAAGGGCTACTTCGCGATCGACGTGACCAAGCCGGCCCAGTGGACCACCGAAAGGGCCGTGGCCGAGAAGGTGCTGTGGGAGTTCACCGACGAGCGCATGGGCTACAGCTGGGGCGATGCCCAGGTCTTCAAGACCCGCAAGTACGGCTGGGTGGTGGCCGTCGCGTCGGGCTACAACAACAGCGACGGCAAGGGCTACGTGTTCTTCCTCAACCCCAAGACGGGCAAGCTGCTGGAGGCGGTGGCCACGCCCGAGGGCAGCTCGAGCGAGCCCATCAACATGGACCACGTGACCGCCTTCGTTCCTGACGAAACCGACTACACCGCCGATGCGCTGTATGTCGGGGACCTGCAGGGCAACGTGTGGCGCTACGACCTCACTACGACCGGCTCCACCTACGATGCGCCGGTCAAGCTGGCCAAGCTCACAGACCCGAGCGGCATGCCCCAGCCCGTGACCACGGCGGTGCGCATCGCCATCGAGCCGGACTCGAAGAAGCGCTATGTCTTCGTCGGCACCGGCCGCCTGCTGGCCGACTCGGACATCGCGAACAGCCAGGTGCAGAGCCTGTACGCCATCATCGACGGCACCAAGACGGCCTTCCACACGAACGCGACCCTGCCGAGCGAGGCCGACTTCCCCATCACCCGCAGCGAGGCCGGCGAACTCGAGCCCAACACCCAGCTCGAGCAGGGCATCGGCAGCGCGCCGAAAGCCTCGATGGGCTGGTACCACGACTTCGGGCGCTCGGCCACCTCCAACGTGACCGAACGGGTGACGGTGCATCCGGTGTACCTCAACGGCATCGTGGCGGTGGCCGTCAACCTGCCCAGCGGCGACGCCTGCGACCCCTCTGGCACCAGCCGCGCCATCGCCGTGAACATGGCGACCGGCAGATCGGTGCTGCAGAACGCCGACGGCAGCCTTGCCGCATCCACGAACGCGGTGAAGGGCACGGCGACCGACATCGTGTTCAAGAACGTGGGCGGCAAGGTCCGCCTCATCGCGGGCGGCAGCAAGGGCGACGTCTCGGGCCTGAAGGGCAACTTCAATGCAGCCTCCGGCCTGCGGCGCCTGAGCTGGCGCGAAGTGCTCACGGCGGACTGACGAGAGGCACGCACGCGATGGCCATGCGCCCGGCGATGTGGGGCTCGCTGTGCCTGGCCCTGGCCGGCCATGCCGCGCTCTGGGCAGGCATGGCGGCACCGGCGCGGCAGGCGCTGCATGCGGGCAGCACCCCGGCGCTGCAGGTGCGGATGCAGCCGGCGGACGCCGGTCGGCCACGGACGCCGGCACCAGCACCTGCGAACCGCGCTGAACCCCCGGCACGGCAGCATGATGCGCAGCACGTGCAGCACGTACAGCAGGTCGCCTCGGCGGAGGAGGAGCCGGCGACCGGCCCCAGGTACTACGCCGCCACGGAGGTCGATCGACCAGCGCTTCCGCGCTCGAGCCCGGATCCGGCGATGCTCGACGGCATTGCGCCGAGCGGGCTGCCGATCCGCCTGCGCCTGTTCATCTCGGCAGACGGTTCGGTGACGCAGGTCGATGCGCTCTTCGCGGCCGAGCAGGACGCGCCTGTCGTGGAGCGCCTGCGCGAGATGTTCCAGGCGACCGGCTTCGTCCCTGCCAGCCGCCGCGGCCGCGACGTGGCCAGCTACAAGGACATCGACGTGGAGCTGGCGGACGCCGCACCGCCGGCACAGGCTGCGCCGGGCACGGCGCAGCCTTGAAGCGCCGGCCCCCGCCTCACCGGCGCGGCAGGTCGAAGCGGTCGAGGTTCATCACCTTGACCCAGGCGGCCACGAAGTCGCGCACGAAGGCCGGCTGCGCATCGCTGCTGGCATAGACCTCGGCCAGCGCGCGCAGCTGCGAGTTCGACCCGAAGATGAGGTCGACCACGGTGCCGGTCCACTTCGGCTCGCCGGTGGTCCGGTCGCGGCCTTCCAGCACGTTCTCGTCGGCGGCCGAGCGCTGCCACTTCGTGCGCATGTCCAGGAGGTTCACGAAGAAGTCGTTGGTGAGCGTCTCGGGCCGGTGGGTGAAGACGCCATGCGCGGACTTGCCGTGGTTCGCCCCCAGCACGCGCAGTCCGCCGACCAGCACCGTCATCTCGGGCGCCGAAAGCGTGAGCAGGTGCGCCTTGTCGAGCATCAGCTCGGCGGCCGCGCCTTCGAGACCTTGGCGCAGGTAGTTGCGGAACCCGTCGGCCTTCGGCTCCAGCGGCGCGAACGATTCGGCATCGGTCTGGTCCTGGGTGGCATCGGTGCGGCCCGGCGTGAACGGCACCTGCACGGGCTGGCCGGCCTTGCCGGCCGCCGCCTCGATGGCTGCGCCGCCGGCCAGCACGATCAGGTCGGCCAGCGAGATCTTCTTGCCGCCGGACTGCGCGGCGTTGAATTCCTTCTGGATCGCTTCCAGCTTCGCCAGCACCCTCGACAGCTCGGCCGGCTGGTTGACGTCCCACTCCTTCTGCGGCGCGAGGCGGATGCGCGCGCCGTTGGCGCCGCCGCGCTTGTCGCCGCCGCGGAAGGTCGAGGCCGAGGCCCAGGCCGTGCTCACCAGCTGCGAGACCGACAGGCCGCTGGCCAGCACCTTGGCCTTCAGCGCCGCGATGTCCTGCGCGTCGACCAGCGGGTGGTCCACGGCGGGCACCGGGTCCTGCCAGATGAGCTCTTCCTTGGGCACGAGCGAGCCGAGGTAGCGGGCACGCGGCCCCATGTCGCGGTGGGTCAGCTTGAACCAGGCCCGGGCGAACGCATCGGCGAACTGGTCGGGGTTCTCCATGAAGCGGCGCGAGATCTTTTCGTAGGCCGGGTCGAAGCGCAGCGACAGGTCGGTCGTCAGCATCGTCGGGGGGCGGCGCTTCGAGGGGTCGTGCGCGTCGGGGATGATGTCGGCACCCCCCTTGGCCACCCACTGGTGCGCCCCGGCCGGGCTCTTCGTGAGTTCCCATTCGTAGCCGAACAGGTTTTCGAAGAAGTTGTTGCTCCACTTCGTGGGCGTGGTGGTCCAGGTGACCTCGAGGCCGCTGGTGATCGCATGGGCGCCCACCCCGGATTCGAACTTGCTCGTCCAGCCCAGCCCCTGTTCCACGATGTCGGCGCCCTCGGGCTCGACGCCCACGTGCGACACCTCGCCGGCGCCGTGGGTCTTGCCGAAGGTGTGGCCGCCGGCGATGAGCGCCACCGTCTCTTCGTCGTCCATCGCCATGCGGGCGAAGGTGTCGCGGATGTCGCGCGCCGCGGCCAGCGGGTCGGGGTTGCCGTTCGGGCCTTCGGGGTTCACGTAGATCAGGCCCATCTGCACGGCGGCCAGCGGATGGGCGAGTTCACGCTCGCCGCTGTAGCGCTCGTCGGCGAGCCAGGCGCTCTCGCCGCCCCAGTTGATCTCGGCCTCGGGTTCCCAGATGTCGGGGCGGCCGCCGCCGAAGCCGAAGGTCTTGAAGCCCATCGACTCGAGCGCGACGTTGCCCGCGAGGATCATCAGGTCGGCCCACGAGAGCTTGCGGCCGTACTTCTGCTTGATCGGCCACAGCAGCCTGCGCGCCTTGTCGAGGTTGCCGTTGTCGGGCCAGCTGTTCAGCGGCGCGAAACGCTGCGAGCCATTGCCGCCGCCGCCGCGGCCGTCCGCGGTGCGGTAGGTGCCTGCCGAGTGCCAGGCCATGCGCACGAACAGCGGGCCGTAGTGGCCGAAGTCGGCGGGCCACCAGTCCTGCGAGTCGGTCATCAGGGCATGGAGGTCCTTCACGACCGCATCGAGGTCGAGGCTCTTGAACGCCTCGGCATAGTCGAACGCCGCGCCCATCGGGTTGGACTGCGGCGAATGCTGGTGCAGGATGGAGAGGTTCAGTGCGTTGGGCCACCAGTCGCGGTTGCCCCGGGCGCGCGAGGGCGCGGGCTTGTTCTTGTCGCCCGAGAACGGGCATTTCGGTTCGGCGGACATGAGCTTCTCCTCTGGCTGCGTGGGTTGTGCGATGAAACGTGCGACGCAGTCTAGGAGCGCGATATCGGCCGGGCAATAAAGGCGCGGCAATGGTGGTGATAGCGACGAAGTGCGTGCGCTCGGCCGAGCACGAGGCAGGCAAGCGCCGCCGCCCCCGCCGTTGCGACGAGCATCGCCGCCATGTGCACGCCCACCACCGCCAGTCCCATGGCCAGAGAACCGCCTGCGGTGATCTCGCGTGCCGGTGCATCGCCGAGGCACAGCGGAACCAGCGCGGGCACCAGCATCAGTCCGGCGCCGTGCGAGGTGGAAACGATGAACGACCAGAGCGCGACGCCGGCCCCGGGCACCGGTGCGTGACTTCCGGTTCGCACGCGTCGCCTCCAATGAACGACCAGGAGCACGAGCAGCAGTGCGCCCGCCAGCCACTGCAGCAGTGTGCGCGGCAGGCCGAGGCCGAGTGCCGGCGTGCCGGCCACGAGTGCCACTGAAATCAGGTGGCCCGCGGCAATGGGCCACAGGGCGCGCAGTGCCCCGGCGACGCTGCCCGCGCGCGCGCCGTGGACCGCGGCCACAGGCCAGCCTCCGGCCGGGTTGACGCCGTGCAGCGCGCCGAGTGCGGCCACGGCGACCCAGGGCCAGAGGCTGTCCATCGCGGCGGCCTTGAATGCAGCGTTCAGGCGTGCGCCGTGGAGCAGCACGCCCCCGCTGCTGCCGCCGTCCGGGCGGTGGCCGGCTGTTCGTAGCGGTCGTGGTGGCGCACCCACTCCATGCCGTAGGCCATCGCGTCTTCGTCGCGGCCCTTGGGCGTGAGGTCGAGCAGGTGGTAGGTGCCCATCATCACTTCGACACCGCGGCCGTAGCGCGAGTAGGTGTGGAACACCGTGCCGTCGTCGTCGCGCCAGAACACGCTGATGCCGGGTGCCTCCTCGAGCGGGAAGGGCTGCACGGTGTAGTTGTAGGCGACCTCGCCGCGTGCCATTTCGTCGGGGGTGAAGTGCACGCCGAAGTCGTGGTTGAAGTCGCTGCCGTGCGAGGACACCCACGGGAACTGCCAGCCCATGCGGCGGCGGAAGCGCTCGATGTCGGCCAGCGGTGCGCGCGAGACCACCAGCAGCGTCACGTCGCGCTGGGCCAGGTGCAGGCGGGCGCCTTCATGGTGGTCGGCCATGAAGGAACAGCTCTTGCAGCCTTGCTCCCAGCCGGGGGCGAACATGAAGTGCTGCACGAGCAGCTGGCGGCGGCCCTCGAACAGTTCGGCCAGCGTGCGCTGACCTTGCAGAGTGTCGAAGACGTAGGGCTTGTCGATGCGCACCCATGGCAGTGCGCGACGCTCGCGGGCGAGCTGGTCGCCCAGGCGCGTGAGCTCCTTCTCGCGCGCCAGCAGCGCCTGGCGCTCGGCGAGCCAGCGCTCGCGCGAAACGACGCGGTGTTCACGGGTGGGGGTGGCGGGGCGCTCGAGCGCCGTCGTGGCGGTGTTCATGCTGTGCTCCTGTGAGGGGGGCGGGTTGGTGAAAGCGAGGTCAGGAAGCGGCGCGCGGGCGCCGCACGGCGCGGACCTTGCCGCTCGGGCCGCCGCCGCAATAGAAGAGCCCGGCGCCGTCGGACTCGAGCCCGCTCACGCCCACGCCTTGGGGCATGGCCAGCCGCTCGAGCACGGCGCCGTCGGCGGGGTCGACGTGGCGCAGCTCGCTTTCGTCGCCTTCCCAGGTGCCGTGCCACAGCTCGCCGTCGACCCAGGTCACGCCGGTGACGAAACGGTTCGACTCGACGGTGCGCAGCACGCGGCCGGTGTCGGGGTCGATCTGGTGGATCTTGCGGTCGCGGTACTGGCCAACCCACAGGCTGCCTTCGGCCCAGGCGAGGCCCGAGTCGGCGCCATGCCCCGGCGCGGGAATGGAGGCCAGCACCGCACCGGTGGCCGGGTCGATCTTGTCGATGCGCGCCTCGGCGATCTGGTAGAGGTGGCGGCCGTCGAAGGCGGTGCCGGCATCGCAGGCATGTTCGAGGGTGCGGGTGGTCTCGCCGCTGGCGGGGTCGAAGGCGACGAGCTGCGCGCCGGTGGCCGCCCACACGCGCTGCCCGTCGTGGGTGACGCCGTGCACGCGCTGCGCGTCGTTGAAGGGGCCGTACTCGCGCACGATCTCGGCCGGGCGGACCGGCGCTTCGTTCGTCGGGGTGCTGCTGGTCTTGCGGTTCATCTGGGTTCCTTCCTCGTTTGCCGGCACCCGGGGCTGCGCCGTTGGAAAGAACTCTAGTCAGGCGGCAGCGCAGCGGGGAGTAACAAGATCGTCGTGAATCCGGCCAGCGGCTTTGCCAGCCAGCGCTGCGCCCGCGCCCGGCCCACCGACCGCACGCGGCCGGCGGCTTCCAGTTCGGCGAGCGCGCGCTGCACGGTGCGCTGGCTGTCGCCGAGTGCCAGCGCCAGCGCCGAGGTGGACCAGGCTGCGCCGTCAGCCAGCAGCGCCAGCAGCGAGGCCTGTTCGCCGTCGACCGGCGGCGCGAGCACGACCACGCTGCGCTTGTCATGCGGCCGCAACGCGAAACCCCGGGCGGTCGCGTCGATGCCGGCCAGCCCGGCGACCAGCCGGCGCAGGCGGCCGATCTCGACCCGCAGGCGCGCGCGATGGGTTTCGTCCGGGTGGCGGGTGCGAAAGGCCAGCGCGATCAGTGCTTCGCGGCTCGCATCGGCCGGCCAAGCCTCGGCGAGCGCGCGGGCCAGCGCGAAAAGGATCGGGCGGCGAGCCAGCGGCAGCCAGGCGGGGCCGGCCCCCAGCCCATGCCGGCAGCCATCGATCACCAGGGCACCCGAGGCCCGCAGCGTCGCCACTTGCGACAGGCGCAGCGACTCTTCACCGCCGTTCGCAAGGCGCCGGGCGGCCGGGTGTTCGAGGGCGGCGTGCGCCTCGGCCACTTCTGCCACCAGCGCCGGCAGGCCGGCACGCCCGGCGGCCGCGCGGGCTCGCGCAAGCGAGGCCTGCGCCGCATCGACGTTCAGCGACCTCAACGCCAGCTCGGCGGCAGCCAGCTCGGCCACCGCGTGCAAGGCCGGCGGGCCGCCCCGGGTATCGAGCAGCGCCAGTGCCTCCGACGCTTCGTCGAGCCGCCCGAGCAGCAGCAGCCGGCGCGCCACGATGAGCCGCGCCTGCAACGCGTTGGCCCGGTCGCCCCGCGCCTCGAGCGCCGCGGCCGCGGCGGCGAGCGCCCGCGTCGCCTGCCCGAGGTCGCGCATGGCCAGCGCCACCTCGGCCTCGGCGACCACGCACCGGGCACGCGCCAGCTCCTCGTGGATGCCGAAGCCGCGTGCGGCGCACCGCAACAGCTCGCGGGCGCGCACCAGCTCGCCCAGTCGAGCCATCGCGATGCCGCGCAGCGCCAGCGCCGGCGGGTCGTGGCGCAGCGCCACCCGCTTGAGCGCGCCGAGCGTGTCACCCGCAGCGAGGGCCCGCGCTGCGGCGGCGATGAGGGAATCCATGGCGGCGAGGGTAGCAGCCGCCCACATGAGGGAAACGACCTGTTCGCGGCGCCCCGATCGGGAGCAAGATACGGCGCAGGGAGCCGTCGCCGCCTCGCTTCGTTGGCGAGGCGCAGCACGCGAGAGGAGGCATGCAATGACTGCCTGTTCGACGACTCGGCGAGGCGCGCTGCTGGTGCTGGGGCACCTGGGCATGGCCGTGGCGGTGTCCGCCGCGGCGCCGGGCCTGGCCGGCAAGCGCGTGCTGTGGGTGGATTCCTACCACGAGGGCAATCCCTGGAACGACGGCATCGGCCGCGGCATCGCGGCCACCTTGTCGGGCAGCGGCGTCGAGCTGCGCATCGTCCGCATGGACACCGCGCGCAACGCCGACGAGGCGCATGCACGGCAGGCGGGCGAACGCGCCAAGGCCGAGCTCGACCGCTTCCGGCCCGACGTGGTGATCGCCACCGACGACAACGCGGCCCGCTACTTCGTCGTCCCCTTCGTCAAGGAGACGTCGCTGCCGGTGGTGTTTGCCGGCATCAACTGGGACGCGTCGGCCTACGGCTTCCCGACGCCCACCATCACCGGCATGCTCGAGGTGGACCTGGTGGGGCCGCTGGTGCGGGCGATGCGCGAGTACGCGCGCGGCGACCGGGTGGCCTACCTGAGCGGCGACACGCAGACGCAGGCCAAGGTGGTGGCCACCTACAACCGGCGCTTCTTCGACGGCCGCATGGCCTCGCGGCTGGTGCGCAGCTTCGACGAGTTCAGGCGCGCCTATGTCGAGCTGCAGCGCCAGGCGCACATGCTCATCACCGGCAACTACGCCGGCATCGCCGGATGGGACGGGGACGCGGCGCGGGCCTTCATCCTCGAGAACACGCGCATTCCCACCGGCTATGTGGACGGCTACATGACGCCGCTGGTGCTGCTCACCATGGGCAAGCTGCCGGAAGAGCAGGGCGAATATGCCGCCGACGTGGCGCTGAAGATCCTGCGCGGCGCCAGGCCGGCGGAGTTCCCGCTGGTCGAGAACCGCAAGGCCGTGCTGGGACTCAACCTCGCGCTGGCCGACCGCCTGGGCGTGGCCTTCAGCCCGGCCTTGCTGAAGAACGCCGGCATCGTCCACCGGGGCGCCTGACGATGAAGATGCCCGCCCTGGTGGCCGCGTCGGTGCAGCGCAAGATCCTCTGCGGCTTTGCCGTCGTGCTGGCGCTGGTGCTGCTGGTCATGGGTGGCGGCCTCTACCAGCTGGGCCAGGTGCGGGCGGCGGCCGACCAGGTGGCGCCCAACGGCACCCGCCTGGCGCGGCTGCAGGAGGTGGCGGTGGCGCTGTCGGTGCTGGAAGCCGACGTGGAGCGCTTCGCCATCGTGGGCGGCCCGGAGCAGCGCGACGCGATGGAGCGGGCGCTGCAGCACCTGCGGGGGGCCGCCGACCGGCTGGACGCGCACGAGAGCCGCGCGCCCCTGGAGCGCGCGTTGGCGGTGCTGTCGGCCGAGGTGCTGCGCCTGGCCAATGGCGACCGGGGCGTCGGCAGCACGCGCGAGCGCAACGAGCGGCTGCTCGCGCTGTACGACGCACTGAAGGGCGCCAAGGACGCGCAGCAGGCGCTCGGCCTGCAGACGCAGGCCCTGCTGCAGCAGACCATGGAACGGCAGAAGCAGACCATTGCGGCCATCGTCGTGCAGCTTTCCGTCATCGGCGTGCTGCTGGTGCTGGTGGCGGCGTCGATCGCGGCCATGGTGGCCCGCAGCATCGCCGGGCCGGTGGCCGAGCTCACCCGCGCGGCGCAGCAGGTGGCCGAAGGCGACCTGTCGCGGCGCGTGCGCATCGAGTCGCGCGACGAGATCGGCGAGCTGGCGCAGCGCTTCAATGCCATGACGGGCAAGCTGCAGCAGTCGCTGGAGGAGTCGCGGCGCAGCGAGGCCGACTACCGAGGCATCTATGCCAATGCGGTGGAGGCGATCTGGCGCGCCTCGCTCGACGGCCGCCTGCTGTCGGCCAACCCGGCCGCCGCCGCCATGCTGGGCTACCGGTCGCCCGAGGAGCTGGTGGATTCGGTGAAGAGCATTCGCCAGCAGCTGTACGTGCATCCCGAGGAACGTGACCGGTTCCTGCAGCGCCTGCTCGAGCGGGGCGCGCTGCAGGGCTACGAGCTGAACCTGCGGCATCGCGACGGCCGGCCGCTGTGGGTGTCGGCCAGCATGCGGGTGGTGCGCGGTGACGATGGCCAGCCGCTGTACATCGAATCGTTCGGCGCCGACGTGACGGAGCGCCGCCTCGCGCAAGAAGAGCTGCGCCGCCACCGCGACCAGCTCGAGGCGCTGGTGCGCGCCCGCACGATGGAGCTCGAGCAGGCCAAGGAACGCGCCGAGGTGGCCAGCCATGCCAAGAGCGCCTTCCTGGCCAACATGAGCCATGAACTGCGCACGCCGCTGAACTCGATCCTCGGCTTCGCGCAGATCCTGGAGCGCGACGGCACGCTGACCCCGGCGCAGCGCGGGCGTGCCGGCACCATCCACCAGAGCGGCGAGCACCTGCTCACGCTCATCAACGACGTGCTGGACCTGGCCAAGATCGAAGCCGGGCGCCTGGAGCTGCTGCCCAGCGAGATCGCGCTGCAACCCCTGCTGCGCATGATCTCCGACGTGATGCAGGTGCGTGTGCAGCAGAAGGGCCTGCATTTCGAATGCCGGGCCGCCTCCGACCTGCCGACGGCCTTGTTCGCCGACGAGAAGCGCTTGCGCCAGGTGCTGCTGAACCTGCTGGACAACGCGGTGAAGTTCACGAGCCACGGGCAGGTGCTGCTGGTGGTCGGGCGGCACGACGCCCGGCACGTGCGCATGGAAGTCATCGACAGCGGCACGGGCATCTCGCTGCAGGACCAGCAGCGCCTGTTCCGGCCGTTCGAGCAGGCCGGCGACGCCGAGTACCGCCCGCAGGGCACGGGCCTCGGGCTGGCCATCTGCCGAGAGCTGCTGCACCGCATGGGCAGCGAGATCCACCTGATCAGCGACACCGGCAAAGGCAGCCATTTCTGGTTCGACCTGCCCATCCGCACGCCGGCATACCCACAGGCGGCAGCGGCGGCGCCGCCGAAGGCCGTGCCGGCCGCGGTGTCGCAGGCCACCGGCTACGAGGGCACGCGCAGGCACCTGCTGGTGGTCGACGACGTGCCGGCCAACCGCAGGATGCTGATCGACCTGCTCGCGCCGCTCGGCTTCGAACTTCACGAGGCCTGCGACGGTGAGCAGGCACTGCAGCAGGCCCGGCGGCTGCCGATCGACCTGGTGCTCATGGACAACGTGATGCCGGTGCTCGACGGCCTGGAAGCCACCCGGCGGCTGCGCAGGACGCCGCGGGTGGCCGCGGTGCCCATCATTGCCATCTCGGCCAGCGCACAGTCCAGCGACCGCGCCGCCAGCCTGGATGCCGGGGCGGATGCCTTCCTCACCAAGCCGGTCAACGCCGACGAACTGCTGGAGCGCATCGGGGCGCTGCTGCGGCTGCGCTGGACGACCACGGCGGCGACCCAGGCGCCACCATGAGTGCCGCCGTCAGCAAGGCCGTGCGGCAGCGGCAGGGCCTGCACTCCTGCGTCTCGTGCAGAACAGCGCGAACAGGCCGGCGAGCGTGAGTCCCAGCATGCCCGGCTCGGGTACCGGCGAGAGCAGCAGCGGCCCCAGTTCTGCGCCAGCGCTGCTGAAAAGCACCTGCCCGGCATCGTTGAGCCAGACGCCGCCGATCCCGTAGAGTGCGGCCGCGCCCCCTGCCTCGCGGTACAGCACCTCGGTCAGGTTGGTGACCGTGCCGTTGTCCCAGAAATACAGATAACGGCGCGCGCCCCAGTCGAGCTCGCCCGTGAAAAGCACTTGGCCGGCGTTGTTGACGGACACGCCGTGGACAGCCGTCAGCCCCGCGATGCCCACACCGAGATCGGTCAACACGCCGTCTCGATAGAGGAAGGCGGTGCGGGGGTGGTCCCAGAGTTTCATCAGGACATCACCGCGGTCGTTGACATCGCCGACGGAGCCGAGCGGGCTGCCCGGCAGCGGCGTGGCGACACCGCCGACGAAGCTGCTGATCACGCCTGCGAGTATGCCGTCCATCGTGCCCCAGACGTCGTCCCGGTCGCTCAGGCGCCACACGTGGACTGTGCGGTCCGCAGGCCCCAGGCGGGTCACCGTGCCGTGGTCATCGAGATGGGGCGGGCTGTCTTGCGAGAAGCCGTTGCGATAGAGCACCACGCCGTTGTTGTTGAGGTCGAGCGCCTCGATGCCGGTGGCCGCCAGGTAGCGCGTGCCGGACGGGCCCGTCACGGCGCTCACGTAGCCGTTGCTCATGTTGCCGCTCATCAGCACCTCGCCGCGGTTGTTGAGGTCCACCGCCTTCGCATCGCGCATGCCCGCCGGCATGATCTCGGTCATCACGCCGCCGCTGTGAAGCGTGATGGACGAGCGCGATCCGCTGGCATAGGGTGGGCCTTCTTCCACCGCGCGGTTTTCCACGAGGATCTGCCCGGCGTCGTTGATGGCCACCGCCTGGGTGCTCCGTGTGTCGGCAGGCGTCGGCAGCGTGCGCGACATGATGCCGTCGTAGAACACCGGCGCAGTCTCGGGGGGACCGTACTGCGTGAAGCCGACGCCGATGACCTGGCCGAGGTTGTTCATTCCGCTGGCGCTCCATCGGACGATGCCGGCGGGGGCCGGCAACATGAGGCTCGTCCAGTCGGTGACGGGCGGCTGGGCCTGGGCCCAGGCTCCGCCGAGGAAGGCCGCGAAGGCCACGCCGAGGGCCGCATGGCCAGCCCGCCTGCGCAACAGCTGCGTGTGCATGAGAACTCCCTGTTCGCTTGCTGCGAAGAAGCCCGCATGTTCTCGCCGGCGCCTGCGCTGCGCAGGGGCGCATGACAAACACTTACCGCTGCAACGGAACGCGCTGCCGCGGTGAATTGGCGGCGATCAAAGCCTCGACCGCAGCGTCCCGGCATTGGGCGGGATGTCGCCCGGGTAGGAAAACGGCGTGAGCGGCACGCCCCAGTTGGCGGCCATGTCCATCACCTCGTGGAACCGGTGCACCCAGGTCGACGACGTGGGGTAGCACTGGTTCCAGAAGGCGAAGATGGCCCAGGCGAGCGCTTCGTATTCCTGTGCGGTGGCGCCGGCCCATTCGGCCATGCGCATCAGGCGGCCGGTGGTGAACGACGGGCCCGCCCAGATGGGGATGCCCTGCACGCGCGCGGCCATGACGTAGCCGCTGTTTTCCTTCAGGGTGTAGCGCTCGGGCTCGTCGGCCCCGGGCTTGTAGCGAAAGTCTTCGGTGCCGTCGATGGGCCGGCGCCTGTACTCCGGCACGCCGAGATCGTTGATGCGGAAATAGGTGCCCGTGCTCTTGTCGCGCGGCACTTCCACCGCCGGCTTCAGGTTCTTCTTCAGGAACTCGGTCACGTCGTGCAGCGTGACGACGCGGTCTTCGAAGTAGTAGGCGTCGGGCTGCTTCAGCACCCTGGCGATGCTGGCGCCGGCCTTCTTGTACAGCGGCTGGTAGGGCAGCTTGTGCACCACCTTTTCGTCGAGCAGCGGGGCCAGCACCTTGGGCGCTGCCGGGTGGGTGATCTTCATGCGCACCTTGTCGAGCAGCGCGGCGAGGTGGGTGGCGATGTAGCGAGACTGCACGGTGGCGCGGGCCAGGCGGGTCTCGGTGCCGTCGAGGGACTCGCGCGCGAGGAACTCGCCCATCACCGCGCGGGCCATGTTGGTGTAGTCCCCGAACTCGAGGATGTGGCGCTGCTGGCCGAGTTCCTTGCGCACACGCCAGGCGTTGGGGTCGTCGCCGCCCTGGGCGCTGACCCATTCCTGCAGGATGGGGATGATGTCGCGCCTGACGTGCACGAAGAAGGTGTGGAAGCCGCCGCTCACGTGGGCGAGGATCTCGCGGTACGCCTCTTCGGCGCTGCGGAACTCGCGCACCTGGCCGTCGGCTGCGCGGAACTTGAGCGTCATGTCCGGCTCCCCAGCAATTCGACGAATCCCCCCGCCTCCGGCAAGCCCCGCAACACGCTCACCGAGTCGCCGTTGCCGTCTTCGGCACGGCGCCACCACAAGGTGCAACCCGCCAGGCGCGCCTGCAGGTCGGTGGCGGCCAGCGTGTGCAGCCACTGCGCGAGCGAGGCGGCCGGTGCCAGCCGGTAGCGCTGGAGGTATTGCGGGCCCTGGGCGTTGGATGCCGCAACGGGGCCGGGCGTGGGCCATGGCGGCGATTGGTGCAGCGCCTCCTCGAACGCTTCCACGGAGGCGCTTTCACCCAAGGTCTGCATCGCGGCCTGCGCGAGGTTGTCGTACCAGAGCTCGAGGTGGTCGAGCGCGATGCGATCGGCGGGCGGGCGGCTGCGCGGATGCGCCACCACGAGCGGGAAGTAGCGGCCCACGTTGTCGCAGCTGGGCATCAGCACGCCGAACCACCACTGCCCGTCGACCACACCGGGCGCCCACGCGAAGCGCAGCACCGGTGCGGTGAGGTACACGTCGAGCCAGTGCGCGCCGAGCTGCGTCTGGCTGCCCTGCATCGCGCGCGACAACCAGGTGTCGCACGCACTGATCCATGCCGGCGGCAGGCGGCGCTGCGCGAAGTCGCCCAGCGAAGAGAGCTTGCCGTACCAGCCGGGCGCGTCGCGCGTGTCGGTCGTGGAGGTGCCGGTGAGCATGTGTCGAGCGAGCGCGAGGGGGCTGGTCAGAGGCCCGACGGGCATGCGAACTCGTAGAGGTCGGGCAGGCGGAACGGGTTGCGCACGCTGCTGGTGGTGACCTCGAACACGGCTTTGCGGCCACCCACGTCGAAGGTGGCGCGGAAGCGCTCGGGTGCGCCGGTGGGGTCGATGCGCACACGGTCGAACAGGCGGAACAGCGCCCAGGGGCCGTCTTCGACGATGCCCGAGGGCTGGCCGTTGGCGCTGGGCGGACTCACCTGCACCCGCACCTGCTGGCTGCCGCGCGGGCCGGGCCATTGCACGCTGGCGGGGATCTGCGGGCCATGGGCGTAACGCACCACCTGGCCGTCCACGTCGAGGATGAACTGCGTGAGGGTGCTGTCCATCTCGAGCGGCTTGAAGTCCAGCCGCAGCGAGGGCGTGTTGCCGCCGGGGAAGAAGGTCTCGCGGATGGCCTGCGCCCGCTGGAACTGCGGCAGCTGCCCGCGGTCGGTGCCCAGCGGGGTGCCTTCCACGACGCGGAAGCTCCAGGGCCGGGTGGTGGTGTCCACGTACTGCGCAAGCTTCTGCTGGAACAGCTGGTCGATCTTGCCGCCGGGGGCGAACAGCATGGCGAAGTCGGCCTGCGTCACGTCGCGCCTGGAGGCCCGGTTCAACGGGTAGCGTCCGGCCACGGCCTGCTGGCAGAACTCGCCGACCTGCGACTTCACTTCCTGCCCGAGGTTCTGACGCACCAGCATCTGCGAAACCTGCGCGCTGCTCGACGAGAGGTTGTCGAGCAGGGAGCGCACCGGCTCGGGCATGCGCGCCGCTTCCGCCTTCACCCGGTTGGGCAGCGGCGAGGGCGGCGGCGCGGAGCCGCCCTTGATGGCGGTGTCCACAGCGTTGAGCAGCACGTGCACTTCACCGATCAGGGCCACGGTGTCGTCCATCGGCGCCTTGCCGCCTTCGGGCTTGTAGACGAACTGGCGCAGCCCGGCGAAGCGGTCGTCGACGATGCTCTCGATGCGCGGGCCGGCCGCCGCCGGCTTCTTGCTCAGCAGGCCGGCCAGCGCCTCGCGCGACTTGCCCAGCACCTCGCCGGCCTTCTTTTCGGCGGTGCCGACCACGCTGCCGTCGCCGGCCAGCAGGGTCGTCTCGCGGGACATGGCCTTCATGAGCGGGACCAGCGGCGTGTCGGCGCCCGACAGCAGCCGTGCCATCTGCACCGATTGGGCCAGGCTGGTCATCGGCAGCAGGCGCACGTCGGCGATGAAGGCTTCCCAGGTGGTGGCGTACTCGGTGAGGTAGATGCGCCGCACGTCGTCCACCAGCGGGTCGTTGCCGCGCACCACCGCCGCCGCGTTCTTGGCCGGGTCGCTGATGCCCAGCACCCACCCCTGCTCGTCGGCCAGCTGCTGCGACACGCGCGGCACCTCGCGCTGGAACCCGCGGTGATAGCCGTCGTACGAGAACAAGCCCGGCACGCCCTTGGTGAGCGGTGCGCCGCTGCGCCGCGTGAACACCAGCGCCGCGTTGTTGCCGGCGGCGCGCACCACGGTGAACTCGGGGAACTCGCCGCCCAGCCCCTGGTGCCGCATGCGGTTGTAGATGCGCTGCGGCAGCGTCAGCGTGGCCAGGCGGGTGCGGTGCTGCTCGACCAGGGCCTTGTCTTCCGGCAGCGGCGACACGGCTGCGCCCTGCGCCAGCAGGGCGTCGAGGTGGCGCGACAACTGCTCGCGGTCTTCGAGGGCCAGCTCGCGGCCGAACTGCGCATCCCAGTCGGCTTCGACGTAAGTCTTGAGCGACTCGGCGTCGAAGTGGTCGGGGTCGTGCAGCATCAGGTAGGCCTTGAGCGCCTCGTACTGCATCTCGGGCGCATCGCCGCCCTGGCGCAGCTGCTCCTCGATGCGCAGCGCCAGCCGCGGCAGCACCGCGTCGACCAGCATGCGTTCGTAGGCGGTGCGGGCCGCGCCATCGAGCTTGCGACCCTGGTAGAGCCCGAAGCCCAGCGACCAGGGCACCTCGTCGCTGTTGCGGCCGGTGATGGCGAGCGTGCGGGTGGCGTCGAGCGCCGGCACGATGGGCTGCAGCTCGGGCGAGGCCCGGTTGGGGGTGGCCTGCACGAGCTTGCGCACTTCCTCGACGCGCCCGGACACCTCGCTGATGTAGCGCCGGTTGTTGATGTAGCTGGTGCTCCAGGCGACGACGGTGCCCACCGTGAGCAGGCCCACGGCCGCATAGCCGGCCAGCGCGATCGCGGTGCGGCGGCGCTCCCACTTGAGGTTGGTGCCGGCAATGCCGCTCTCGGCGAACACCACTTCGCCGAGCAGCCGGTTCAGGAAGTAGCTCTTGCCGCTGGACTGGTTGGGCGCCACGATCGCCCGCTCGAGCCGGTAGGCACGGGCCACGGCGCCGAGCACGCGGTCGATGGGCGTGCCTTCCTGCGTGCCGCTCACGAAGTACACGCCGCGCAGCAGGGGGTTGGCTTCGTAGGGCGAGGGCGAGAACACCGTTTCCACGAACTCCTGCAACATGCCGCGCAGCCCGGCGAACTGCCCGGGGAAGCCGTAGATGCGGGCGCGGCGCTGCGCATCGCGGTCTGCCTGCAGGCGGTCGACGAGGCCGTCGTTCAGGCGCTGGTGCAGCGCGTCGAACTCGGGGCCGAAGCGCGACAGCGGGGCGGACTCGCCGCGCAGCGCGGCCGGATCGAGCGGGAAGGTGAAGCCCCAGGGCGAGGCGCGCTGGTCCTTGTCGAGCGTGGCGAAGTAGTCCATGAACCCGGCCAGCAGGTCGCACTTGGTGACCAGCAGGTAGATCGGGAAGCGGATGCCCAGGTCCTGGTGCAGCTCCTGCACGCGCTGGCGCACGGTGGCTGCATGCTGCGCGCGCTCCGCGGCACCGCGGGTCAGCAGGTCCGCCACCGACACGGTGACCAGCACGCCGTTGACCGGCTGGCGGGGCCGGGACTTCCTGAGCATGCCGAGGAAGCCGCTCCAGGTGGCGCGGTCGTTCTCGCGATCGCTGTCCTGCGTGGTGAAGCGGCCGGCGGTGTCGATGAGCACGGCGCGGTCGGTGAACCACCAGTCGCAGTTGCGCGTGCCGCCCACGCCCTTGACTGCATGGTCGCCCACCGCTTCGGCCAGCGGGAACTTCAGGCCGCAGTTGTGCAGGGCCGTGGTCTTGCCCGAGCCGGGCGCGCCGATGATGAGATACCACGGCAGCTCGTAGAGATACTGCCCGCCCAGCTTGGCCGACCAGCCGGAGAGCACGCCGCCGGCGCCGAAGCGGGCACGCTTGAGCGTGACCAGGGCCTTCTCGAAACGCTGGCGCACGGCCTGCATGTCGGCGCTTTCGGAGTCCTTGGCCGCGGCCGGCGCGGCCATCAGCTGGTTCACCACCTGCGCGTTGCCGCGGCTTGCGCGCCAGGCCTTCCAGGCCATCACGAGCGCCGCCAGCAGCACGACCATGCCGATGGTGATCCACCGTGCGCCGGGGGTTTCGAGCGGGCGCACGTCGGCCACCGCCACCAGCGGGCCGACGATCCAGATCACGAGGCCGAGCGCCAGCAGCAGCACCGCGAGCAGCACCCAGCGGTTGAAGACGAGGCCGAGCAGCTTCTTGATCATGGTGCGGCGCTCAGGACTTGGCCTTCGGCAGTGCGTTTTGGCGGCCGACGAACAGCGTGACCTCGACGCGCCGGTTGAGCGCGCGATTGCCCACGGTGTCGTTGGGCACCACCGGCTCGCCGTCGGCCCGCCCTTCGGACGCGATGCGATCGGCGGCCACCTTGCGAGCCACCAGCAGGTCGCGCACCGTGCGGGCCCGTTCTTCGGAGAGGTGCCAGTTCGACGGGAAGCGGGCCGACCGGATGGGCTGGCTGTCGGTGTGGCCGGTCACGAGCACGGCGCCGCTCACCTGGGCCAGCGCGTCGGCGATGCGCTGCATCAGGGCTTCGCGCTCGGGCAGCAGCGTGGCGCTGCCGGGTGCGAACGAACCGTCGCCGCGGATGGTCACCACGCTGCGGTCGATTTCGTCGCGCACGGCCACGAGCCCGGCCTTGACGTCGGGCTGGAGGTACTGGGCGAGCCGGGGCTTGGGCGCCGGCTGCGGCTGCGCCACCACCGGCGGCGACAGGCGCAGGCTCTGGATCTGCCCGTACACCGGGTCGGAGTGGCCGCCCAGCGAAAGCGCGAGGCCCAGGTACACGCCGGTGAGCAGCAGGGCAGCCACCGCGGCCGTGGCCGCCAGCGGCAGCCAGCTGTAGGCGCGCTTGCGGGTGACCGGCTGGCCCTGCCAGTGCTGCGCCAGCGCGTGCGGGTAGTCGCCGCGCTGCTGCTTCAGGATCTGCGCAAGCTTGTCGCGCACCGCCTCGAGCTGCGCGCGGCCGTTGTCGATGACGCGGTAGCGACCCTCGAAGCCGAGGGTGAGCGCGCAGTAGATGAGTTCGAGCAGGTCGCGGTTGGCCTCGGGCTTTTCGGCCAGCCGCGCCATGAGCTGGAACACCTTTTCGCCGCCCCAGGTCTCGTTGTGGAACATGGCCAGCAGGCTGTGCCGCGCCCACACCCCCGAGCCGCCCCAAGGCGTATCGGCGGCGGCTTCGTCGAGCATGGTGCACAGCACGTAGCGCGCGGCCATCACGCGTTCGGGCGCGATGCCCTGCTGCGCGGCCTGGGCGGCGAAGTCGCGGATGCCCTGCGCCAGCGCGTTGCGCAGCGCGGCCGGATCGTCCACGTGGCGCGTGCTGCGCAGCTGCGGCACGGCCAGCAACAGCCGGTTGGCCAGTGCCACCAGCGGGTTCAGGCCTTGGTCGGGGGCTGCCGCCAGCTCGGGCGCGGTGGTGAACTCGCCGCTGCCGGTGCCGCCCTCGACGCTGCGCGTGCCGGAGCGCCCGCCCGGGTTGGGCTTGATGAAGGTGCGCTGCTGTTCGTCGAACTGCGCGAAGGGGTCGTTGATGGCGGAGGGGTCCATGCGGCTGTGCCCTCACGTCACTGGCGTATCGCCCAGAGTTCCAGCTCGATGCCGGGGAAGTCGCCCGCCACGTGCAGCGCGAGGCTGCCGTTGCGTTCGAGCTGTTTCCAGAGGTCGCCGTTGCGGTCGAGCTCGAAGTAGTGGAAGCCGGCATGGAAGGGCAGCTGCCGCGGGGCCACCGGCAGCGAGCGCAGCGTGACGCCGGGCAGCTGCAGGTTCACCAGGTCGCGGATGCGGTCCACCGGGCCGAGCTTGGACTGCAGCGGGAAACGCTGGCGCAGCTGCTCGGCCGGCATCTGTGCGTTGACGGCCAGCACGAAGCTGGCGCTGCGCGCCAGCTCGGGGTCGGGGATCACTGCGGTGCGCACGCCGTGGCTGCGGTCCACCAGGTCGATCTGCAGCGCGTTGCGCTCCAGCACCGTGGACAGCATGCGGCGCAGGTCTTCGACCACCGGCAAGAAGGTGGCCTGCAGGTCGTCGTGCCTGTAGACCGGGTAGTCCGGCGGGTGGCGCTGTTCGCTCGTGAAGGTGGCCAGGTCGCCGGCCAGCTGCAGGCACGCGAAGTAGAAGTCCTGCGGATGGCCGTGCGGCGCGGCGGCATGCTGCCGGAACAGCGGCTCGGCCCGGTTGAGCGATTGCAGCATGAGGAAGTCGGCCATCTCGGACACGCCATGGCTCAGCTGTCCCATCCGCGAGGCCAGCAATCGGGCACGCTGCTGCATCAGGCCGTGCAGCAGCGTGGCGGTGGCCGAAAGCTGCGTGGTGGCCTCGATGCGCGTCTGCGGTGCGATGTAGGCGCGGTCCAGCACGACCTGGTGGTCGGGGCGGCGTTCCATCACGCGGGCCACGCCCAGCAGCGCGTACGCGTCGCTGGCGTCGCGCCCGCGCAGCAGGCGCAGCTGCAGCGCGCCGGTCTGCACGGCCTCGGGGTCGTCACCGGCGCTCGTGTGGTCGCGTATCTCGTTGTCGGCCGCGCGGTAGCGGTACATCTCCTGCGCCTCGCCGTCGAACGCGACTTCGGTGACGCCTTCGCGTTTCAGCGGGATGGCGAGGTAGACCAGCTCGCCTTTCATGTCGGCGGGGACGTCCAGCGGCACCGGCACGGCGTCGTTGCCCGGAATGGAGAACGGCGTGCCGTCGGGCAGCACGCCGCTGGCGCGCAACAGGCTCACCCGGCCGAGCGCCAGCTGCCCTTCGTCGAGCCCGAGCTCGAAGAAACCCCAGGCATGCGGGCCGGCCGCGCGCAGCCGCATGTCGATCTGGTATTCGACGTGCCGTGCCTCCTGCTGGAAGTGATGCGGCAGCAGGAACATGCCCTGCGACCACACGACTCGGCTTTGCAAGCTCATGTGCGTTGGCGGCTGTTTCGTTGTGGCGGGGTGGCGTTATTTCGTGGCGGCGGCGGAAACCGACAACTCCTCGGCCCGGATGACGATCCGCTGCTTCTTGCCCGGCTGCACCGGCAGCACCGTGCGCCATTTCGCGCGCTCGAGGTCGCGGTAGGCGGCGAACACGCCGATGAAGCGCGTGTCGGGCGACAGGGTCTTGGTGTAGGGCCTGGTTTCGCCGGGCGCGAGCGTGAACTCCTCGCGGCCCAGGAGGTCGGCGCCGAGTTCGGCCTGGTCACGCTGGTACAGCGACACGAAGTCGGCGCTGTTGAAGGCGGTGGCCGTCTTGAGTTCGTAAACGCGCACCGTCACCGGCGAAGGCCGCCTGCTGACGCTGGGGTTCACGCTGGTGGAGGCCTCGATCGTGCCGCTCACCTGAGCCGGCTTGGGCGGGCCGCCGCACGCGCTCAAGAACACCATCGCCGCTGCAGCCAGCACTGCGGTGCAGCGCGCCGGCCGCATCGGGAAGTTGCTCACGGGGTCTACTCCTTGGCTCGGTCCAAAGAATAGCCAGACGGGGGGCTTCTCCCGCGTGACTTAGGTAACCCGCGCGTCATGCCTACACTGGGCCGCAATGGCTTTCCAAGCTCCCCGTACCGCCTCGTTGCGCCGCTGGCCGGCGGCCTGCGTGGCCGTGTGCCTCCTGGTGTTGCCGCTGTCCGCGCGGTCACAGGCGGGAGGCGATTTCGGCCGCTGCGTGAGCGCCTTGCGCGCCGAACTGAAGCGCCACCCCGAGGTGCGCGCCGAGACCTTCGACACCTACACCCGCAGCGCGCAGGACCTGCGTGCGGACATCGAGCGGTTCACCGCCACGCAGCCCGAATTCAAGCTGTTCATCTGGGACTACCTGATGCGCCGCGTGGATGCGCAGCGTGTCGCCGAAGGCCGCGAGATGCTGGCGCGCGAGTCGGCGGCACTGGCTTCCATCCACGCGCGGCATGGCGTCGACGGCGCCACGGCGGTGGCGGTGTTCGGCATCGAAACCGACTACGGCCGCGTGCGCGGGCGCTACCCGGTGGTCGATGCCACGCTGAGCAGGGCCTGCCTCAACCTGGCCAGCAGCGAGCGCAAGAACCACTTCTTCGCGGCGCTGTGGCTGCTGCAGGAAGGGCTGGTGAAACCCGACGAGTTCCGCGGTTCATGGGCGGGCGCCTTCGGCAAGACGCAGTTCATGCCGGGCACCTTCACCCGCTACATGGACGACGGCGACGGCTCGGGCGCGCCCGACATCGTCAACAGCGTGCCGGATGCGCTGGCGACCACGGCGCGCTACCTCAATGGCCTGGGCTGGCAGGACGGCCTGCCCTGGGGGGTGGAGGTCCGCGCTCCGCGGGCGGTGGTGGAGGCCCTGAACGCTCCCGAAGGCGAACATGGCTGCCTGGCGGCTGCCCCGGCCGCGGCCCGGTGCCGCAGCGTGGAGCAATGGGTGGCGTTCGGCGTGCAGGGCGTCGACGGCCAGGCGCTGGCGGACTACACGGCGGCATGGCCGCGCTGGAACGGCGGCACCACCGCCGCGCTGCTGGCGCCGGCCGGCCCGGACGGCCCGGCCTGGCTGGTGACGCCCAACTACCAGGCGATCTGGCGCTACAACCGGGCCGATGCCTATGGCCTGGCGATCGGCCTGCTGGCCGACGCCTTGCGAGGCGCGCCGCCGCAGCGCGTGGCCTGGCCCACCGACGATGCCGGCATCTCGCGGGCCGAGTTCCGCGAGCTGCAAGCGCTGCTGCTGCAGCGCGGGCATTGCGGCGTGGGTGTCGATGGCTCGGAGGGGCCGCTCACCAGCGCGGCGATCAAGGCCGAGGAGGTGAGGCTCGGCCTGCCGGAGACGGGCCGGGCCGGCGCGCGCATCCTGCGGCTGCTGAAGGCAGAGGCGCCGGCGGCGGTTGGGGCTTGCGGGCCGCCCGCTGCGCCCGCCGCGTCCACGCCGGCTGCGTCGGCTCCGGAACCCGCTGCGCCCGCGTCGGCGCCGCAGTCGCCACTGCCGCCTCAGGTGCCTGGCGAGCCGGCCTCGGCGCCGGCTTCCGCGCCCGGACCTTCCTTGCCCGCATCGAGCGCCCGCTCCGAGTAGCGGTTGAAGCGCCAGGCGGTGTCTTCCATCACGATGCGGCGCCAGGTGGCGCGTTTTTCGACCGGTGTCATCTGGGGCCAGTGCTGCACTTCGGCGAAGGTGCGGCCGCAGCCCTTGCAGACGTCGTCGCCCTGGCTGGTGGAGCAGATGGCGATGC
This sequence comes from uncultured Rivibacter sp., assembly GCA_946481025.1. The sequence goes on from CAMLNA010000001.1 coordinate 75,114, forward strand.
AGGGCGTGTCCGGGGTGGACTCGTACCAGGCGAGCCAGGCCGCCTTGGCCTTGGGCGGCATCGAGCCGTCGTCGCAGTGCTGCTCGCGGTAATAGACCATCAGCGCATACACCTCCGCGAGCGACAGCACTTCCTTGCAGGCGGTGACGCCGTCCGGGGAAGGTGAACGCTCGCGCCACCAGTTGATGGCGGATTCGATGTCGGTGATGTGGATGCCGGGCATGGGGCGTGACGGGCGACGGGTGACGGGCCTAGTAGACGAGGCCCATGGCCGAGCGGACTTCCTTCATGGTCTCGCGGGCCACGCGGCGGGCTCGTTCGGTGCCGACCTCGACGATCCAGTGCACCTGTTTCGGGTTGCTGAGGTAGGCCTCGGCGCGTTCGCGCCACGGCTCCTGCTCCTTCGTGATGGCATCGATGACCGGCTGCTTGCAGTCCAGGCAGCCGATGCCGGCGCTGGTGCAGCCGTTCACCACCCAGTCCTTCACCGCGGCATCCGAATAGACCTGGTGCAGCTTCCATACCGGGCAGCGTTCGGGGTCGCCCTGGTCGGTGCGGCGCACGCGCTGCGGGTCGGTGGGCATGCGGCGCACCTTTTCCTGCACCACGGCCGGCTCGTCGCGCATGGCGATCGCGTTGCCGGCGCTCTTGCTCATGCGGGCGCCATCGAGCCCCGGCATGCGGCCCACTTCCGTGAACAGGGCCTGCGGCTCGGGCAGCACGGTCTGCCCGCCGGCATGGAGGTGGTTGAAGCGGCGCGCCACTTCGCGGGTGACTTCCACGTGGGGCGCCTGGTCCTCGCCCACCGGCACGAAGGCAGCCTTGTAGATGAGGATGTCGGCGGCCTGCAGCAGCGGGTAGCCGAGGAAGCCGAAGGTCGCGAGGTGGCGGTCGTTTGCCTGGGCCATCTGGTCGCGATAGGTGGGCAGGCGCTGCAGCCATGACAGCGGCGTGCCCATGGCCAGCAGGGTGAACAGCTCGGCGTGTTCGGGCATGCGGCTCTGGATGAACAGCGTGGCGCGCTCGGGCTCGATGCCGGCGGCCAGCCAGTCGACCACCATGTCGTACACGTTGCGCTCGAGGTCGGCATGGTCCTCGTAGTGCGTCGTCATCGCATGCCAGTCGGCCACGAAGTAGTAGCAGTCGTAGTCGTGTTGCAGGCGGACCCAGTTCTTCAGTGCGCCGTGGTAGTGACCCAGGTGCAGCGAGCCGGTGGGGCGCATGCCCGACAGCACACGGGGTTTCATTGCAGGCCGATGAGGGTGGGCAGCGAGGGCAGGGCCACCCCCAGCAACTGCAGCAGCGTGGCCATGATCGGCAGCATCCAGTACGTGCTCACGACGCCCACCAGCACCAGTCCCATGACGATGAAGAAGCCGTAGGGCTCCAGCCGCGCCACCGGCAGCGCGAGGCGCACCGGCAGCAGGCCCACGAGGATACGCCCGCCGTCCAGCGGCGGCACGGGCACCAGGTTGAAGGCGAACATCACCAGGTTCACCAGCACGCCGGCGCGCGCCATCAGCAGGAAGAACTCCTCGTCGATGCCCATGCCCAGCAGCACGACGCCGAACACTGCCCAGCCGAGGGCCTGCAGCAGGTTGGCGCCGGGGCCGGCGAAGGCCACCCACACCATGTCGCGCTTCGGATGGCGCAGCTGGCGCCAGTCCACGGGCACCGGCTTCGCGTAGCCGAACACGAAGGCGCCCGAGGTGGCCACGTACAGCAGCAGCGGCATCAGCACCGTGCCGATCGGGTCGATGTGGCGCATGGGGTTGAGCGAGATGCGGCCGGCCTGCTCGGCCGTCGGGTCGCCGTAGTGGCGCGCCACGTAGCCGTGGGCCGCCTCGTGCAGCGTGATGGCAAACAGCACGGGCAGGGCGTACACCAGGATGGTGCGGATGACGTCGGATTCCATGTGGGGGCGGATTCTAGGAGGCCGGGAGGGCTTGGCACCCCCGGCGACTAAACTGCCGGCCGATGAAGAACATCGTGATCCTGATTTCAGGGCGGGGCTCCAACATGGAAGCCATCGTCCACGCGAACGAGCGTGAGAAGTGGCCTGCGCGCGTGGCCGCGGTCGTCAGCAACAAGGCCGATGCCGGCGGGCTCGCGTTTGCAGCATCGCGGGGCATCGCGACCGCGGTGGTCGGCCATCGGGACTACGCCTCCCGCGAGGATTTCGATGCCGCGCTGGCACGGTGCGTCGACGGCTTTGCGCCCGACGTGGTGGTGCTCGCCGGCTTCATGCGCATCCTCACGCCGGGCTTCGTCCAGCGCTACCAGGGCCGGCTGGTGAACATCCATCCGTCGCTGCTGCCGGCCTTCCCCGGGCTGCACACCCACGAACGCGCGCTCGAAGCCGGCTGCAAGGTGCACGGGGCGACCGTGCACCTCGTGACGCCCGAGCTCGACCACGGCCCCGTCATCGCCCAGGCGGCGGTGCCGGTGCTGGCCGACGACACGCCGCAGTCGCTGGCTGCCCGCGTCCTGGCCAAGGAGCATGTGATCTACCCACGTGCCGTGCGCTGGATGGTCGAGGACCAGCTGCAGGTCGATGAAGCCGGCATCGTGCGCCACAAGGCCGCCGCGGCCCAGCTCGAACTCTGAACGGTCACCGTCATGCATCCTGGTCAACTGCTCGATCTCGCCACCGAACTGCTGCGCAACGTGCTGCGGCTCGATTCGCCGGCCGACGCCGTGGTGTCGGCCTTCTTCCGCCAGCACAAGGGCCTGGGGCCGCGCGAGCGTCACACGCTCGCCGAAACGGCCTACAACGTGCTGCGCCATCGCCTGCTGTACCAGCACCTGGCGCAGTCGGGCAGCGGCGCCATGGAGCGGCGCCTGGCCATCCTCGGCTGGCAGGGCAGCGATACCTACCTGCGGGGCGGGATGGGGCCGCACGAAGCCGACTGGGTCGGCCGCGCCCGCGGGGTGGACGTGAAGACCCTGCCCGAAAAGCTGCGCCACAACCTGCCGGACTGGCTGGCCACTCCCTTGCAGGACACGCTCGGCGACGAGTTCTGGCCGCTGGTGGACAGCCTCAACCAGAGCGCGCCGCTCGACCTGCGCGTCAACGCGCTGAAGGCGAAGCGCGAGGACGTCCTGCCGGTGCTGCAGCAGGCCGGCATCGCCGCGGCGCCCACGCCTCACTCGCCCTGGGGCGTGCGGGTGGAAGGCAAGCCGGCGTTGAGCCGGCTGGAGCTGTTCACCCGGGGCGACGTCGAAGTGCAGGACGAAGGCAGCCAGCTGCTGGCCCTGCTCACCGAGGCCCGGCGCGGCGAGATGGTGGTGGACTTCTGCGCCGGTGCCGGGGGCAAGACGCTGGCGCTGGGCGCGATGATGCGCAACACCGGCCGCCTCTATGCCTTCGATGTCTCCGGCCACCGGCTCGATGCGCTGAAGCCACGGCTGGCGCGCAGCGGGCTGTCCAACGTGTACCCGGCCCAGATCGCGCATGAGCGCGACGAGCGCATCAAGCGCCTGGCCGGCAAGATCGACCGCGTGCTGGTGGATGCGCCATGTTCGGGCCTGGGCACGCTGCGCCGCAACCCCGACCTCAAGTGGCGCCAGTCGCCGCAGGCGCTCGAAGAACTGAAGGCCAAGCAGGCGGCCATTCTGGAGAGCGCGGCCCGGCTGCTGAAGCCGGGCGGCCGGCTGGTCTATGCCACTTGCAGTTTGTTGCAGGCCGAAAACGAGGACATCGCTGCGGCCTTCAGCGCCGCGCACAAGGACTTCCTCCCGCTTCAGGCACGCGAGGTGCTGGAGCGGGCCAAGGTCTCGAAAGCCGACGGGCTGGTGGCGGGGGAGTACCTGCGGCTGTGGCCGCACCGCCACAAGACCGACGGCTTTTTCGCCGCCGCCTGGGAACGTAAATAGCCGCTGGCTATGGTGTGTGGAAAGTGAATGGCTTGAGCTTGCTCAAGCCGGCCCCAGTCTTCACAACTGCGTCGCCAAAAGTGCGTAGTTCCCCGCGCCGATTCGAGACCCCGGCACCTACAATTCCGCACCCTTCGGAAAAGGCTCTACAGAATGGACGTTTTGATGTCGTTGTTCGACGGCACCGTGAATTGGCTGGCCTACGGCCTGCTGGACGCCGCGTGGTGGCAGATCGTGCTGTACACGCTTGCTTTCACGCACGTGACCATCGCATCGGTCACGATCTTCCTGCACCGTTCCCAGGCGCATCGCGCGCTGGACCTGCACCCCGCGGTGATGCATTTCTTCCGGCTCTGGCTGTGGCTGGGCACCGGCATGGTGACCAAGGAGTGGGTGGCCATCCACCGCAAGCACCACGCCAAGTGCGAAACGGTTGAAGACCCGCACAGCCCGCAGACCCACGGCATCAAGAAGGTTCTGCTCGAAGGCAGCGAGCTGTACCGTGCCGAAGCCAAGAACCAGGAAACCCTGGCCAAGTTCGGCCACGGCACGCCCGACGACTGGATGGAGCGCAACGTCTACAGCCGCTACAGCTGGCAGGGCGTGGGCCTCACGCTGATCCTCGACCTGCTGCTGTTCGGTGGCGCGGGCGCGGCGGTGTGGGCGGTGCAGATGCTGTGGATCCCGGTCACCGCGGCCGGCATCATCAACGGCCTGGGCCACTGGTGGGGCTACCGCAACTTCGAAGCGGCCGATGCGTCGACCAACATCTCGCCGTGGGGCATCATCATCGGCGGCGAGGAGCTGCACAACAACCACCACACCTACCCGACGAGCGCCAAGCTGTCGGTCAAGAAGGGTGAGTTCGACATCGGCTGGGTCTACATCCGCGGACTCGAGCTGCTGGGCCTGGCAAAGGTCCGCAAGACGCCCCCCGAGCTGAAGCTGGGGGTGGTGAAGCCGGTGGCCGACTCCAAGACGCTCGAAGCCATCATCGCCAACCGCTACGAAGTGATGGCCAAGTACGCCAAGGAACTCAAGCGTGCGTGCGGCACCGAGCTCGACCGGCTGAAGGCCCAGGGCGCCAAGAACGGTGCCAAGTGGGCACAGATGCGCCTGGCGCGTCGCTGGCTGCACCGCGACGACGACAAGATCCCGCAGGAACTCAAGGCCCAGATCGCCGCCGCCCGTGCCGAGCACCCGGTGCTCGACAAGCTGGTGACCATGCGCGAGGAGCTGCGCCAGCTGTGGACCCGCACGAACGTGTCGGCCGAGCAGTTGGTGAGCGACCTTCAGGCCTGGTGCAAGAAGGCCGAGGAAAGCGGCATCGCCGCATTGCAGGAATTCGCACTGAAGCTGCGTGCGGCCCACGCCTGAGCGGGTCGCTCCTTGCCAGACCAAAGCGCCTCCTCGAGGCGCTTTTTCTTTGCCGCTGATTCCTCCGGTCGCAAGACACACCGCTGCAAAACAAAAAACCCGCCGGGCGCGAACCGGGCGGGTTTTTGGGGAGCGAGCTGAATTACTTCAGCTTCACTTCCTTGTAAGCCACATGCTTGCGAGCCTTGGGATCGAACTTCATCAGTTCCATCTTCTCGGGCGTGGTCTTCTTGTTCTTGGTGGTCGTGTAGAAGTGACCGGTGCCGGCAGTGGATTCCAGCTTGATCTTCTCGCGTGCGCCTTTGGCCATGATGTGCTCCTAGATCAGCGGTGAATCAGAGTTCGCCCTTGGCGCGCAGGTCAGCGACCACCTGGTCGATGCCCACCTTGTCGATCAGGCGCAGAGCGGCGTTGCTCACGCGCAGGCGCACCCAGCGGTTTTCGGTCTCGAGCCAGAAGCGGCGGTACTGCAGGTTGGGCAGGAAACGACGCTTGGTCTTGTTGTTGGCGTGGGAAACGTTGTTCCCCACCATCGGGCCCTTGCCCGTGACTTGACAGACGCGTGCCATGACGCTTCTCCGTACGAATGTGTTTCGATGCGGCGGCCAGAGCAGGCCGGCTTCAGGTGTGTGCTGACCCCGGCTTGATGGCCGCCCTTCCAGCGCGCAAGGCGCACTGGGGCTGGTTCGGCAAAGACGGCGATTATAGCCGGATTTGCCTGCCATGGGAAAGCGCGGGCCCGGCGAGGGCGCTCATTGCTCCAGGAAGCGCTGTGCGTCCAGTGCGGCCATGCAGCCTGTGCCGGCGCTGGTGATGGCCTGGCGGTACACGTGGTCCTGCACGTCGCCGGCCGCGAAGACGCCGGGCACGCTCGTCATCGTCGCGAAGCCGCTCAGGCCCGACCGGGTGAGGATGTAGCCGTCCTTCATCTCCAGCTGGCCCTGGAAGATGTCGGTGTTGGGCTGGTGCCCGATGGCAATGAAGCAGCCCTGCAGCTTGAGTTCGGTGGTGCTGCCGTCCTGGGTGGACTTCAGGCGCACGCCAGTCACCCCGCTGGCGTCGCCCAACACTTCGTCGAGCGTATTGAACAGGTGCAGCTCGATCTTGCCGGCCTTCACCTTGTCCATCAGCTTGTCGACCAGGATGGCCTCGGCCTTGAACTTGTCGCGGCGATGGATCAGGTGCACCTTGGTCGCGATGTTCGACAGGTACAGCGCCTCCTCGACCGCCGTGTTGCCGCCGCCCACCACGCACACGGTCTGCTCGCGGTAGAAGAAGCCGTCGCAGGTGGCGCAGCCGCTGACGCCGCGACCCATGAAGGCTTCCTCGGAAGGCAGACCGAGGTACTTGGCCGAGGCGCCGGTGGCGATGATCAGCGAGTCGCAGGTGTAGGTGCCCGCGTCTCCCTTGAGGGTGAAGGGGCGCTTGGACAGATCCACCTGGTTGATGTGGTCGAACACGATCTGGGTGTTGAAGCGCTCGGCGTGCTGCTGGAAGCGCTGCATCAGGTCGGGCCCTTGCACGCCCATCACGTCGGCCGGCCAGTTGTCCACGTCGGTGGTGGTCATCAGCTGGCCGCCCTGGGCCAGCCCGGTCACCAGCAGCGGCTTCAGGTTCGCGCGGGCCGCATAGATGGCGGCGGTGTAGCCGGCGGGGCCGGAGCCAAGAATCAGGACCTGGGCATGCTGGTGATTGGTGCTCATGTGTTGCTCGTTGCTGCAGAAAGCGGGTTGGCACGGGACTCGCCTGATGCCAACACGCACGGGCTTCGGTTAGAGTTCGGCGCGTGAAGGATGTCACGATCCGCCGGCAGGACGCCGTTGCCTTCGAAGGCAACCGGCTGCGCCGGCCGGCGAATCAGGGCCTCACATTGTAGGAACGGTGCCCGCGCCCCATTCTTGACGCAGGCAATCGCATCAATAGAGAAGAGAACGCATTCAGAGGAGCGTGCCCATGGCGATGTTGTCCAACCTTGACCTGATCCGTCGCGTGCCGCTGTTCTCCATGCTCACGAGCGACCAGGCCGAGGCCGTTGCCGAGGGTGTGGTGAAGCGCCGCTTCCGCCGTGGCGAAATCATCGTCGAGCAGGGGCGCAAGTCGAATGCGTTGTTCATCCTGCTGACCGGCCGGGCGCGCGTCCTGACGGCCGATTCGCGGGGCCGCGAGGTGATCCTGGCGGTGCTGCAGCCGGGCGACTACGTCGGCGAGATGAGCCTGATCGACAACGAGCCGCATTCCGCGACGGTGCGCGCCGAGGTGCAGACCGACGTGCTGGTGCTCGGCCGCACCGAATTCGCGCGCTGCCTGCCCGAGAACTCCAGCCTGTCGTACGCGATCATGCGCGGCCTCGTCGCGCGGCTGCGCAACGCCGACCGCCAGATCGAATCCCTGGCGCTGCTCGACGTGTATGGCCGGGTGGCCCGCACGCTGCTCGACATGTCCGAGCAGGACGGCGAGATCAAGATCATCCGCAACAAGGTCTCGCGCCAGGACCTGGCCAAGATCGTGGGCGCTTCGCGCGAGATGGTCAGCCGCGTCATGAAGGACCTCGAAGAGCGTGGCTACGTCGAGACGCAGGAAAACGGTTCCGTGGTGCTGAAGGAACGTTTGACCGCCCAGTGAGCTTGAAAGCGAAACGAGCGGTGACAAGCGCGCCGCTCGCACGATGGGCCGCCCGGGCCGTTCGGCCACAATCGCGGCATGACATTTCCGTTGGGTTCCCTGCGCTCGGAAGGCTCGGCCTCCGGCGCCACCGCTGAACGGGGCCGCGGGCGCGCCGCAGCCGCGGCCGTGCCGGCGTCTGCCGACCCTGCGCCGCGCTGGAAGCTTCAGCTGGCCGTCGTGCTCGGCGGTGTGGGCTGGATGCTGGCGGCGCTGGCTTTCGTGACGCACAGCGGCAGCGACGCGGCTTTTTCCACCTCCGGCCTCGGCCCGGACATCCACAACAAGGCGGGCGTGCTCGGCGCCTGGCTGTCCGACCTGGCGTTTTTCCTGCTCGGCTATTCGGCCTGGTGGCTGCTGGCCCTCGGCGCCCGCGGCTGGCTGGGGGCGCTGGCACGGCTGCTGCGTGCCGATGCGCCGCATGAGCCGGCTTCGACCCTCGGCACGCCGCACCGGCCGGTGTGGGTGTTCTGGCTTGGCGTGGCCTTGCTGCTCGTCTCGAGCACCTCGCTCGAATGGAGCCGGCTCTACCAGTGGGAGGCTGCCGTTCCCGGCGGCCACGCCGGCGGCGTGCTGGGCTACACGCTCGGGCCCCTGAGCCAGCGGCTGCTGGGCTTCGTGGGGTCGGGCGTGTTCTGGATCGCCACCCTGGTGGTGGGCCTGTCGCTGGCCTTCCGCTTTTCCTGGGTGGCGGCGGCCGAGCGTCTGGGCGGCGCGATCGAGGGCCTGCGCGAACGTCGCCAGGAGCGCATCGAGCGCGCCGAGGACATCCGGATCGGCGAGCAGGCCATCAAGGAGCGCGAGCAGGTGGTCGAGATCGAGCGCCACGTGATCGAGGACCACGTGCCCATCGTGATCGAGAAGCCGGTGGTCGAGGTGCCCAAGAGCGAGCGGGTGGTCAAGGAAAAGCAGAAGCCGCTGTTCAGCGAGCTGGCCGACACCAAGCTGCCGCAGGTGGACCTGCTCGACGCGGCTCCCGGCCGCCTGGAGACGGTGACGCCCGAGTCGCTCGAGATGACCTCGCGGCTCATCGAGAAGAAGCTCAAGGACTTCGGTGTCGAGGTGCGCGTGGTGGCGGCCTCGCCCGGCCCGGTGATCACGCGCTACGAGATCGAGCCGGCTACCGGGGTGAAGGGCTCGCAGATCGTCAATCTCGCGAAGGACCTGGCGCGTTCGCTGAGCCTGGTGAGCATCCGCGTGGTCGAGACCATCCCGGGCAAGAACTACATGGCCCTGGAACTGCCGAACGCCAAGCGCCAGATGATCCGCCTGTCGGAGATCCTGGGCTCGCAGGCCTACAACGATGCGCAGTCCATGCTCACGATGGGGCTGGGCAAGGACATCATCGGCGGCCCGGTGGTGGCCGACCTCGCGAAGATGCCGCACTGCCTGGTCGCCGGCACCACCGGCTCGGGCAAGTCGGTGGGCATCAACGCGATGATCCTCAGCCTGCTCTACAAGGCCGAGGCGCGCGACGTGCGCCTGATCCTGATCGACCCGAAGATGCTCGAGATGAGCGTCTACGAGGGCATCCCGCACCTGCTGTGCCCGGTGGTCACCGACATGAAGCAGGCCGGCAATGCGCTCAACTGGGGCGTGGGCGAGATGGAGCGGCGCTACAAGCTGATGAGCAAGCTCGGCGTGCGCAACCTGGCCGGCTACAACAAGAAGATCGAGGAGGCGAACGCACGCGGCGAGAAGCTGCCCAACCCGTTCAGCCTCACGCCCGAGTCGCCCGAACCGCTGGAGCGGCTGCCCTACATCGTGATCGTGATCGACGAGCTGGCCGACCTCATGATGGTGGTGGGCAAGAAGATCGAGGAGCTGATCGCGCGCCTGGCGCAGAAGGCGCGCGCGGCCGGCATCCACCTGATCCTGGCCACCCAGCGCCCCAGCGTGGACGTGATCACCGGCCTGATCAAGGCCAACATCCCCACGCGCATCGCCTTCCAGGTGAGCAGCAAGATCGACAGCCGCACCATCCTCGACCAGATGGGCGCCGAGGCGCTGCTCGGGCAGGGCGACATGCTCTACCTCGCGCCCGGCACCGGCTTGCCGGTGCGCGTGCACGGCGCGTTCGTGAGCGACGACGAGGTGCACCGTGTCGTCGAATATCTCAAGAGCCAGGGCGAGCCCAACTACATCGAAGGCATCCTCGAAGGCGGCAACCTCGACGACGAAGGCAGCAACCTCGACGGCTCGCCTGCCGGCGGCGGCGAGGGCGAGGCCGACCCCATGTACGACCAGGCGGTGGCGGTGGTGCTGCAGCATCGCCGCGCGTCGATCTCGCTGGTTCAAAGACATTTACGCATCGGCTACAACCGGGCAGCACGGCTGCTGGAACAAATGGAAAAGTCGGGGCTCGTATCCGGCATGTCCACCAACGGCAACCGCGACATCCTCGTTCCGGCCCGCCCCTCCGAATGATCCCGTCCATGAAACGAGTGCTTCTTGCCGGCGCTGCGCTGTTCGCCTGCGCCGCGGCCCAGGCCGATGCGATCGACACCCTCAAGGCCTTCGTCAGCGACGTGAAGACGGGCCGCGCCAGCTTCACCCAGGTGGTCACCTCGCCTGATGGGGCGAAGAAGAAATCGTCCAACGGCAGCTTCGAATTCGCGCGGCCCAACCGTTTCCGGTTCGCCTACGCCAAGCCCTACGAGCAGCTCATCGTGGGCGACGGCCAGAAGATCTGGCTGCACGACCCCGACCTGAACCAGGTCACGGTGCGGCCCATGGGCGAAGCCCTCGGCTCGACCCCTGCCGCCCTGCTCGCCGGCAGCAACCTCGACAAGGACTTCTCCCTCAAGGCGCTGCCCGACGACGCCGGCCTGCAGTGGGTGCAGGCCACGCCGAAGCAGAAGGACAGCGGATTCCAGTCGGTGAAGGTGGCTTTCAGGGCGAAGCAGCTGGCGGCGGTCGAGATCGTCGACAGCTTCGGCCAGCGTTCACGGCTCGACTTCACCCAGGTGGAGGCGAACGCGTCGCTGCCGGCCGACCGCTTCCGCTTCACGCCGCCGCCCGGCGCGGACGTGCTTTCGCAATAGCGCCCGATGAAGCCGGCCGACGCGCTGGAGGCGCCGCTCGCCGAACGGCTGCGTCCCAGGACCCTCGATGAAGTGATCGGCCAGCAGCACCTGCTGGGGCCCGGCAAGCCGCTGCGTGCGGCGTTCGAGTCGGGGCAGCCGCATTCGATGATCCTGTGGGGTCCTCCGGGTGTGGGCAAGACGACGCTGGCACGGCTGATGGCCGACGCCTTCGATGCGCTGTTCATCCCCATGTCCGCGGTGCTGGGCGGCGTGAAGGACATCCGCGAGGCAGTCGAGCAGGCGCAGCAGGCACGCCATCGCGGCGGGCTGCTGGGTGGTGCACAACGCACCATCGTGTTCGTCGACGAGGTGCACCGCTTCAACAAGGCCCAGCAGGACGCCTTCCTGCCGCACGTCGAGTCGGGCCTGTTCACCTTCATCGGCGCCACCACCGAGAACCCGTCGTTCGAGGTCAACTCGGCGCTGTTGTCGCGGGCCACGGTGCACGTGCTGCAATCGCTGTCCGACGACGACCTCCGGGTGATGCTCGAGCGAGGCCGCAGGCTGCTCGAGGCGCCGCCGCTCTCGGAGGCCGCGACCGCCCGGCTGATCGCCTATGCCGACGGCGACGCGCGCCGGCTGCTCAACACTTTCGAGAACATCGCCCGCATGGTCGGCGAGGTGGCCGAGATCGACGAGCCGCTGCTCGAGCGTTCGCTCGGCGAGCAGCTGCGCCGCTACGACAAGGGCGGCGAGCAGTTCTACGACACCATCTCGGCGCTGCACAAGAGCGTGCGCGGCTCCGACCCCGATGCTGCGCTGTATTGGTTCGTGCGCATGGTCGACGGCGGCGTGGACCCGCGCTACATCGCTCGCCGCATGGTGCGCATGGCCAACGAAGACATCGGCCTGGCCGATCCCCGGGCCTTGCGCCTCGCGCTCGACGCCACCGAAACCTACGAGCGGCTCGGCTCGCCCGAGGGCGAGCTGGCGCTGGCCCAGGCCATCGTCTACCTGGCCGTGGCGCCCAAGAGCAATGCGGTCTACGCGGCCTACAACGCGGTGCGCGCCTTCGTGAAGCAGGACGTCACCCGGCCGGTGCCGCTGCGACTGCGCAACGCACCCACCAAGCTGATGAAGCAGCTCGACTACGGCAAGGGCTATCGCTACGCGCACGATGAAGCGGGTGGCTTTGCCGCGGGCGAAAACTACTTCCCCGACGGCATGGCGGCGCAACGGTTCTACGAGCCGGTGCCCAGGGGGCTGGAGATCCGCATAGGCGAACGCCTTCAAGAGCTTCGCCGTTTGAACGAAGAATCGAACAAAACCTGAAGAAATGCATAACCCATGGCGAAAAATTCATGGGTTTGCGTCAAAACTCTGAGTCTTGTGCGGAAGGTGCCGCCGCTACAATGCGCGCCGTTTGGTGCCCGACCCACCCGACAGCCAAGCCCGCCACATTCGCGGCGGGCTTTTTGCTACCCGCACAAGCCATAGGCCTGGGCAGGGTGGGGCGTGGGTAGAGTGCCGGCACGATTCCCCCACCAGCCCTTCTTTCGTCTGAGGCCGGACGGGATCGTCGGCGGCGGGACTCGCAAGAGCCCGCCGTTTGTCGTCAACACAGGAGACAGCAGGATGGACATCCTCATACAGCAGATCATCAACGGTCTGGTGCTGGGCAGCGTGTATGCGCTCGTGGCACTGGGCTACACGATGGTCTACGGCATCATCAACCTCATCAACTTCGCGCACGGCGAAGTGCTGATGGTGGGCGCGTTGACCAGCTGGACGGTCGTGACCGTGCTGGCCGGCAGCGGCCTCCCCGGGTGGCTCCTGCTGCTGATCTCGCTCATTGCCGCGATCGTGGTGTGCGCGGCGCTCAACTTCACGATCGAGAAGATCGCCTACCGGCCGCTGCGCACGGCGCCGCGGCTGGCGCCGCTGATCACCGCCATGGGCATGTCGCTGCTGCTGCAGACCCTGGCCATGATCATCTGGAAGCCGGGCTACAAGCCGTACCCGATCCTGCTGCCCAGCGAGCCGTTCTTCATCGGCGGCGCGGTCATCAACGTCACGCAGATCCTCATCCTCATCTCCACCGCGGTGACGCTGGCAGGCCTCATGTACGTGGTGAACTACACCAAGCTGGGCCGCGCGATGCGCGCCACCGCCGAGAACCCGCGCGTGGCGGGGCTCATGGGCGTGCGCCCCGACATGGTGATCTCCGCCACCTTCATCATCGGCGCCGCGCTGGCTGCGCTGGCGGGTGTGATGTACGCCGCCAACTACGGCTCGGTGCAGCACACCATGGGCTTCCTGCCGGGGCTCAAGGCCTTCACGGCCGCGGTGTTCGGCGGCATCGGCAACCTGCCGGGCGCCATGGTGGGCGGCGTGCTGCTGGGGCTCATCGAGTCGCTGGGCGCCGGCTACATCGGCGCCCTCACCGGCGGCGTGCTGGGCAGCCACTACCAGGACATCTTCGCCTTCGTCGTGCTGATCCTCGTCCTGACGCTGCGCCCGCAGGGCCTGCTGGGCGAGCGTGTCGCCGACCGCGCCTGACCGACGAGGACCCGAGACATCATGAAAAACAAGCTTGTCGTTTTCGTCGTCTGCGGCCTGCTGCTGCTGCTCACGCCTCTGGTGGCGCAGTACTTCGGCAATGCCTGGGTTCGCATCATCGACCTGGCACTGCTGTACGTGCTGCTGGCGCTTGGCCTCAACATCGTGGTGGGCTACGCCGGCCTGCTCGACCTGGGCTACATCGCGTTCTACGCGGTGGGCGCCTACATGTTCGCGCTGCTGGCTTCGCCGCACCTGACCGACACTTTCCCGGCCATCAAGGCGATGTTCCCGAACGGCCTGCACACGCCGATCTGGATCGCCATTCCGCTGGCCGCGGCGCTCGCCGGCATTGCCGGCGTGCTGCTGGGGGCTCCCACGCTCAAGCTGCGCGGCGACTACCTGGCCATCGTGACGCTGGGCTTCGGCGAAATCATCCGCGTGTTCATGAACAACCTGGACGCGCCGGTGAACATCACCAACGGCCCGAAGGGCATCGCAGGCATCGACCCCATGCACCTGGGCCCGATCAACCTGGGCCGCCCCACCGAGATCTTCGGTTTCGAGATTGCCTCGGTCACGCTGTACTACTACCTGTTCCTCGCGCTCGTGGTGGCCAGCGTGCTGATCTGCTATCGCCTGGAGCAGTCGCGCATCGGCCGCGCATGGATGGCCATCCGCGAAGACGAGATCGCCGCCAAGGCGATGGGCATCAACACCCGCAACATGAAGCTGCTGGCCTTCGGCATGGGCGCCACGTTCGGCGGCGTGGCGGGCTCGATGTTCGCGGCCTTCCAGAACTTCGTATCGCCCGAATCGTTCAGCCTGCAGGAGTCCGTCATGGTCGTGGCCATGGTGGTGCTGGGCGGGCTGGGCCACATCCCGGGCGTGATCCTCGGCGGCTTCGTGCTGGCGGCGCTGCCGGAGGTGCTGCGCTACGTGGCCGACCCGCTGCAGCACGCGACCGGCGGGCGCCTCGACGCAGCCATCCTGCGCCAGCTGCTCATCGCGCTGGCCATGATCATCATCATGCTGATGCGCCCGCGCGGCCTGTGGCCTTCGCCCGAACACGGCAAGGCAGCCCCGACCCCCGTGCCCAGCAAGTGAGGAAGATGCCATGACCGACACCATCCTCAAGGTTGCCAACGTCTCCAAGCGCTTCGGCGGGCTGCAGGCCCTGTCCGACGTGGGCATCACCATCGAAAAAGGCCAGGTCTACGGACTCATCGGCCCCAACGGCGCCGGCAAGACCACGTTCTTCAACGTGATCACCGGCCTGTACACCCCGGACTCGGGCACCTTCGAGCTCGGCGGCGCGCCCTACAAGCCCACCGCGGTGCACGAGGTCGCCATTGCGGGCATCGCGCGCACCTTCCAGAACATCCGCCTGTTCGCCGAGATGACGGCGCTCGAGAACGTGATGGTGGGCCGCCACATCCGCACCCGCTCCGGGCTGTTCGGCGCGGTGTTCCGCTCGGCCGGCTTCAAGCAGGAAGAAGCCGAGATCGCCAAGCGCGCGCAGGAGCTTCTCGACTACGTGGGCATCGGCAAGTACGCCGAGTACAAGGCCCGCACGCTCAGCTATGGCGACCAGCGCCGCCTCGAGATCGCGCGCGCCCTGGCCACCGACCCCAAGCTGATCGCGCTCGACGAGCCGGCCGCCGGCATGAACGCCACCGAGAAGGTCGTGCTGCGCGAACTGATCGACCGCATCCGCAAGGACGGCCGCACCATCCTGCTGATCGAACACGACGTGAAGCTGGTGATGGGCCTGTGCGACCGCGTGACCGTGCTCGACTACGGCAAGCAGATCGCCGAAGGCACGCCGGCCGACGTGCAGCGCAACGAGAAGGTGATCGAGGCCTACCTGGGCGCCGGTCACGCCGCCCATTGATGACGGGCACAGCAGGAGAACAACGCATGTCCGACATCATGCTCAAGGTCAGCGGGCTGAAGGTCGCCTACGGTGGCATCCAGGCCGTCAAGGGCGTTTCGCTGGAAGTCCGCAAGGGCGAGCTGGTCAGCCTGATCGGCGCCAACGGCGCCGGCAAGACCACCACGCTGAAGGCCGTCACCGGCACGCAGCCGGTGGCCGACGGCGACATCGAGTACCTCGGCCGCTCCGTCAAGGGGCAGGGCTCCTGGGACCTGGTGAAGCAGGGGCTCGTGATGGTGCCCGAAGGCCGCGGCACCTTCACCCGCATGACGATCACCGAGAACCTGCAGATGGGCGCCTTCGTGCGCAACGACAAGGCAGAGATCGAGGCCGACATGGAAAAGGTCTTCACGACCTTTCCGCGCCTGAAGGAGCGCCGCAACCAGCTGGCCGGCACCATGTCGGGCGGCGAGCAGCAGATGCTCGCGATGGGTCGCGCCCTCATGGCGCGCCCCAAGGTGCTGCTGCTCGACGAGCCGTCGATGGGCCTGTCGCCCATCATGGTCGACAAGATCTTCGAAGTCGTGAACGACATCCACCAGCAAGGCGTGACGGTGCTGCTCGTCGAGCAGAACGCCAGCCGGGCGCTGCAGCTGGCGGCGCGCGGCTACGTCATGGACTCCGGCGAGATCACCATGAGCGGCGACGCCAAGATGCTGCTCAACGATCCGAAGGTGCGCGCGGCCTACCTGGGCGAGTGACCGATCTTTCGCGGGCCGCCTCTTGCAGGCCGCCCGCCGGCTTCCACCACGAACGCGGCTCCGGCCGCGTTTGTTTTTATGGGTAGCGCGATCCGTGCGCAATGCACGAAAGTCTGCCTGGGGCCAACCCTAGGCTTTAGGCCGCCTTTAAGCCCCGACGCTCGACCCACTCCTACGCTTGCCGCCTCATTGCGAGCGAAGGAGATGCTGATGTTCAGGCGTGTACTCCAGGCGGCCGTCGCCGCCACGACCCCGTTGCTGCTGTCCGCGCCTGGGCCGGCGCTGGCCCAGGCCTCGGCGGCGCCCTTGAAGGTGGGCTTCATCTGTCCGTTTTCGGGCGGCTCGGCCGACTTCGGCCACAGCGCCCGCCTGGGCGCCGAGCTGGCCACCAAGGAAATCAACGAGGTGGGCGGTTTCATGGGTCGCTCGATCGAGCTGGTGGCACGCGACGACAAGGCCAACCCCGACGAAGGCCGCAAGGCTTCCGAAGAACTGGTGCTGAAAGAGAAGGTCGCCTTCACCGTCGGCTTCTGCAACACCGGCGTGGCCCTGAAATCGCTCGACGTCTTCCAGGACAACAAGCACCTGCTCGTGGTGCCCGTTGCCACCGGCTCGGCCGTCACCGCCAAATACCCGCCGGCCGACAGCTACATCTTCCGCATGTCGGCACGCGACACGTTGCAGGCGGCCTTCCTGGTCGACGAAGTGGCCAAGCGTGGGTTCACCCGGGTGGCCGTGTTCGCCGACAGGACCGGCTATGGCGAAGGCGGCTACCAGGACGTCGAGCGCTTCCTGGCCGACAGGCAGCTCAAGCCGGTCTACACGGCACGATTCGACCTCGGCGTGAAGACGCTCACGGCCCAGGTGCACGAAGCCAGGGCCGCTGGCGCCGAGGCGCTCATCGGCTACACCGTGGGGCCCGAGCTCGCGGTGCTGACCCAGGCTCGTGCAGAGGCGGGGTTCAAGGGGCCGGTGTACGGCCCGTGGCCGCTGTCGTTTCGCACCGTCTGGGACAAGGCTGGTGCCGCGGCCGAAGGCGTGATGATGGTGCAGACCATCATCCAGGACCTCTCCAACGAGCGCCGCATGTCGTTCATCGCACGCCTGAAGCGCCATGCCGGCTCGCAGCCGATCGGCTCGCTCATGGCGGCGGCACAGACCTATGACGCGGTGCACCTGATGCTGCGCGTGCTGTTCCAGACCCATGGCGACACCTCCGGCGACGCGCTCAAGCGCGCGCTGGAGGACCTGCGCAAGCCGTACGTCGGCGTGGTCACCACCCACGACAAGCCGTTTTCGGCGACGGACCACGATGCGTTCTCGCGCAACATGATCTGGCTGGGCGTCTGGCGACGCGGTGAAGTGCAGTTCTACTACCCCGAAGACGCCAAACGTGTTGGTTTTGTGCGCCGGAAAGAGCTGTAACAACGCCTCCTGGTGCGCCCAATCTAGGGGGCGTGCCAAATTTGCAGCAGGAACGGAAGTGCTTCCTTCATAAAATCGCGCTCTACGGGAGACCAAGCGAGGTGTCCTCGGCTTCTGAGGGGGAGGCTGTCGCCTCGCTCGGCACGTGCTCAGCCCACACGCCGAACCCGCACCAGAGCAGTGAACCTCGATTTCGTCATCAAAGATTGGGCGGCCCATGCGGCTGGCCTCCACGCGCCGGCTGACTGGCAGGCCTGGGCTGCCAGCCCTTACCTGCCCGCCGGGGAGGACCAGCCCGAACTGCGCGAAATGCCCGCGATGGCCCGCCGCCGCCTGGGCGCGCTCGGCCGCGCTGCCGTGCAGGTGGCCTGGTGGTGCCAGGGCGCAGCCGCGGGCGGCATGCCCGTGGTGCTCGCCTCCCGGTATGGCGACGCTGCTCGCTCGCTCGAATTGCTGGCCGAACTGGCCCGTGGTCAAGCTCTCTCGCCCACGGCTTTCGGCCTCTCGGTGCACAACGCCATCGGCGCCCAGTACTCCATTGCGCGCGGCGACCGTTCCAACTACCTGTCCATCGCGGCCGGCGCGGCCGGTGCCGCCGAGGCGGTGATCGAGGCCGCGGGCCTGCTGGCCGACGGGGCGAACGAAGTGCTCGTGGTCAACTACGACGCCCCCCTGCCGGGCGACTACGCCCGCTTCGAAGACGAGCCCTCCACCTGCTACGCGTGGGCCTGGAAGGTGGCGCGGCCCGCGGGCGAGGCGCCGCAGCCGGCGCATCTGCAACTCAGCGCCGGCCCGGCGCCTGCGCAAGACCCGTCGAGCGAACGCGCCGGCCTGCCCTTCGGCCTCGACGTGCTGCGCTTTTTCGTCAGCGGCGATGCACGGCTGCAGCGCTGCGCCGACGGCCGTCAATGGACCTGGCAGCGCCCCCACCACCATGGCTGAGCGAATCGACCAGTACTGGCGCATCTGCGCCACGGGCTTGTGCTTCTCCACCTTCGGGCTGGGCGGGCTGCTGATGCGCGTGGTGATCTTCCCGCTGCTGTCGCTGGTGGTGTGGCACGAGCGGCGCCGGGCCGACCTGGCCAAGTGGGTGATCCACCAGTCGTTCCGCATGTTCGTGGGCCTGATGGCGCTGGTGGGGGTGATCAGCTACGAGGTGCGTGGCATCGAGAAGCTGCGCCGCCGGGGCTTGCTGATCCTGGCCAACCATCCGTCGCTGATCGACGTGGTGTTCCTCATCTCCTTCGTGCGGCATGCCGACTGCATCGTCAAGGGCGCGCTGGCGCGCAACCCGTTCACCCGCGGGCCCATCCGCGCGGCCGGCTTCGTGTGCAACGACTCCGGCGCCGGGCTGGTGGAAGACTGCATCGCCTCGGTCCGCGGCGGCAACAACCTGGTGATCTTTCCGGAAGGCACCCGCACGCCGTTGTCGGGCGAAGCGCGCCTGCAGCGCGGCGCGGCCAACATCGCGGTGCGCGGCGGCATCGACATCACGCCGGTGCGCATCCGTTGCGCGCCGCCCATGCTGACCAAGGGCGTGGCCTGGTACCGCGTACCGGAGCGCCGCGCGCATTTCATCATCGAGGTGTGCGACGACATCCCCGTGCGCGCCTTCACCGGCGACTGCGCCGGCGAAGCGCTGGCCGCGCGACGCCTCACCGATTTCCTCACCGAATATTTTTCTTTGGAGACACGTCGTGCACAGTCTTGAGCTCGAGATCAAGGAACTGATCATTTCGTCGCTGGCGCTCGAGGACATCAAGCCCGAGGACATCGACACCGAAGCGCCGCTGTTCGTCGAAGGCCTGGGCCTCGACTCGATCGACGCGCTCGAGCTGGGCCTCGCGCTGCAGAAGCGCTACGGCGTGAGCCTGTCGGCCGATTCCGAAGAAACCCGCCGCCATTTCAAGAGCGTGCAGGCGCTGGCTGCCTTCGTGGCGGCCGGGCGCAAGTCCTGAGAAGGCCGCCTGCCGAGCCGCCACTCACCGCCACCATCACCACACGATAGGCCGCACCATGACAAAGGACGACATCTTTGCCCGGATCGTCGCGATCCTGCAGGAGACCTTCGACATCGAGGCTTCGCGCATCACGCCCGAAGCCAAGCTCTACGACGACCTCGACATCGACAGCATCGACGCGGTCGACCTGATCGTGCAGCTCAAGCCCC
This sequence comes from uncultured Rivibacter sp., assembly GCA_946481025.1. Next base: position 94,845 of record CAMLNA010000001.1, read on the forward strand.
TGGTGGGCAAGCGCCTGCAGCCCGAGGCCTTCAAGTCCGTGCGCACCGTGCAGGACGTGGTGGACGCGCTGTTCGGCCTCGTCAACGACACGGCCGCCCACGCCTGAGTTCCGCGTCTTGTCCCGGTTCCTGACCGTCGTGGTCGCGCTCGCGACCGTGGCCTATCCGCTGGTGATCTATCTCGCGCTCGGCCGGGTCGAGCCGCGCTGGATGGCGCTGCTGCTGGTACTGCTGGGGCTCGCCCGTGCATGGGTGACGCGCGAACCTTTCTGGCTGGTGGCGGCCGCCGGCGCCGGCGTGCTGGGCGGTGCCACGCTGCTGGGCAACAGCGTGCTGCCGCTCAAGCTGTACCCGGTGCTGGTGAGCACGGTGCTGTTTGCCGTGTTCGCCGCGAGCCTCGCCAGGCCGCCCTCGGCGATCGAGCGGCTGGCCCGGCTCACCGACCCCGACCTCGCGCCTGCCGCGGTGGCCTACACGCGCAGGGTCACGCAGGTGTGGTGCGGCTTCTTCGTGTTCAACGGTGCGGTGTCCCTGGGCACCGCGCTGTGGGGTTCGCCTGCCGCGTGGGCGCTCTACAACGGCCTGCTGGCCTACGTGCTGATGGGTGTGCTGTTTGGCGGCGAATGGTTGCTGAGGCAGCGGGTGAAGGCGCGCATCGCGGCCGGAGAAGCACATGTCTGAGTGGCTCGCCCTGACCGAAGTCGCCGCGCGCGCGGGCCTCGATGACCGGCCGGTGGCATGGCGTCGCGGCGAGCTCGTGCGGCGCGCGCAGTTCCTGGCCGACGTGGCCCGGTGGCAGGCGGCGTTTGCCGCCCGGCCCGGCCAGCGGGTCGCGCTGCACTTCGACGACGGCTATGAATTCGCCGCGGCGCTGTACGGTGCGTGGCACGCCGGCAAGCAGGTCTTCCTGCCCGGCGACACGCAACCGGCCACGCTGCAGCGGCTGGTGCCGCAGGTGGATGCCTGTGCCGGCTCGCTGCCCGGCGCGCTGCAGCCTGCAGCTTCTGCGCAGGGGCCGCAGGCCGACTGGCCCCCCCTTGACCCGCGTGCGACGCGCCTCGTGGTCTACACCTCCGGCTCCAGCGGCGAGCCGGTGGCCATTCACAAGCAGCTGGCCCAGCTCGACGCGGAGATCCACACGCAGCAGGCGGTGTTCGGCGCGCGCGTCGATGCCGACGGCCCGGCCTGCGTGCATGCGACCGTGTCGCACCAGCACATCTACGGGCTGCTCTTCTACACCTTGTGGCCCCTGGCGGCGGGCCGGCCCTTCGTGGCCGAGCGCATCGTCTACCCCGAGGAAATGGCGGCCCGCCTGGGCGGGCGTCCGACCGTGCTGGTCACGAGCCCGGCGCACCTGAAGCGCCTGCCCGACACGCTCGACTGGCGCGCCGCCCGGGAAGGGCTGCGTGCCGTGTTCTCGTCCGGCGGCCCGCTGCCGCCCGAAGCTTCGGCCGACGCGCTCGCGCTCATGGGGCACTCGCCCGTCGAGGTGTTCGGCAGCTCCGAAACCGGCGGCATCGCCTGGCGGCAGAGGGCCGTGCACGGCGACGGCTGGAACCCGCTGCCCGGCGTCGAATGGCGCATCGAGGACGAGCTCCTCGAAGTGCGCTCGCCGCACATGGCCGACGACGCGTGGTGGCGCACGGCCGACCGGGTGCGGCCGCTCGACTCCGGAGGCTTCGCCTTGCTCGGGCGCTCGGACCGCATCGTCAAGATCGAGGAAAAGCGCGTGTCGCTGACCGCGATGGAGGCGGCGCTCGCGGCCTGCGACGAAGTGGCCGAGGCGCGCGCCGTGCTGCTCACGAACCCGGACCACCAGCGCCTGGGCATGGTGGTGGTGCCCAGCGCGGGCGGCTGGCAGCTGCTGCGCGAGCGGGGCAAGCGTGCCCTCAACGAGCGGCTGCGCTCGGCACTGCTGCGCAGCGTCGAGCGCATTGCGCTGCCGCGCCACTGGCGCTACGTGCCCGCATTGCCGGTCAACCCGCAGGGCAAGAGCACCGAGGCCCTGCTGTCGGTGCTGTTCCGCCCGTCGATGCCCGCGGTGGCCTGGCAGCGGCGAGAGCCGCGCGAGGCCGAGGCGCTGCTCGACATCACCCCCGACCTCCTGGTGTTCGACGGCCACTTCGAGCAGGCGGCCATCCTGCCCGGCGTCGCCCAGCTCGACTGGGCCGTCGAGCTGGCGAAGGGCTGCTTCGCGCTGCCGCCGAAGTTCGCGCGTGCCGATGCGCTCAAGTTCCAGAAGCCGGTGCTGCCGGGCACCGCGCTGCGCCTGGCCCTGCAGTGGAACGGCGAAACCGGGGTGCTGGCTTTCCAGTACACGTCCGATGCCGGTGCGCATGCGAGCGGGCGCATCGTCTTCACCGGCGAATGAACATGCAGTTCAAGCCCGTCGTCGTGATCCCCGTCTACAACCATCCCGACACCGTCGGTGCGATGGTGCGCGGCGTGATGGAGCACGGGCTGCACTGCCTGCTGGTGGACGACGGCAGCGAGCCGCGTTGTGCCGCCGTGCTCGAACTGCTGGTGCGCGCGCATGCGGGCCACGTGTCGCTGGTGAAGCTGCCCCACAACGAAGGCAAGGGCGGGGCGCTGATGGCCGGGCTGCGCGAGGTGCATCGCCGCGGCTACACGCACGCGGTTCAGATCGACGCCGATGGCCAGCACGACACCCGCGACATCCCGCGCTTCCTGGCGCAGGCCGAGGCCCACCCGCAGGCGGTGGTCTGCGGCTGCCCGCTGTACGACGCCTCGGTGCCCAAGGGCCGGCTCTACGGGCGTTACGCCACCCACGTGTGGGTCTGGATCAACACGCTGTCGCTGGCCATCCGCGACTCGATGTGCGGGTTCCGCGTCTATCCGCTGCGAAGCGTGGTCGAGCTGATCGACCAGGTGAAGATCGGCAAGCGCATGGACTTCGACACCGAGGTGATGGTGCGGCTGTACTGGCGCGGCGTGCCGGTGATCAACCAGCCCACCCGGGTCACCTATCCGCAGGACGGCATCTCGCACTTCAGGCTCGGGCGCGACAACCTGCTGATCTCGCGCATGCATGCGGTGCTGTTCGTCGGCATGCTGCTGCGCGCGCCGCTGCTGCTGTGGCGCAAGGTGGGGGCTGCATGAGACCCCCTGTGTCAACGCCGCGCGAGCGAGGGGCCAGCCCCCACTGGGCCGAGATCGGCGAGTCCACCTTCGTCGCCGGCATGTGGTTCCTCTACTGGGTGCACAAGCTGTTCGGCCGCCTGCCTTTCCGCCTGTGCGTGTACCCGGTGGTGCTGTACTACTGGGCCACGCAAGGGCGCGCGCGCCGCGCCTCGCTCGACTACCTTCGGCGCATCGAGGCGCGGCATGGCGTGATCGGCGAGCCACCGGGTTGGCGCCACACGCTGCGCCACTTCTTCTCGTTCGCCGAGACCATCCTCGACAAGACGCTCGCGCTGAGCGGGCGCTACCGCTTCGAGCATGTGCAGCTCATGGGCGCCGAGCCCATCGCGCAGCACATCGAGCGGGGCCAAGGGGCCGTGTTCATCACCGCGCACGTCGGCTGCCTCGAGCTGTGCCGGGCCACCGCCGAGCGTCAGCCCGGCCTGCGGCTCAACGTGCTGGTGCACACTGCCCACGCGGAACAATTCAACCGCATGCTGCGTCGGCTCGATCCCGACAGCGGCGTGCACCTGATGCAGGTCACCGAGGTCAACGCCGCCACCGCGGTCGTGCTGGCCGAGAAGGTGGCCCAGGGCGAGTTCGTCGCCATTGCCGGCGACCGCGTGCCGGTGGTGGCGAGCAAGACCACCAGCGCGCAGTTCCTCGGTGCGCAGGCGGCGTTTCCCGTCGGGCCCTACGTGCTGGCGGCCCTGCTCAAGTGCCCCGTCTACCTGATGGGCTGCGTGCGCCAGGGCGCGGGGCATGCGGTGTATTTCGACCGCCTGTGCGACCGCGTGGAGCTGCCGCGAGGCCGGCGCGAGGCGGCGTTGCAGCAGTACACCGCGGTGTTCGTGCAGCGTCTCGAAGAGCTGCTGCGGCGCGCACCATACGAATGGTTCAACTTCTTTTCGTTCTGGCAACAGCCGGCCGAGGCGGCTGGCCGGAATCCGAACGTGATCACCCACCATGAGACACCCACACACTGACGACCTGCCGCGCGTGCGCTTCGACGGCAGCCCGCTGTCCATCGAAGACGTGGCCGCGCTGGCCGAGCGCCGCGCCGTGGCCGAGCTGTCGCCCGAGCCGGCGTTCCGCGAGCGCATCGCGCGCGGCGCCGACTTCCTGGACCGCCTGCTGCGCGAGGACGGCGTGGTCTACGGCGTCACCACCGGCTATGGCGACTCCTGCACCGTGGTCATCCCGCCCGACCTGGTGACCGAGCTGCCGCATCACCTCTACACCTACCACGGCTGCGGTGCCGGCCGCTTCCTCACGCCCGAGGAAACCCGGGCCGTGCTGGCCGCGCGGCTGGCCTCGCTGTCGCAGGGCGTGTCGGGCGTCAGCGTGGCGCTGCTGCGGCAGCTCGAGCAGCTGCTGGTGCACGACGTGCTGCCCCTCATTCCCGCCGAAGGTTCGGTCGGGGCGAGCGGCGACCTCACGCCGCTGTCCTACGTGGCGGCGGTGCTGTGCGGCGAGCGCGACGTGTTGTTCGGCGGCGAGCGCCGTCCGGCGCGCGAGGTGCTGGCGCAATTGGGCATCGCGCCGCTCAGGCTGCGGCCCAAGGAGGGCCTGGCCATCATGAACGGCACCGCCGTGATGACGGCCCTGGCGTGCCTGGCCTGGCAGCGCGCCGACTACGTGTCGCGGCTGGCCACCCGGCTCACTGCCTGCAACGTGCTGGCCAGCGCCGGCAACGCCCACCACTTCGACGAGGCGCTGTTCGCGGTGAAGCCGCACGCCGGCCAGCAGCGGGTGGCCCAGCGCCTGCGCGCCGACCTGGCGAGCGAACGCCCGGCCCGCAACGAGCAGCGCCTGCAGGACCGCTATTCGCTGCGCTGCGCGCCCCACGTGATCGGCGTGCTCGAGGACACGCTGCCGTTCTTCCGCACGCTCATCGAGAACGAACTCAACAGCGCCAACGACAACCCCATCATCGACGGCGAGCGCGAGCAGGTGCTGCACGGCGGCCACTTCTACGGCGGCCACATCGCCTTCGCGATGGACGGCCTCAAGAATGCGGTGGCCAACGTGGCCGACCTGCTGGATCGCCAGCTCGCCCTGCTGGTGGACACCCGCTACAACCACGGCCTGCCGTCCAACCTGTCGGGCGCCACCGGCCCGCGCGGCGCCATCAACCACGGCCTGAAGGCACTGCAGATCAGCGTGTCGGCGTGGACCGCCGAGGCCCTGAAGCTCACCATGCCCGCCTCGGTGTTCTCGCGTTCGACCGAATGCCACAACCAGGACAAGGTGAGCATGGGCACCATCGCCGCGCGCGACTGCCTGCGGGTGCTCGAACTCACCGAGCAGGTGGTGGCCGCCATGCTCATCGCCGCACGCCAGGGCCTGGCGCTGCGTCGCGGCCTCGATGCGCAGCTCGCGCTGAGTCCGGCGCTCACCGCGTTCCAGGCCGACCTGGAAGACCGCATCGCACTGGTGGTCGAAGACCGTGCACTCGACGCCGACCTGCAGTCGCTGCTCGCGGCACTGCGCGAGCGCGCCTGGAGCCTGCATGAAGCCTGATCTCAGCCACGAGATCGACGTCACGCCGGCGTTTTTCGACGTCGACGTGATGGAGATCGTCTGGCACGGCCACTACGTCAAGTACCTCGAGCTGGCGCGCTCGGCGCTGCTGGCGAAGTACGACTACGACTACCCGAAGATGCGCGAGTCCGGGTACGCCTGGCCCATCGTCGACATGCGGCTCAAGTACGTGAAGCCCGCCGCGTACGGCCAGGCGCTGAAGGTGCGTGCGCAGATCGTCGAGTGGGAGAACCGGCTGCGCATCGAATACCTGATCCGCGATGCGAAGACGGGCGCCAGGCTCAACAGCGCCAGCACCATCCAGGTGGCGGTGGACCTGGCGACCCGGGAGATGTGTTTCGTCTGCCCCGAGGTGCTGTGGCAGCGCCTGGGCGTCACGCCATGAAGCCGATGCTGTCGCGCCGTCGCCTTGCCGCCGCCTGCCTGCTGGCCGCCGCCTTGCCGCTGGGCGCCGCCGAACCGGTGTCTCCGCTGGTGCAGCAGGTGCGCCAGCGCCTGGCCGACGCGCCGGTGCTGCGCGGCCGCTTCGAGCAGCGCAAGACGCTCAAGGGCTTCAAGAATCCGCTGGTGTCGCGCGGCGACTTCCTCGTGGCCAGGGAGCGCGGCGTCGTCTGGCACACGCGCGAGCCGTTCGAGTCTTCGCTCGTCGTCACCCGGGAGCGGCTGCTGTCGCGCCAGGCCGATGGCCGGGTGGATGCCCGGGTCGAGGCGCGCGACGAACCCGGCCTGCGCGCCGTCAACGAGATGCTGTTCGCGCTCATGGCGGCCGACCTGCAGGCGCTCGCCGCGCGCTTTCGCATCGAAGGCGAGCTGCAGGGCAACGAAGGCTGGCGCCTCGTGCTGACCCCGCGCGAAGCGGCGCTTGCCCAATGGCTCGCGCGTGTCGAGCTCGAAGGCGAACGCTTCGTGCGCAGCGTGAAGCTCACCGAATCGCAAGGCGACGCCAGCGTGATCCGCTTCAGCGAGCACGCGGTCGCCCAGGCCCTCACCCGCGAAGAGGCCGCTCGCTTTGACTGACGCCGTGACGCCCGGACTGCCAGCGCCTCGACAGGACGCGCCCCACGCGCCTCGCCGAAACCGGCTGTGGGCGGTCGCGGCCGTGCTGTGGCTGCTGTTCGTGCTGGGCGTGGCCGTGCACCAGTGGCGCTTCTGGCAGGCCGGCCGGCTCGACGCCGACGTGATGGCGCTGCTGCCGGCGGACGAGCAGGCGCCCGAAGTGGCGCTGGCCACGCGGGCCCTGGCCGACGGCGCCTCGCGCCAGATCGTGGTGATGCTCGGCGCGCCGCAATGGGCCGAGGCGCAGCAGGCGGCGGGGGCATGGCGCCAGGCCATGGCGCAGCAGCAGGCCCCGCTGTCGGAGGTCCGCTGGGGCAGCAACGAAGCCGGCATGGCCGGGTCGCTCGCGTTCTACCGCCCGTGGCGCGACCGCCTGCTCACCCCGGCGCAGCGCGAGCAGTTGCAGGCGACGCCGGTGCCGCAACTCGCCCAGGCTGCGCTGGCAGCTCTCTACCAGCCGGCTGCCCAGGCTCGCCTGTCCGAATGGGTGGCCGACCCGCTCGGGCTGGCGTCGGCCTGGTGGAGCGCACGCGCCGGCGATACGCGTGCGCGCCCGCGCGACGGCGAGCTTTGGCTCGCGGGCGACGGCATGGAGTGGGTGGTGCTGCGCTACGACATCGCCGGCTCGGCCTTCAGCCTCGACGGCCAGGCCGTCTACGGCGAGGCACTGCTGGTCGCCGCGAATGCCGTACGTGCCGCAGTGCCCGGGTCGAAGATGCTGCGAGCCGGCGTGCCGCTGCACGCCGAGGCTGCCGCGGTGCAGGCCAGCCGCGAGATCAACACCATCGGCTGGGGCTCGCTGGCCGCCGTGCTGCTGCTGGTGTGGCTCGCGTTCCGTTCGCCGCGGCCCATCGTGCTGGTGGCGCTGTCGCTGCTGGTCGGCTGCGCTGCCGCGCTGTCGGTCACGGCCTGGGTGTTCGGGCAGGTGCACCTCATCACGCTGGTGTTCGGTGCCAGCCTGGTGGGCGTGGCCGAGGACTACGGCATCCATTACTTCGCCAGCCGCCAGGGCGAGCCGTGGGCGCAGCCGCGCAGCCTCATGCGGCTGCTGCTGCCCGGCCTGCTGCTGGCCCTGGTGACCAGCGTGCTGGCCTACCTGGCCATGGGCATCGCGCCCTTCCCTGGGTTGCGGCAGATGGCCGTGTTCTCGTCGGCAGGTCTGGTCGCCGCCATGCTGACCGTCGTGTGCTGGTTCCCCTGGCTCGACCGGGGGACCGTGGGCAGCAGCCGCTTCGCGGTGGCGGTGGCGGGCAGCCTGCAGCGCTGGCCCCGGCTCTCCGCGTCCGGCAAGGCTTGGGCTGCCTATGCCGTGCTGGCCGGCTTGTGCTCGGCCGGCCTGCTGCAGCTGCGCTCCAACGACGACGTTCGCCAGCTGCAGAACTCACCGCCCGAACTGCTGGCCTCGCAGCGCCAGTTGAGCAGCCTGCTCGGCGTGGCCAGTCCGGCGCAGTTCTACCTGGTGCGCGGCGCCAGCGCCGAAGAGGTGCTGCAGCGCGAAGAGGCGCTCAAGGCGCGCCTCGATGCCCTGGTGCGCGAAGGGCGGTTGGCCGGCTACAGCGCGGTGTCCGACTGGGTGCCCTCGGCCGCACGCCAGCGCGCCGATGCGCAACTCACGGCGCGGGTCGAAACCGAGGTGCTGGCCCGGGTGAACGCGGCGCTCGGCGAGTCGCTGGCTCGACCGGCGTTCGACGCCGGGCCGCTGACGGTGCCGCGCTGGCTCGAGCATCCCGTGTCGGCCGGCGCGCGGTGGCTGTGGCTGGGCGAGGTCCATGGCGCGCAGACCAGCGTCGTGATGCTGCGCGGCCTGCACGATGCGGCAGTGCTGCCGAGCCTGGCCGCGGCTGCCGAAGGGCTCGACGGTGTGCGCTGGGTCGACAAGCCGGCCGAGATCTCCTCGCTGCTGGGCCGCTATCGCGTCTCGATGAGCTGGCTGCTGCTGCTGGGCCATGCGGTGGTGCTGGCTGCACTGTGCTGGCGATTCGGCCGGGCCGCCTGGCGGGCCTGGCTGCCCACCGTGCTGGCCTCCGTCGGCGCCCTGGCCGCGCTGGGCGCCGCCGGCCAGCCGCTGCAACTGTTCACCGTGCTGGCGTTGCTCCTGCTGCTGGGCGTGGGCTCCGACTACGGCATCTTCCTGCTCGAACACGAAGGCGACGGCTCGGCCTGGCTGGCGGTGGCGCTGGGCGCCGGCAGCACCTGGCTCGCCTTCGGACTGCTGGGCCTGTCCAGCACACCGGCACTGCGGGCCTTCGGGCTCACGCTGCTTGTCGGCCTGGCCCTGGTGGCCATGCTCGCGCCGATGTTGCGGCCCGCGGCGGCCGTGGAAGCAACCTCATGACACTCATGCTCGAAAAATCCTTCTCCCCTGACGGACAGTCCGTCTTCGAGGCTCGCTTCGAAGCGCAGAAGATCGCCTTCGGCCCGGCGGTGTTCCAGTGCGTGCGCTACGCATGGAAGCGCGGCGTGCTGCAGGCCCTGGCCGAAGCGGGTGAGGCCGGTGCCGATCTCGACACGCTGACATCCACCGGGCGCTGGACGCGCTATGCGCTCAAGGTCGTGCTCGAAACCTGCCTGAGCTGCGGCGTGGTGCGGCTGCGCGAGGGGCGCTACGTGCTCGACAAGGCCGGCTATTGCGTGCTGAGCGATCCGATCACCCAGGTCAACATGAACTTCATGCACGACGTGTGCTACCAGGGGCTGTTCGACCTCGGTCCGTCGCTCGACGAGGAGCGGCCGCTCGGGCTGAAGGCGTTGGGCGACTGGCCGACCATCTACCAGGGCCTTTCGTCGCTGCCCGAGCCGGCGAAGTCGAGCTGGTTCGCCTTCGACCACCACTACTCGGACACGTCGTTCCCGAGCATCCTGCCCGACGTGTTCGCGACCGCGCCGAAACGCATCATGGACATCGGCGCCAACACCGGGAAGTTCAGCTGCGCCGCGCTCACGCACAACGAAGCGGTGGAGCTGCACCTGGTGGACCTGCCGCAGCAGCTCTCGCTGGCCCAGGCCACCCTCGAGCGCGCCGGCCTTGCGCACCGTGCCCACCTGCACGCAGCCGACATGCTCGACGCGACGGCCGCCTTTCCCCGGGGCATGGACCTGGTGTGGATGAGCCAGTTCCTCAGCTGCTTCTGCGAGAGCGTCATCGCCAGCATCCTGGCGCGGGCAGCCGCTTCCCTGGCGCCAGGCGGCCAGGTGCTCATCATGGACACCTTCTGGGACCGTCAGCGCTACGACATCGCGGCCTATTGCCTCATCAACACCTCGCCGTACTTCACCGCCATGGCCAGCGGCAACAGCAAGGTCTACGAAAGCGCCGACTACATCCGCCTGTGCGAAGCGGCCGGCCTGCGCCTGTTGACGGCGCGTGACGGCATCGGCTACTGCCACTCGCTGCTGCGTTTCGCGAAGGATTGAGGCGGCATGGGCAAGCTGATCCACTCCATGGGCCGCGCCGGTACCTGGCTGTCAGCGCTGCTGGCGCTGCTGCTGGCGGCCGGCTGCGCCACCAGCCCCACGCCGACGGCCAACGAACCCGACTCCCCGCTGCTGCGGCTCGCTCCGGCGTCGCTCGGCCGCACGCTGGCGCTGCAGCAGCAGCTCACGGTGGCCGCGCGCGGGCAGACCCACCGGCTCGACGTGATCCTCGAAGCCGATGCCGACAGCGTGCGGCTCGCGATGATGAACCTCGGCCAGACCGTCGCGCGGCTCCAGTGGGACGGCCGCGAGCTCACCGAAACCCGGGTGTCGTGGTGGCCGGCGGCAGTGAAGGGCGAACGCATCCTGTCCGACCTGCAGCTGGTGCTGTGGCCGGCGCAGGCCATCAGCGCGGCGCTGCCCGGCGGCTGGACGCTCGATGCCCATGCCGGCGAGCGCGTGCTGCGCCGCGAGGGCACGGTCGTGGCGACGGTGAGCTACCCGAGCGCCACCCGTGCCGAGCTGGTGAACCTGCGCCACGGCTACCGGCTCAGCATCGACTCGCACCCGCTCGGAGGCGTGACGTGACGGCGGCGGTCTACCTCAACGCGATGGGCGTGCTGTGCGCGCTGGGCCATGGCGAGGCCGCGGTGCGCGAGCAGCTGTTCGCGTCGGCGCGGCCTCAGGGCGTGGCCCCCACCGACCGCTACACGCCGGGTCGCGTGTTGCACCTGGGTTGCCTGCCGTCGGAAGGCGGACTGCCTTCGCTCGCGCACGTGCCGCTCAGGCAGCGCAGCCGCAACAACGCCTTGCTGGCTGCCGCATTGGCCGAGATCCGCCCGCAGGTGGATGCGGCCATCGGACGCTACGGCCCGCAAAGGGTGGCGGTGGTGCTTGGCACCAGCACGGGCGGTGTCGAAGAAGGCGAAAGGGCCGCGCGCCGGCTGCTCGCGCAAGGAGACTTCCCGCCGGAATACGACTATGCGCAGCAGGAGATGGGCAACTGCGCTGCGTTCGTGGCCGCCGAGCTGGGTGTCTTGGGCCCGGCGCATGCCATCTCGACGGCCTGCTCGTCGGGCGCCAAGGCCATGGCCTCGGGGGCGCGGCTGCTGCGCGCGGGCATCGTCGATGCAGTGGTGGCCGGGGGCGTCGATGCACTGTGCGCCTTCACGATCGCCGGCTTTTCCGCGCTCGAGTCCGTGACGGCCGACCGCTGCAACCCGCTGTCGGTCAACCGCGAAGGCATCAACATCGGCGAAGGCGCGGCGCTCTTCCTGATGACGCGCGAAGCGGGCCCGGTGCGGCTCGCCGGCTGGGGCGAGACCTCCGACGCCCACCACATGTCGGCGCCGGAGCCCGGCGGCCGTGGCGCCATCGACGCGATGCGGCTTTCGCTGCAGCGCGCGGGTGTCGCTGCGGGCGCGGTCGACTACGTGAACCTGCACGGCACGGCCACCCCGCACAACGACGCGATGGAGAGCCTCGCGATCGCCGAGGTGTTCGGGCTCGACCTGCCGGTCAGCTCCACCAAGCCGCTCACCGGCCACGCGCTGGCGGCGGCCGGCGCCGTGGAAGCGGCCATCTCGTGGTGCTCGCTGGTGGACAACCCGCGGGGCTGGCTGCCGCCGCACTGGTGGGATGGCGAACGCGACCCGGCGCTGCCTGCGCTGCGCGTGGTGCCTCCCGGTGAATCGCTGGGCCGCTCGCCCGAGTACGTGCTGAGCAACTCGTTCGCCTTCGGCGGCAGCAATGCGTCGCTGCTGTTCGCGCGCGGCTGAGGAAGGAATCGCCATGACGAACAAGGCGCCGTCCGCCCCTCTGAAGGTCGAGGAGTTCGTGCCTCACCGCGGCACGATGAGCCTGCTCAGCCGCCTTGTCGGCGTGGATGCCAACGAGGCCACCGCCGAGGTCGACATCACGCCGGCGACGCTGTTCGCCCGGGACCACGGCGTGCCGGCCTGGGTCGGCATCGAATACATGGCCCAGACCATTGCCGCCTGGGCGGGCGCGCGAGCCCGCCGTGCGGGCCGCGAGCCCGGCATCGGCTACCTGCTCGGCAGCCGCCGATACGGCAGCGAGCAGCCCGAGTTCACCTTCGGACAGACCTTGCGGGTGACCGCACGCTGCGAGCTGATCGGCGAGAACGGCCTGGGCCAGTTTGCCTGCCGCATCACCGATGCGGCCACCGGCGACACCCTCGCCGAGGCGATGGTGTCGGTGTTCGAGCCACCGGCCCCGGAAGGCGGCAACGACCGTGTCTAGAGAAACTGCAGGACCCATGAGAAGAATGTTTCGCTCCCTTTTTCTGACCAGCGTGCTGGGCGTGGCTGCCGCAGTTGCGCACGCCCGCGAACCTGTGCCGGTGATGAACTTCGAAGACATTCCGGTGGCTTCTTCGACCGACAAGCAGTTGAGCGCCGAACAGGTTCGCCAGGCCATCGAGGCCGCAGGTGCTGCCAAGTCCTGGCAGGTCGCGCCCAGGGCGCCGGGCATGCTCGAAGCCACGCACTGGAAGGGCGAGAAGCACGTCGTCAGCGTGGTGATCGCCTATGACGCCAGCAAGTACTCGGTCCGATACCTGCGCAGCGTGAACATGAACTACGCGTACAGCAGCCGGACGGACTTCGATCCGAAGGTGCGAGACGGCAGGGAAGCCGCACCACCCCAGCGGGAGATCGAAGTACAGAACCAGCGCCAGGCCTTTGCCGGGCGGCCTGAGTCGGCCTACAGCAGGCCCGCGCCCATCGGTGTGATCCATCCCTACTATGAGCACTGGGTGCGAGACCTGATTGTCGGCGTGCAGGCACAGCTTGCGGCGGCCCGGGCCGATCGATGAGCAGCAACGACATGACGACGCATCCAACACAACAGACGGTCCTGGTCACCGGATCCACCCGCGGCATCGGCCGCGCCATCGCCTTGCGCCTGGCCCAGGGCGGCTACGACATCGTCGTGCACGGCCGCCGCGGCGCCGCCGAAGCCGAGGCGGTGGCGGCCGAGATCCGTGCGCTCGGCCGCTCGGCGCGCGTGCTGATGTTCGACGTGGCCGACCGCCGCGCCGCGAGCGACGCGCTGCTGGCCGACGTGGAGGCGCACGGCGCCTGCTACGGCGTGGTCTGCAACGCCGGCATCGCGCGTGACAACGCCTTTCCGGCGATGACCGGCGAGGAATGGGACAGCGTCATCCACACCAACCTCGATGCCTTCTACAACGTGCTGAACCCGCTGGTGATGCCGATGGTGCGGCGTCGCAAGCCGGGGCGCATCGTCACGCTGGCGTCCGTGTCGGGGCTGATGGGCAACCGCGGGCAGACGAACTACAGCGCCGCCAAGGCTGGCATCATTGGCGCCTCCAAGGCGCTGGCCATCGAGCTGGCCAAGCGCGAGATCACCGTCAATTGCGTGGCGCCGGGCCTCATCGACACCGAGATGGTTGCGCCCGAAGTGCTGGAGGAGGCCATGAAGATCATTCCGTTGCGCCGCATGGGCAAGCCCGAGGAAGTGGCGGCGCTGGTGGCCTTCCTGATGGGGCCGGACGCCGGCTACATCACGCGCCAGGTCATCTCCGTCAACGGGGGGATGGTCGGATGAGCTCCTTGAAGAGGGTGGTCGTCACGGGTTTCGGCGCCATCAGCCCGCTGGGGCACGACTGGCCGACGGCGCGCGAGCAGCTGCGGCGCTGCCGCAACGTCGTGCAGGTGATCGACGAGTGGAAGCATTACGAGGGCCTCAACACGCAGCTCGGCGCGCCGGCGCGGCCCTTCGACCTGCCGTCCCACTACAACCGCAAGACCATGCGCAGCATGGGCCGCGTGGCGCTGATGGGCACCCGCGCCAGCGAGCTGGCGCTCATCGACGCGGGGCTCCTGGGCGACCCGCTGGTGAAGAGCGGGATGATGGGCATCTCCTACGGCTCGTCGGCCGGCACGCCGGCGGCCATCGGCGACTTCGGCCGCATGATCACCGAGAAGACGACCGAAGGCATCAACGCCAACACCTACATCAAGATGATGTCGCACACGGCGGCGGTCAACATCGGCGTGTTCTTCGGGCTCACCGGCCGCATCGTCACCACGTCGAGCGCCTGCACCTCGGGCAGCCAGGGCATCGGCTATGCATTCGAGGCCATCCAGAGCGGCAAGCAGGTTGCCATGCTGGCCGGCGGCGCCGAAGAGCTCGATGCGACCGAGGCGGCGGTGTTCGACACGCTGTTCGCCACCAGCGTGAAGAACGACCAGCCCGACCTCACGCCGCGCCCGTTCGATGCCGCACGCGACGGCCTGGTGCTGGGCGAAGGCGCCTGCACGCTGGTGCTTGAAGAACTCGACCATGCCAAGGCCCGCGGCGCGCGCATCCATGCCGAGCTGCTGGGTTACGGCACCAACAGCGACGGCTCGCACGTCACGCACCCCAACCCGGACACCATGGCGCACGCGATGCGCCTGGCGCTGGCTGACGCAGGCCTGCCGCCCGAAGCCGTGGGGTACGTCAATGCGCACGGGACCGCCACCGACCAGGGCGACGTGGCCGAGTCGGCCGCCACGCTGGCCGTGCTGGGCGATCGTGTGCCCATTTCATCGCTCAAGAGCTACATGGGGCACACGCTGGGCGCTTGCGGCGCGCTCGAGGCCTGGCTCACCATCGAGATGATGCGCGAGGGCTGGTTCGCACCCAACGTCAACCTGCAGACGCCCGATCCGAAGTGCGCACCGCTCGACTACGTCATGGGTGCCGGCCGCGAGCTGCAGACCGATGTCGTGATGAGCAACAACTTCGCCTTCGGCGGCATCAACACCTCGTTGATCTTCCGCCGCTGGTCCGGCAACTGACTCCCAACCGCTGTTCAACCCAGAGAGAGAAAGAAGGAGAACGACACATGAAGAAGATCCTGGCAATGGCACTGTTCGCCGGCGTTCTGGCCGCTCCCGCCATGGCGCGCGACACCGAACTGCACCTGCCGCTGGCCGATGTGCTGGCCATGCCCGAAGCACAAGGCAAGCTGGACGGCTCCGTGACCTTCTACCTGGCGGGTGCCAAGACCCCCAAGGTGCTCGAGAAGAAGGGCGAAGACACCGCGAACAAGAAGACCAACGGCTTCAACAAGGACGACGTCACCGCCTGCAAGTGGGCCGCACTGTCCGCGCTGCTCGCCTTCCAGGACAAGGCCAAGGCGCTGGGTGCCAACGCGGTGGTCGACATGGTGAGCTACTACAAGCGCGACGCGTTCAGCAGCGCCACCGAATACGAGTGCCATGCAGGCGCGGTGGTGGTGGGCGTTACGCTGAAGGGTACTTACGCCAAGGTCGCGAAGTGATGTGACGGCAGCCGCTGTCGTCTCGCTGCGGCTGGCTCGCGTGGCCGGTGCGGCTGCCTTGGCCCAGGCCGCAGGGCGACAGTGGCTGTCCGATGCCGAGAGCGCCCGGCTCGACGCCATCACGGCGCCGGGCCGGCGCGCTCAGTTCCTGGCTGGGCGCTGGACCTTGCGACAGCTGCTGGCCGGCGAGATGGGCGGCGATGCCCAGCGCGACTGGCCGCTGTCTGCAGGCACCGACGGACCGCCGCGGTTGCGGGCGAGTGCCCCTCCAGACGTGCACCTCGCGATCAGCCACAGCGGAGACTGGCTGGCGTGTGCCGTGGCCACGGTACCGATCGGGCTGGACGTCGAGACACCGAAGCCCCGGCGCCATCTCGACGGGCTGGTGGCAGCGGTGTTCACCGCGTCGGAACAGGCAACCATCGCAGCCGCCGAGCCCTCGCGCCGGACGGCACTGTTCTATGCCATCTGGACGCTCAAGGAAGCCTGGCTCAAGCGGCATGCCGAAGGCGTGAGCCCGGGGCGGCTGGCACAGGTGCAAACGCAGCCGGCAACACCGGCCGAGGCCAATGCCCGCGTGTGGTCAGGCGGCGGGCTGACGCTCGCGCTGGTGGCGCCGGGCGATGTGGAGCTGAAGTGGAGCGGCGAAGCGCCGCAGTGGGCTTCGCCGCAGTGGTGGCACGTCGGCGGTTAGCCGAGCGCGGCTTCAGTCGCCGTGCTTGTCCGCCTCGCTTGTGAACGAGTCGGCGTAGAACTCCTCGTCCGGCAGCCCGCATTTCGCCACGAAATCCTTGTGGGCCGACTCCACCATGACCGGCGCGCCGCAGGCGTAGACCTGATGGCCGGACAGGTCGGGCAGGTCCGCCATCACCGCCTGGTGCACGAAGCCGGTACGGCCCTGCCAGCCGTCTTCCGGCCTGGGTTCGGAGAGCACGGGCACGTAGGTGAGGTTCGGCATCTCGGCCGCGGCCTTCTCGGCCCAGGCGTGCAGGTACAGGTCGGCCTTGCTGCGGCAGCCCCAGTACAGCACCGCCGGCCGCGTGATGGCCTTGTGCTGCATGTGCTCGATGAGCGCCTTGATCGGCGCGAAGCCGGTGCCCGAGGCCAGCAGCACGAGCGGCTTGTCGGACTCGTCGCGCAGGTAGAAGCTGCCGAACGGCCCTTCCATGCGCAGGATCTCCTTTTCCTTCATCGCGCCGAACACGTGGTCGGTGAACTTGCCGCCCGGCATGTGGCGGATGTGCAGCTCCAGCCCGCCTTGCGCCAGGTGCGGCGCATTGGCCATCGAATAGCTGCGCCGGCTGCCGTCGCGCAGGATGAACTCGATGTACTGCCCCGCGTAGTACTGCAGCACCACGTTGGCCGGCAGCTGCAGCTTCACCACCGCCACGTCGGGCGCGACCTTCTCGATGCCGGCCACGCGGCACGGCATCTTCTGCACCGGGAACTGGCCGAGCGCGCTGACCTGGCGCGACTCGATGACCACGTCGGTCTGCGGCGTGGCGCAGCAGGTGAGGATGAAACCGGCGTCTTCTTCCTCGACGCTCAGGGCCTTGTGCTGGTGCGCCCCATGGATGACGCGGCCTTCGAGCAGGCGGCTCTTGCAGGTGCCGCAGGCGCCGTCCTTGCAGCCATAGGGCAGGCCGATGCCCTGGCGGATGGCGGCCGGCAGGATGGCTTCGTCGCGCGCGACTTCGAAGCTGCGTTCGGCCGGCTGCACCGTCACCTTGAAAGTCATTTGGGTATCCTCGAGCGGCAAGAAAAGAAACGAAGGCGATTTTGCCCGCTCGGGTGTGCCCCTTTGCGGTGCTGCCCCAAACCCCCCCGTCAGCCGTTCACCCATGGCCTTTCTCCCCGCCGTCTTTCGCCGCCCCCGCTTGCTGATCGTCGGTTGCGGCGACGTCGGTCTGCGGGTGGTGCGCCAGTTGCAGGGCCGCTTTCGCGTGCAGGCGCTCACGTCGCAGCCGGACCGCTGCCGCGTGTTGCGAGAAGCCGGCGCGCGGCCGTTGCTGGGCAACCTCGACGCGCCGGCCACGCTCGGCCGGCTGGCCGCGTTGGCCCCCGCGGTGCTGCACCTCGCGCCGCCGCCGGCGGAAGGCGAGGGCGATCCCCGCACCGCCGCGCTGCTGCGTGCGCTGATGCGCGGCGGCGTGGTGCAGCGGCTGGTGTATGCCAGCACCACCGGCGTGTATGGCGATGCAGGCGGGGCGCGCTTCGACGAGGCCCGCCGCGTCGCGCCGGCCAGCGCACGCGGGCGGCGGCGGGTCTCGGCCGAGCGGCGCCTGCGCTGGTTCGGGCGCGCCGGCGGGACGCGGGTGAGCCTGCTGCGCATTCCCGGCATCTATGCGCCCGACCGGCCCGGCGGCCATCCGCGCGAGCGCCTGCAACGCGGTACGCCCGTGCTGGCGGCGAGCGACGACGTGTACACCAACCACATCCATGCCGACGACCTGGCGCGCACCTGCATCGCGGCGCTGTTCCGCGGCGCGCCCCAGCGCGTGTACCACGCGAGCGACGACACCGAGCTGAAGATGGGCGACTACTTCGATCTCGCGGCCGACCTGTGCGGGCTGCCCAGGCCGCCGCGCATCGCGCGAGCCCAGGCGGCGCAGCAGCTGAACCCGGTGCTGCTGTCGTTCATGAGCGAGTCGCGCCGTCTCGACAACACGAGGCTCAAGCGGGAGCTGCGGGTGCGGCTGCGGTATCCGACGGTGCGCGAGGGGCTGGTCCAGGGCCCTAAATCCCCTTGGCCTTGCGCAAGGTCTTCATGCGGTCCACCGCGCGCACGTTGAGCGTGCGGAGGTCCGCACCGCGCGAGATCTCGATGGCGACGTCGCGTTCGGGCGTCTCGTTCGACCACAAGGTCTTGTAGAGCTGCTCGAGCGACTGCACGGCCACGCCGTCGATCTTGAGGATGAGATCGCCCGGTTCGAGGCCGGCCTCCTCGGCCGGGCTTTCCTTGCTGACGCGGATCACACGCACGGCGCCTTCGGACTCCTGGCAGTTGAGCCCCAGCCAGGCTCGCATGCTGGCGCGCGAACTGCCGCGTTCGCGCAGCTCCGACAGGATGGGTTTCAGCAGGTCCACCGGCACGAACATGTTGCCGGGGTGGCGGGCTTCGCTCTTGCCGAGCACGTCGGTCACCAGCAGCGAGCCGATGCCCACCAGCTCGCCGCGTGCGTTGAACAGCCCGGCGCCGCTGTGGTCGGGCCGCGCGGGCACGGTGAACAGCGCACCCTCGATGTGGTACTCCCAGTAGCCCGAAAAAGGCCGGCGCGAGGCCAGCCTGGCCACGCTCAGCGAGCCGGCCGTGCCCTGGCCGTCGGCGCCGCTGGCGAACATCAGCGGCTCGCTGTCGGCCACCTCCAGCGCGTTGCCCAGCGGCACGGGCGCGAGCCGCAGCGGCAGCAGGGCCTGCAGGAGGCCGAAGCCGGTGGCCACGTCGTAGGCCACCATGCGGGCCGGCACGCTGCCGCCGTTGTCAGGGTGCAGGTCGATGTCTTCGGCTTCGAGGATGAGGTAGCCGATCGTGAGGACCAGGCCGTCGTCGATGACGACGCCGGAGCCCCTGCGCTCGCGGCCCAGGGTGTCGCTCGACAGGGCACCGTCGGTGGCCCGCGCGCTCACTCCGAGCACCGCGTTGCTGGCGCGGGCCAGTGCCTGGGCCTGTGCGTCGCCCGCCGGTGTGTCGGGCCGCGGTGCGGGCGCGGCGAGGGCGCCCGAGGCAAGCCCCAGCAGCACGGCGGTCACCACGGAGATGACCAGATGGCGGGACGGGTGGGGGGCATGCATGGCGTCCTCCTGGGCAAGACGCGATGCATGCAAGCATGGAACGATGTCGAGGCCCTTGCTCGCGCGCGGGCATTCGCCGCGAGGACCGGGCAGTGCCCGGCCGCCCGTCGTCAGCGGCGCCGGCCGAAAGGCGGCTGCCCGCGCCAGTAGCGCATCATCAGCCAGCCGCCGAGCATGCCGCCCAGGTGGGCGAAGTGCGCGACGCCGCGCGCCGCACCGCTCACGCCGAGCAGCAGGGCCAGCACGCCGAACACGATGGCGAAGGTGCGTGCCTTCATCGGGATGGGCGGGATCAGCAGCATGATGGTGCGGTTGGGGAACAGCAGCGCATAGCCCAGCAGCAGCCCGAACAGCGCTCCCGAGGCGCCGACCACCGGCGCCTGCGAGCCCAGCAGCGGCGCCACCAGCAACTGCACCACCGCGCCTGCCAGCAGGCTGGCCGTGTAGAACTGGATGAAGCGCTTGCGACCCCACACCTGCTCTAGTTCGGAGCCGAACATCCACAGCCCGAGCATGTTGAAGAACAGGTGGCCGAAGTCGCCGTGCAGGAAGGCGTAGCTCACCACCTGCCAGGGCAGGAAGCCGGTACCCAGCGGCCACAGCGCGAACAGGCGCTCCATCCAGAAGCCGAACAGGAACTGCAGGCAGAACACGCCCGTGTTGATGAGGAGCAGCGCCTGGGTGACGGGGGGCAATTGGGGCATGCGGCGAGCCTGCTTGCGGCTGGGGTGGGAGCAGAGTGGGGCGAATCATAGCCGTGTGTTTTTGGCACGGTCACGGTTTCCGGGCCGTCCACCCGCGCACGACTGCGGGTAAGTGCTGGCACGCAACTCGCTTCACCGGCAGAAACTTGACCGATCGGTCAGGTTCTGGAGGTGTCCATGTCCGAGCACATCGTCCTCACCTCGCACCCGCGCGGCCGCAAGGCAGGGGGCTTCCTCGACTTGCGCTGGGGCGCGGCCACCGCGGCGGAGCGCGGGCCGGTGGTGGCCAGCCTCACCAACCCGGCGATGCGCAACGCCATCGGCACGCATTCGGGCGCCTATGCGGTGTACCGCGCGCTGGCGGTGGCTTCGGGCGCGCTGCAGCGTGACCACCGGCCCGACTTCACCAACACCGCACCGGCCGAAAGCATCGGCCCGCACCCGCAGTGGGCGGACCCGACGAAGATCGTCTCGCTCGACCCCTGGGGTCACCTCGTGTCGAGCGCGTTCGGCGACGCCATTGCCGCCGGCGCGGACGTGAGGCCCACCATCGCCGTCACCAAGGCGCACATCAACATGCCCGAGCTGCTGGGCGCCATTGCGGCCGGCCGGCTCGAGCCCGACGGCGAGATCCTCTCCGCCAGCGGTGACGTGCGCGTCACCAAGGCGGCCATCGACCCGGTGTGGTACCTGCCCGGGCTGGCAGCGCGATTCGGCATCAAGGAAAGCACGCTGCGGCGCAGCCTCTTCGAGCAGACCGGCGGCATGTTTCCCGAGCTGGTCACCCGGTCGGACCTCAAGGTGTTCCTGCCGCCCATCGGCGGCATGACGCTCTATTTCTTCGGCGACGTGGCCAAGCTGGGGCGGCCCGAGACCCGGGTGGCCTGCCGCCTGCACGACGAGTGCAACGGCTCCGACGTGTTCGGCTCCGACATCTGCACCTGCCGGCCCTACCTGGCCCACGGCATCGAGGTGTGCATCGAGATGGCGCAGCAGGGCGGCGTGGGCCTCGTGGTCTACAACCGCAAGGAGGGCCGGGCGCTCGGCGAGGTGACCAAGTTCCTCGTCTACAACGCCCGCAAGCGCCAGGCCGGCGGCGACCGTGCCGAAACCTACTTCGAGCGCACCGAATGCGTGGCCGGCGTGCAGGACATGCGTTTCCAGGAGCTGATGCCCGACGTCTTCCACTGGCTCGGCATCACGCGGATCGACCGCTGGGCCTCGATGAGCAACATGAAACACGGCGCGCTCACGGCGCAGGGGATCGAGGTGGTGGAACGCGTGCCGATTCCCGACGCGCTGATTCCTGCGGATGCGCGCGTCGAGATGGACGCGAAGAAGGCCGCCGGCTACTTTTCGCACTACACGCCCGACGCCGCCGAGCTGGCCCTCGCCAAGGGCCGGGGGTTGCAGGAATGAGGGTGCCGTACTCGCATGCGCCGGGGTGGCACACGCCGGTGCCCGAAGACCACCCCGCTTCGGCGCTGCTGACGGCCGAGGCGGTGCGCGAGCGCTGTGTGCTGGTGATGGCCGGCGTGGAGCGCGGCGAGTCGTCCCACTTCACCTGGCAGCGCGAGCGGCTGGAGCCGACCGCCGCCTACGTGGTGGAGACCTTGCGAGAACGCTATCCGGACCTGCAGGTGCCGTACCACAGCCGCTGGCGCCATTTCGAGGCCGGCGGCATCGACCGCTGGGCCGGGCTGGTTTCGCGCACGGCGTTGCACAGGTCCGACGTGCAGGAGCGCGCCCGGACCCGCATCGACCTGGTGATCCCGAGCGTGCTGCTCGATGCCGGTGCCGGCGCCGCCTGGCGCTATGTCGATGCACCGCACGGCATGGCGCTGGCCCGTTCCGAAGGCCTGGGTGTCGCGAGCCTGGCGCTGTTCGAGTCGGGCGCGTTTTCGTCTCACCCCGGCCACCCGCTGCGCAGCGACGCGACCGCGCTGGCGCATCTGCAGGCGCAGCGGGTGGCCGAGGCCTTCCAGGTGCGTGCGGACAATCCGCTGGTCGGCCTCGAAGGCCGGGCCGCGTTGCTGCGGCGCCTGGGCGAGGTGGCCCACGCCACGCCGGTGGTCTTCGGCTCGCCGGCCCGGCTCGGGCACCTGCTCGACTTCCTGCGGCTGCATGCGCAGGACGGCCGCATCGAAGCCGGCTTCGTGCTCGCCACCCTGTTGCGTGCGCTGGGGCCGGTGTGGCCGGGGCGCGTCGAGCTTGGCGGGGTCTCGCTGGGCGATTGCTGGCGGCACCCGGCGGTTCCCGACTCGCTCGTGCCCTTCCACAAGCTCACCCAGTGGCTCACCTACTCGCTGCTCGAGCCGCTGGAAGAAGCAGGACTCGAGGTGACCGGGCTGGATGCGCTGACCGGCCTGCCCGAATACCGCAACGGCGGCCTGCTGCTCGACCTCGGCCTGCTGCGCCCGCGCGACGCGAGCTTCCTCGCACGGCGCTGGACGGTGGCCGACGAGGCCATCGTCGAATGGCGCGCCGTCACGGTGGTCGCGCTCGACCGCATTGCCGACGCAGTGCGCGCGCAGCTCGGCAGGAGCGAGGCCGAATTCCCGCTCGCGCGCGTGCTCGAAGGCGGCACCTGGGCGGCCGGCCGGCGCATCGCGGCGCAGTGGCGCGAGGGCGGGCCGCCGCCGGTGGCGATCGACAGCGACGGCACCGTGTTCTGAGGAGAAGACCATGAGCGTCAGCGTCGTCAACCACCCGCTGCTGCAGCACAAGCTCACCTACGTGCGCAGCGCCGACACCACCACCGACAACTTTCGCCGCCTGGTGCGCGAGATCGCCGCGATGCTGGCCTACGAGGTGACGCGCGACCTGCCCACCGAGATGATCACGGTCACCACGCCGGTGGCGACCTGCGAGTCGCCGGTCATCAGCGGCAAGAAGCTGTGCCTCGTGTCCATCCTGCGCGCCGGCAACGGCATGCTCGACGGCATGATCGACCTGCTGCCGGGCGCGCGGGTGGGGCACATCGGCCTGTACCGCGATCCGGAGACGCTGGAGCCGGTGGAGTACTACTTCAAGGTGCCCGAAGACGTTCACGAGCGGCTGGTCATCGTGGTCGATCCCATGCTGGCCACGGGCAACTCGGCGATCGCCGCGCTGCACCGGCTCAAGGAAGTGGGCGTGAGCTCGCTGAAGCTGGTGAACCTGCTCGGCTCTCCCGAGGGCGTGCGCGCGGTGCAGGCGGCTCACCCCGACGTGCCGGTCACGCTGGCGGCCATCGACGAGCGGCTCAACGAGCACGGCTACATCGTGCCGGGGCTCGGCGACGCGGGCGACCGCATCTTCGGCACCAGATGACCCGTGCCGTTGCCGCCGGCGGCGGGGCGTCGACACGCAAGGGCCGCATCCGCCAGGCCAACGAGGCCGGGATCCTGCGCGCCGCCGAATCGGTGTTCGCGCGCAAGGGCTTCACCGGCGCCACGATGGCCGGGATCGCCGAAGCCGCCGGCCTGCCGAAGGCGAACCTGCACTACTACTTCCGCACCAAGCAGGAGATCTATCGCGCGGTACTGCACAACACCCTCACGCTGTGGCTGGCCGGCACCGACGCCATCGAACCCGGCGCCGAGCCGGGCGATGCGCTGGCGCGCTACATCCGCGCCAAGATGACGCTGACAGCCGAGCGGCCCGACGCCTCGCGTGTGTTCGCCAACGAGCTGCTGCACGGCGCGCACGAGGTGGGCGGCCTGCTGCGCAACGAGCTGCGCACGCTGGTGCGTGCCAAGGCCGCCGTGATCGACGGCTGGGCGGCGCAAGGCCGTCTGGCGCCGGTGGACGCCACGCACCTGTTCTTCACCATCTGGGCCGCCACGCAGACCTATGCCGACTTCGAGCCGCAGGTGTGCGCGGTGCTCGGCAGGCGCCGCTTGACCCGGGCAGACCTCGAACGTGCCACGCAGCACGTGGTGGCGCTGATCCTGCGAGGATGCGGGCTCGGGCCGGCCCGAGACACGGAAGGAGCTTGAGATGCTGGATCTCGTCTTGCGAGGCTGCACGCTGCCCGACGGGCGGCGCGACATCGACATCGGCATCGAGTCCGGCCGCATCGTGGCGCTGCAGCCGGCCCTGGAGGCTCAGGCCGCGCTCACCATGGACGCCGGCGGGCAGCTGGTGTCGCCGCCGTTCGTGGACGCGCATTTCCACATGGACTCGACCTTGAGCTACGGCGTGCCGCGCGTGAACGAGAGCGGCACGCTGCTCGAGGGCATCGCACTGTGGGGCGAGTTGAAGCCGCAGCTCACGCAGGACGCGATCGTCGAGCGCGCCTTGGCCTACTGCGACTGGGCCGTGGCCAAGGGCCTGCTGGCGATCCGTTCGCACGTGGACGTGTGCGACCCGCGGCTGCTGGCGGTGGAGGCGCTGCTGCACGTACGCGAAAGGGTGAAGCCCTATCTCGACCTGCAGCTCGTCGCCTTTCCGCAGGACGGCGTGTTGCGATCGCCCGGCGCCAAGGACAACCTGAAGCGCGCCCTCGACATGGGGGTCGACGTGGTCGGTGGCATACCGCACTTCGAGCGAACCGCCGGCGACGGCGCCGAGAGCGTGAAATGGCTCTGCGAGCTGGCTGCCGAACGCGGCTTGCGCGTGGACATGCATTGCGATGAAAGCGACGATCCGCAAAGCCGCCACATCGAGACGCTCGCCTTCCATGCGCAGCGCCTGGGCCTGCAGGGCCGCGTGGCCGGTTCACACCTCACGTCCATGCATTCGATGGACAACTACTACGTGTCGAAGCTGCTGCCGCTCGTCAGGGAAGCGGGCGTCGCGGCGATCGCCAACCCGCTCATCAACATCACCCTGCAGGGCCGGCACGACACCTACCCGAAACGCCGAGGCATGACCCGCGTGCCCGAGCTGCTGGCGGCCGGTGTGGAGGTGGCCTTCGGCCACGACTGCGTGCTGGATCCTTGGTACGGCCTGGGCAGCGCCGACATGCTCGAGGTGGCGCACATGGGCCTGCACGTGGCGCAGATGACGGGCCGGGCCGCGATGGGCCGCTGCTTCGAGGCGGTGACCACCGCGCCGGCGCGCATCCTGGGGCTGGCGGGTTACGGCGTCGAAGTGGGCGCCCGGGCCGACCTCGTGCTGCTGCAGGCGCGCGACCCCGTGGAGGCGATCCGGCTGCGGGCCACGCGGCTGATGGTCATGAAGGCGGGGCAGGTGGTGGCGCGCACGCCGGCCGCGACCGCCGTGCTGAACCTGCCGGGCCGCCGGCCGGACCAGGAGGTTTCGTTCCAGTGCTGAGCGGGGATGTCTGCCCCTCGCCCGGCGGGTACGCCGGCCGATCCCCCGAGGGGATGCGGGCCGGCTTGGGGGCGGCCCGCGCTCACGGGGTGTCTCATATGCCACGGGCGCGCAGCGCGCTCGTTGCGGCTCAGCCGGCCTTCGCTTCGGCCGGCCCCGCCCCGATCCGGTCCAGCACTTCCAGCGCGTGCGCGGGTAGCGCCAGCGAGGCCGCCGCCAGATTCTCTCGGAGGTGGCCGACCGACTTGGTGCCTGGGATCAGCACCAGGTTCGGCGACCGCTTCAGCAGCCAGGCCAACGCGACCTGCAGGGGCGTCGCGCCGATCTCGGCAGCCACCGTCGAGAGCCGGTCGGACTGCAGCGGCGTGAACCCGCCCAGCGGAAAGAAGGGGACGTACGCAACGCCCTCGCGAGCCAGCCGGTCTACGAGCACGTCGTCGTTGCGATGCACGAGGTTGTACTGGTTCTGAACGCAGACGATGTCGCAGATCCGGCGGGCGTCGTCGAACTGCTTCGCCGTCACGTTGCTCAGGCCGATATGCCGGATCAGCCCCTGCCGCTGCAGTTCTGCCAGTGCGGTCAGCGGCGCCTCCAGCGGGCCTTCCTTCGGGCCGTGGACAGAGAGCATGCTGCGCAGGTTGACGACTTCCAGGACGTCGAGGCCGAGGTTGCGCAGGTTGTCGTGGACCTGCTGCGCCAGCTCGGCGGCGGACTGGGCGGGGTGCCAGGAACCGTCGTCGCCGCGCCGCGCGCCGACCTTGGTGACGATCGTCAGGTCGTCACGGTAGGGATGGAGCGCCTCGCGAATGATCTGGTTCGTGACGTGCGGGCCGTAGAAGTCGCTGGTGTCGATATGGTCGACACCCAGCGCCACGGCCTCGCGCACCAGCGCGACGGCCGCGGCGCGGTCCTTGGGCGGGCCGAAGACGCCCGGGCCGGCCAGCTGCATCGCGCCATAGCCGATGCGCTTCACGCTGCGGGTGCCGAAGCGGTAGGTGCCGGCGCGCGCCAGCGGATCGTTGAAGCTGCTCATGGGTGTTTCCTCAGGGTCTTCCTCGACGGACATCGTCGTCAGGGCACTGTAGGCAGCACCTGGCCGCGCGATAAGCCGTTGCAGCTCGTACGGGCCGTGCGGGAATCCGGACAATGCGATGCGCGAGGAGAACGCCAGACATGAACGACCCAACCGGTGACACGGCAGGCGGCACCGCAGGCGCGGGGGCCTTGGCAGATCTGGGCGGTCTGGCGGCGTTTCTGGCGGTGGCGCGGGCGGGGGGCTTCCGCGAGGCCTCGCGGCAGGCGGGTTCGAGCGCTTCCGGGTTGAGCGACGCCGTGCGGCGCCTGGAGGCACGGCTGGGTGTGCGGCTGCTCCATCGCAGCACTCGCAGCGTTGTGCCGACCGAAGCGGGTGCGCGCCTCATGGAGCGACTGGGCCCGGCGCTGGGGGAAGTGGAGGCTGCACTGGACGTTGTCAACGGGTTCCGCGACCGCCCCGCGGGCACGCTGCGGCTCAATGTGCCCGCCAGCGCCGCGCGGATGGTGCTGCCCGCGATCGTCCCGGGCTTCCTCAAGGCGTACCCGGAGATCCGGCTCGACGTGATCGTCGAAGAGAGCTTCGTCGACGTGCTGGCGGCAGGCTGCGATGCCGGCATCCGCTACGAGGAACGGCTCGAGAAGGACATGATCGCCATCCCCATCGGCCCGCGCCGCCAGCGCATGGCAACCGCGGCCGCGCCGGCCTATCTGGCGCAAAGAGGAGTGCCTTCGCATCCGAGCGACTTGCTGCGCCATGCGTGCCTGCGCGGTCGGTTCCCGAGCGGCTGGATGCCGCCGTGGGAGTTCGAGCGCGACGCAGAGGCGATTGCCGTCGAGCCCAGTGGGCCGTTGGTGGTGCGCCTGGGCAGCGGCGTCGACCTGGCGATCGAAGCTGCAACGGCCGGCTGCGGCGTCATCCACCTTTTCGAGGACTGGCTGCGCCCGCAGTTGGACAACGGCGCGCTGGTCCCCATCCTGAAGGACTGGTGGACCAGCTTCAGCGGGCCGTTCCTTTACTACCCCGGGCGCCGCTACCTGCCCGCGCCGCTGCGCGCGTTCATCGAGTTCGTGAAGGCCGGTCGAGGGGCCGGCGAATGATGCCGTCTCGGCCGCGGGCGTCCAGGCGGCGGCGGTCGTGCGCTCAAGCCAGCGACAACTCGTTGACGGCCTCGGCAAGCAGCTTGCGCGTCGCATCAAGGTCCGCTCCGACATGGCGATCGATGCGACGGATGAAAGGGCATGTCAGCACGGCCAGGGCATGCCCGTGCGGGCCGAGGATCGGCATCGATACGTCCGTGATGCCGAACGCCTGCTGGCTCTCGCCCTGCCAGTAGCCGAGCTCGCGGATGCTGCCGAGGATGGGTTCGAGTTCGGTCGCTGTCATGGGAACCTCACCCTCCAGCGCGTCGTGCTCGGCCAGCATTTCCGCGCGGCGCTGCTCCGATTGGAAGGCCAGCATCACGTGTCCGGAGCCCGTGTCGACCAGACTCACACGCACGCCCAGGCGGATCGAAAGTCCCCAGCTTGCGGGCCCGCTCACCTGCGCCACGACGACGATGTTGCCGCGGTCGTAGATGCCGAGGTGACACGACTGCTCGGCTGCCTTCGCGAAGGCATCCATCGCCGGCAGCGCCCGCGTGACCAGGCGCTCGATGGGTGGATGCCGGTGCCCGAGAACGAAGAGCTTGAGACTCAACGCGTAGCGGTCTCCCTCTTGCGAACGCGTCACGTAGCTGCGAGCCACCAGCCGCTCGAGCATCCGGTAGATCTCGCTGGGACTGCGGCCCATCGCCTTGACGATTTCTGCACGCGTGAGTCCGTGTGGCTGCTCCGCAAGCAACTCGAGGATGTCCAGGCCCTTGTCAAGGGCGGGGGCCCGGTAGCGGTCGTTCTGGTCGTTCATTCGGCGGGAGGCGGCGAGGGAGTGCCTTCTGAAGGTGTGGTGAGCGTCGAACCATACCGGACGCCGCGAGGCGGTCGCGGGCCCAGGGTTAGCCCTAGAGCTTGCGCTGCAGGTCATGCCCTACATTGTTTGCTAATGAATGAATGATTCATTAGCAAACACAGAGGCGCCATGAGACTGCAGGGAAAGACCATCCTCATCACCGCGGCCGGCCAGGGCATCGGACGTGCCAGCGCCTTGGCTTGCGCGCGCGCAGGGGCCCGTGTCGTCGCAACCGACATCGACGGCCAGTTGCTGTCGCAACTGGCTGCTGAAGCCACGGGCCTCACCACGCACTTGCTCGATGTGCGTGACAGCGCGGCAGTGGCCAGGCTCGCAGCCGAACTGCCGCCGATGGATGGGCTTTTCAATTGCGCGGGCTTCGTGCACAACGGCACCGTGCTCGAGTGCGATGAAGCGGCGTGGGACTTCAGCTTCGATGTCAACGTGAAGGGGGCCTATCGCGTCACGCGCGCCTTCCTGCCCGGCATGCTCGACAAGATGGCGCGTGAAGGGTGCAAGGGCTCCATCGTCAACATGGCCTCGATGGCCTCTTCGATCAAAGGTTTTGCGAACCGCTTTGCCTATGGCGCCACCAAGGCGGCGGTCATTGGCATGACCAAGGCCGTCGCGGCCGACTACGCCCGGGTGGGGCTGCGCTGCAATGCGCTGTGCCCCGGTACCGTGGACACACCGTCGCTGCGCCAGCGCATTGCCGCGGCGGCCGACCCGGCGCAGGCCGAGCGCGACTTCATCGCGCGCCAGCCCATGGGGCGCCTCGCGACGGTGGATGACATCACGCCGCAGGTGGTGTACCTGCTGAGCGACGAGTCGCTCTTCGTCACCGGCCAAGCCGTGCTGGTCGACGGCGGCGTCACGATCTGAGCCTTGAGCACGATGCGCATCGACTCGCACCAGCACTTCTGGCGCCCCGCGCGCGGCGACTACACGTGGCTGCGTGCGGACGAGCCGGGTCTTGCGCCGCTGGTGCGCGAATTCCTGCCGCACGACCTCGAGCCCGTGCTGCAGGCCAACAAGGTCCCGAACACGGTGCTCGTGCAAGCGGCCGACTCGGTGGCCGAAACCAGGTTCCTGCTCGAGCTTGCAGACCGCCACGACTTCATCCGTGGCGTGGTCGGCTGGGTCGACCTGAGCCGCAGCGACGTGGTCGCGGCACTCGAAGGGCTGGCGCGACACCCCCGCTTCAAGGGTGTGCGGCCGATGTTGCAGGACCTGCCCGAGGACGACTGGATCGAGCATGGGCCGCATCGAGAGGCCGCGCCCGCGCTCATTCGGCTGGGTCTGCGCTTCGACGCTTTGGTGAAGCAGCAGCACCTGACTTCCTTGCTGCGTTTCGCACGGGCCTGGCCCGAGCTGCCGATCGTGATCGACCACGCCGCCAAGCCGCCGCTCGCGTCGGGCTGGCCGGGCGACTGGGTGCGTGACTGGTCTCGAAACATGGTGGAACTCGCTGCGTTGCCGAAGGTGTACTGCAAGTTCTCCGGCCTGCTGACCGAGATGACGCCGCAGCAGCGTGTGAGCACGGCGTCGAGCGTCGCATGCCTTCGGCCCGTGTGGGATGCACTGCTCCAGTGGTTTGGTCCGGCGCGCCTGATGTGGGGCAGCGACTGGCCCGTGTCGACACTGGCTGGCAGTTATGCCGCCTGGGTGAGCGCCGCCGGCTCGCTCATCGGCGAGTTGTCGGCAGACGATCAGGCGCTCGTGTGGCATGGCACGGCGCAGCGTTTCTACGGTATCGAATGAGCACTCCCGCCTTGTCCCCCGTTGTTTCGATCCGCAACCTCTCGAAGGCCTTTGCCGGCGTGCGCGCGCTCGACAGCGTGCAGTTCGACCTGCTGCCCGGAGAGGTGCATGCCCTGATGGGCGAAAACGGCGCCGGCAAATCGACGCTGATGAAGGTGCTGGCCGGCATCTATTCGCGTGACGATGGCGAGATCCTCGTGGCGGGTCGAGCGGTCGAGATCACGAGTCCGCGCGTCGCCCAGAGCCTGGGCATCGGCATCGTTCACCAGGAGCTCAACCTGATGAACCACCTCAGCGCGGCGCAGAACATCTTCATCGGCCGCGAGCCCCGTCGCTTCGGCTTCTGCCTCGACGAAGACGCCCTCAACGAGCAGGCCAGCCGCATTTTCCAGCGCATGAACCTGAAGCTCGACCCGCGCACGCCGGTCGGCGAGCTGACGGTGGCCAAGCAGCAGATGGTGGAGATCGCCAAGGCACTGTCGTACGAGTCGAAGGTGCTCATCATGGACGAGCCGACGGCAGCGCTGAACAACGAGGAGGTTGCCGACCTCTTTCGCATCATCGGCCAGCTGAAGGAAGAGGGCGTTGGCATCGTCTACATCTCGCACAAGATGGACGAGCTGCGACAGATCGCCGATCGCGTGACCGTGATGCGCGACGGCAAGTACATCGCTGCGGCGCCGATGGCGCAAACGAGCGTCGACAGCATCATCGGCATGATGGTCGGCCGCCAGCTCGAGCCGGTGGTGCAGACGCATCCCGACACGTCGCACAACGAGGTGGTGCTCGAAGTGCAAGGCCTGTCGCGAGGTTCAACCATCAAGGACGTGAGCTTCTCGCTGCGCCGCGGCGAAATCCTCGGCTTTGCTGGCCTCATGGGGGCAGGGCGCACGGAGGTTGCGCGTGCCATCTTTGGTGCTGACCCGGTGGATGCCGGAGAAATCAAGGTGCGCGGTCGGCGCGTGTCGATCAAGTCGCCCGAGCAGGCGGTCGCACACGGCATCGGCTACCTCTCCGAAGACCGCAAGCACTTCGGCCTGGCCACCGGGCTGGACGTCGAGACCAACGTGGCCTTGTCATCGATGCGGACCTTCCTGAAGGGAGGCTTCTTCATCGACCACGCCGCGCTGCGCAGGACGGCGGAGGGCTACGTACGGCAACTCGGCATCAAGACGCCGTCGGTCGAACAGCAGGTGCGCCTGCTGTCGGGCGGCAACCAGCAGAAGGTCGTGATCGCGAAGTGGCTGCTGCGCGACTGCGACATCCTCTTCTTCGACGAGCCAACCCGCGGCATCGACGTCGGTGCGAAGACCGAGATCTACAAGCTGCTCAACACGCTGGCCGAGCAAGGCAAGGCGATCGTCGTCATCTCGTCGGAGCTGCCCGAGGTGCTGCGGCTGGCCCATCGCGTCGTCGTCATGTGCGAAGGCCGCATCACCGGCGAGATCGCCGGCCGCGACGCCTCCCAGGAAGGAATCATGCAGCTTGCCACTCGGCGCGAACCCTCGCTCACGCATTGAAGACCATGGAAAAGACGAACCCAACCCCCATGAGCGCGCCTGGTGCCGCATCTCTGGCCATGTTGAAAGACCGGCTGTTCCGACCTGCCACGCGCCAGAAGCTGCTGGCCTTCGCCAGCCTGCTGGCGCTGATGGTGTTCTTCAGCTTCGCGTCGCCCAGCTTCCTGCAGACCGACAACCTGGTGAGCATCCTGCAGGCCACGGCCGTCAACGGCGTGCTCGCGATCGCCTGCACCTTCGTGATCATCACCTCGGGCATCGACCTGTCCGTGGGCACGCTGATGACCTTCTGTGCGGTGATGGCAGGCGTGTTCCTCACCTACCTCGGGCTGCCGCTGCCGGTGGGCATTGCCGCGGCCATCTTCTTCGGCGCGCTGAGCGGCTTCGTGTCCGGCGTGCTGATCGCCAAGCTGAAGATCCCGCCGTTCATCGCGACGCTCGGCATGATGATGCTGCTCAAGGGCCTCGCACTCGTGATCTCGGGCACGAAGCCGATCTACTTCAACGACACACCAGGCTTTACCGCCATTTCGCAGGACTCCCTGATCGGCGAGCTGATTCCCTCGTTGCCGATCCCGAACGCGGTGTTGATCCTGTTCCTCGTCGCCGTGGCCGCGAGCCTTGTGCTGAACAAGACCATCCTGGGCCGCTATACCTTTGCACTCGGCAGCAACGAAGAGGCAGTCCGCCTGTCGGGTGTCAACGTCGACTTCTGGAAGATCGTCGTCTACTCGGTCAGCGGCGGCATCTGCGGTATTGCCGGCCTGCTGATCGCCTCGCGGCTCAACTCGGCACAACCAGCGCTGGGGCAGGGCTACGAGCTCGACGCGATTGCGGCTGTGGTCATCGGCGGCACGTCGCTGTCGGGTGGCACGGGTACCGTCCTGGGCACCATCATCGGCGCGTTCATCATGAGCGTCCTGACCAACGGGCTGCGCATCATGTCCGTCGCGCAGGAATGGCAGACGGTGGTCACCGGCGTGATCATCATCCTCGCGGTCTACACCGACATCCTGCGCCGCCGCAGCCGCTGAGCGCCGGCGAAGACGCTTCCCCCCGCTTTCTCATCACCACAACACAGGAGACAAACCATGTGCAAGAAGCATTTCGTGAGCATCGCCATCGGCCTGGCCGCTGCCTTGGCAGGCAGCGGTGGGGCACACGCCGAGCAGGCCTACATCCCGTTGGTCTCCAAGGGTTTCCAGCACCAGTTCTGGCAGGCCGTGAAGGCGGGCGCCGAGCAGGCGGGCAAGGAGTTCAACGTCAAGGTGAGCTTCGAAGGCCCCGAGTCCGAGGCCATGGTGGACAAGCAGGTCGACATGCTCTCTGCCGCCTTGGCCAAGAAGCCAGCGGCTGTGGGCTTTGCCGCGCTCGACAGCAAGGCCGCGGTTCCGCTGCTCAAGAAGGCCCAGGCCGCCAAGGTGCCGGTCGTGGCTTTCGACTCCGGCGTTGACAGCGACATCCCGGTGACCACCGCGACCACCGACAACAAGGCTGCCGCCGCCCTGGCCGCCGACAAGCTGGCCGAGCTGATCGGCAAGAGCGGCGACGTTGCGGTGGTGGCACACGACCAGACCAGCCGCACCGGCGTGGACCGCCGCGACGGCTTTGTCGAGCGCATGAAGGTGGCGTACCCGAACGTCAAGATCGTGAGCATCCAGTACGGCGGCGGCGATCACCTCAAGTCCACCGAGATCGCCAAGTCCATCCTGCAGGCGCATCCCAACATCAAAGGCATCTTCGGCACCAACGAAGGCTCCGCCATCGGCGTGGCCAACGGCGTGAAGGAGATGAAGCGCAGGGTCGTGATCGTGGGCTACGACTCGGGCAAACAACAGAAGGACGCGATCAAGGAGGGCCTCATCGCCGGCGCCATCACGCAGAACCCGGTGGGCATCGGCTACAGGACCGTCGAGGCGGCGGTGAAGGCGCTCAAGGGCGAGAAGCTGCCCAAGGTGATCGACACCGGCTTTTACTGGTACGACAAGACCAACATCAACGATCCCAAGATCGCTGCGGTGCTGTACGACTGAATCGACAACTCGTCAAGGAAAAGAAGGAACCCAAGTGAAGCTGCTGCGCCATGGCCCCAAGGGGCAAGAAAGACCCGGGCTGCTCGACGCGCAAGGTCGCGTGCGGGACCTGTCTGCGGTGGTATCCGACATTGCAGGCGACGTGCTCACCCCCGAAGGGCTGCAGCGCATCGCGGGGCTCGACGTCGAGAGCCTGCCGGTCGTGCCCGGCTCGGCGCAGCACGACCTTCGCCTGGGGCCCTGCGTGGGCCGCGTCGGCAAGTTCATCTGCATCGGGCTGAACTATGCCGATCACGCCGCCGAGTCCGGCATGGCGATCCCGGCCGAACCGGTGGTGTTCGCCAAATGGACCAGCGCCATCGTCGGCCCCAACGACAACGTCGAGATCCCGCGGGGCAGCCGGCGCACCGACTGGGAAGTCGAGCTGGGCGTGGTCATCGGCAAGGGCGGGCGCTACATCGACGAAGCCGACGCCATGAGCCACGTGGCCGGCTACTGCGTGGTCAACGACGTGTCCGAGCGCGAAGTGCAGCTCGAACGCGGCGGAGGCCAGTGGGACAAGGGCAAGGGCTGCGACACCTTCGGCCCCATCGGCCCATGGCTCGTCACGGCAGACGAGGTGCCGGATCCGCAGAACCTCGATCTCTGGCTGGAGGTCGATGGCCGGCGGTTCCAGAACGGCAACACGAAAACCATGATCTTCGGCGTGGCCAGGCTGGTGAGCCACCTGAGCCAGTTCATGAGCCTGCAGCCCGGCGACCTGATCTCCACCGGCACGCCGCCCGGCGTGGGCCTCGGCCAGAAGCCGCCGTTGTATCTCGTGGCCGGCCAGACCATGCGACTGGGCATCAGCGGCCTGGGCGAACAACGGCAACGCACCGTGCAAGCCTGAAGCCTCCGTCACCGTCCCCCTCGACTTCCCCGACCTATGACCACCATTCGCTCACTGCGCGTGCTCGACGTGCGCTTCCCGACCTCGGCGCACCTCGATGGCTCCGATGCGATGAACCCGGACCCCGACTATTCGGCAGCCTACGTCGTGCTCGAGACCGATCAACCTGGCCTCGAAGGCCACGGGCTGACCTTCACCATCGGCCGCGGCAACGAGATCTGCTGTGCGGCCATCCGGGCGATGGAGCATCTGCTCGTGGGGCTCGACCTCGCGTGGATCGCGCAGGACATGGGGCGCTTCTGGCGCCATCTCACCTCGGACAGCCAGCTGCGCTGGATCGGGCCGGACAAGGGCGCGGTCCATCTGGCCACCGGCGCGGTCGTCAACGCCGCATGGGACCTGTGGGCCAAGGCCGAAGGCAAGCCCGTGTGGCAGCTGGTCGCCGACATGAGCCCCGAGGAGCTGGTGCGGCTCATCGACTTCCGCTACATCACCGACTGCATCACGCCGCAGGAGGCACTGGCGTTGCTGCGCGAGCGCGCCGCGGGCAAGGCCGAGCGCCTGGCGGACCTGCTGGACAACGGCTACCCCTGCTACACCACGTCGGCGGGATGGCTGGGTTATGACGACGCCAAGCTGCGGCGGCTTGCCCAGGAGGCGGTGGATGCGGGGTTCACCCACATCAAGCTCAAGGTGGGCCGCGACCTGCAGGACGACATCCGCCGCGTGCGCATCGCACGCGAGGTGCTGGGGCCCGACCTGAACCTGATGATCGACGCCAACCAGGTGTGGGAAGTCGACCAGGCGATCGACTGGCTCAAGGAGCTGTCCTTCGCGAAGCCCTGGTTCATCGAGGAGCCGACCAGCCCCGACGACATCGAAGGCCACCGCCGCATCCGCGAGGCGGTGAAGGGGTCGATGCAGGTGGCCACCGGTGAGATGTGCCAGAACCGCATCATCTTCAAGCAGCTCATCATGCGCGGCGCCATCGACGTGGTGCAGATCGATGCCTGTCGCCTGGGCGGCGTCAACGAAGTACTGGCGGTGATGCTGATGGCCGCGAAGTACGGGCTCAAGGTGTGCCCGCATGCCGGCGGTGTGGGCCTGTGCGAATACGTGCAGCACCTTTCGATGATCGACTACCTGTGCATTGCCGGTACCAAGGAAGGCCGCGTGATCGAGTTCGTGGATCACCTGCACGAGCACTTCGTCGACCCGTGCGTGATCCGCGGGGCGGCCTACATGCCGCCCCGACGCCCGGGCTACTCCATCGAGATGAAGCCCGCTTCACTGGAAACGCACACCTACCGCGGCTGAGGCTGCAACGGAGCAAGAAGGCGCCATGGACCTGCACCTGCAAGACAAGGTTGTCATCGTCACCGGCGGGGGCGCGGGCATCGGCGGTGCCGTCAGCCTGCAGCTGGCGCGCGAGGGCGCGGTGCCGGTGATCCTGGGGCGCAGCACTCTGGAGGCCGAGTTCGAGGCGCAGCTGCGCGGCCTGTGCCCTCGCGCCGGGTTCTTCCAGGTCGAGCTGGCCGACGAAGCGGCCTGCACCGCCGCCGTGGCCGCCACGGTCGCGCAGTTCGGCCGCATCGACGCACTGGTGAACAACGCGGGTGTCAACGACGGTGTCGGGCTGGAGGCCGGTCGCGCGGCCTTCATGCAGTCGCTCGAGGCCAACCTCGTGCACTGCTACGTGATGGCACACCTGTGTGTCGAGCAGATCAAGCAGCAGCGTGGCGCCATCGTCAACGTCTCGTCGAAGACGGCCCTCACCGGGCAGGGAGGCACCAGCGGCTACGTCGCGGCAAAGGCCGCGCAGCTCGGCCTGACGCGCGAATGGGCGGCCGCGCTGGCGCCCCACGGCGTGCGCGTCAATGCCGTGCTGCCGGCCGAAGTGATGACGCCGCTGTACCAGCGCTGGCTGCAGACGCGACCTGACCCGGCTGCTGCGCTGCAGGCCATCACCGAACGCATTCCGCTGGGCCACCGCATGACCACGGACCAGGAGATCGCCGACTTGGTGGTGTTCCTGATCTCCGACCGCTCGTCACACACCACCGGCCAATGGCTGCACCCGGACGGGGGCTATGTGCACCTCGACCGCGCGCTGCCTTGAACGGCCCGGCGCGACCGAAGCAGAGCGCCTTCCGACAGCGCCTGCTGCCGAATCTTCGACTTCGCGGCGCGTGCCTGGCGTCACGTTGGCGCTCAACCTGGAGACGAGCATGAGCAGTTCCTGATCTCTGCGAACGCCGCACAAGCCTTGACCGGCCACGAGCCGGACCAACGAAAAGAAGAGGTCGCGACGAAACCGGGCGAGGGGCGGCACATCAATTCCCGGCCCGGACTCGTAAACCGCGCAAACGTCGACAAGGTCGAGCAGTACGGAGGGCAGTACCGATGAGCGCCTGAACCCGCGCACGCCGCAGACAAAGACCCATACCACGCCCCGGCCCCGGCCATTCGCCGGAGCGCACCGGGTGCCGCTTCCCTGAATCCCCCATGAGGCCGCCTTGGCAGGGCTGCCCGGCTTGCTGCGCCCTGCGCGCGGAGGCTTCGTTTCGCCAACAGTTCAACACAGGAGACAGACGCATGAACAAGATCTACCGCAACGCAGTGGCCGTGGCCGTCGGCAGCCTGGTCACCGCTGCGGCAATGGCCGACGGGCCAGCCTTCTCGACCAGCGGCTACTTCCGGGCCGGCACCGGCACCGCCAGCAAGAACCAGTCGCGTGCCTGCTATGGCCTGGCCGGCGCCGGCCTCAAGTACCGGCTTGGCAACGAGTGCGATATCTACGGCGAGATAGACCTCATTGCCGGCTTCAAGTCCGCCGACTCGGTCGAGTACAGCGTGCACGTGATGCCCACGATCTACAACGCCGGCACCGACAACGACAGCGCGTCGTGGGGCCTCGGCCAGATGTTTGTCGAAGGCAAGGGCTTCGACTTCGCGCCCGGTGTCAAGTTCTGGGCCGGCAAGCGCTACTACGGGCGCAGCGACATCCACATCAACGACACCAAGTACACCGTGCAGGACGGCGTGGGCGCCGGCGCCTACGGCATCGACCTCGGCGCGGGCCAGCTGGGCGTGGCCTACTTCCGCGACGACGGTGACGGCACGACGCCGCTGAATCGCGTCAATGTCGAAGTCGGCGAGATCGCGGTGAACCCCGGTGGCAAGGTGCGGGTGGTCACCGCGTTCACGAGTGCCGGCTTCGACGGCGGCAAGAGCGGCTCGGCGCTGACGCTGCAGCACGACCAGGGCAACGCGCTCGGGCTTGGTGGCAGCAACACGGTGTGGCTGCAGTACGCGCAAGGCTCTGCCAACCTGAACACCAACTTCGGCAACGCGACGGCGGGGTCCGACGTGAAGGGGTGGAGAGTGACCGACGCGCTGTCGTGGCAAAGCGGCGCTTTCGGTGGCCAGGCGATGCTGTCGTTCGCGCAGAACAAGGCCGGCACCGGCGACGTCTCGATGGGTACCGTGGGCGCACGTGCTTCATATGCGCTCACCAACCATCTGAAGATCGTTGCCGAAGGCGGCTACTCGCAGCGCAAGCCGGACGGCCAGTCGACGCAGAAGCTCGCCAAGTTCACCATTGCCCCGACCATCGCGGTGGCGCCCGGTTTCTGGAGCCGACCGGAACTGCGCCTGTACGTGACCACCGCCAAGTGGAACGACGCGGCCGCCGCCGATACCGCCAACGGGCTGCAGGCCGGCAAGACCCGCGGCACCAGCGTCGGCGCGCAAGCCGAGGTCTGGTGGTAGCACGCCCTTGAGTTGACCGCGGTGGCGCCGCTGGCGCGGCGCTGCTGCGGTTCGATGCCAGGACGCATTTTCTGCACCGGTGCTGCTGCACCCGACAACCAAGACGAGGAGACAAGATGAACCGCAAGGGCAACGACGATCATCTGCCGAACGCTTCCATGACCGGACCGCGACCGGCAGGCCTGACCCGCCGCGAACTGTTGGGCGCGGCCGGTGCCATGGCAACCATGCCGCTGATGCATGGGTGTGGCGGAGGCGCCAGCGATGCACAGGACCTGTCCGCAGGCGCCATCTCGACCGAAGCGGGCCAGCAGGGCGCAATGAAGCTGGCCGCGTCCGCCATCGCGGCACGCGGCCTGTGGTACGCGCGCCCGGCCGAGACCTGGCTGCAGGCGCTGCCCATCGGCAACGGACGGCTCGGTGCGATGCTCTTTTCCGGCGTCTCGACCGAGCGTGTGCAGTTCAACGAGATCAGCCTGTGGGGCGGCGCGAACAACTTCGACAGCATCGACTTCAATGTGTCGAACACCGGCTTCGGTGGCTATCGCAACTTCGGCGAGTTCGCGCTCGAGATGGGCAGCGGGGTGAGCAGCCCCAGCGGTCATACCGGCCAGGCGGGCGAAGACATCGCAAAGTCGGCCGACGGAAGCAGCAGCACGAAATGGTGTGTCGTCACGAATGACGCGAACGTGCTCTGGCAGGCCGATCTCGGCAGCGCGCAGGCCGTTTCCTCCTACGCACTGACAAGTGCGAACGACGTCCCGGCGCGTGACCCCCTCGGCTGGACGCTCTACGGCTCGGACGACGCGTCGACCTGGACCACATTGCACACCGTGTCCCTCACCGCACCGTTCGAGTCGCGCCTGCTGACGAAGAACTACAGCTTCACGAACAGCCGCGCATACCGCCATTACCGCTTTGATTTCCGCCACGACACGGCGGTGTCGCACTTCCAGATCGCCGAGGTCAAGCTCGATGGCGTCACCCTTCTCGAAGACGCTGGCCCGAGCCTGAGTTCCCCCAGTGGTCACGGCGGCGAGAACAACGTCTCGGCCAACGAAGACATCTCTCGCTCGATCGACGGCAACGCCACGACAAAGTGGTGTGTCGAGACGCGCGATGCGCAGATCGTCTGGCAGTACGACAACCGCAACGAGGTGGTCATCAATGCCTATTCGCTCACGAGCGCCAACGACGTGCCGGCGCGCGACCCGAAGGGCTGGACACTGCAGGGTTCGAAGGACGGCCTGAACTGGACCACGCTCGACTCCCGCACGGCGGGCACGGCCTTCACCGCACGGCTGCAGAAGCTCGACTTTTCGTTCACGAACAGCACTGCGTTCCGCTACTTCCGCTTCTCGTTCGCCCACGACACCGCCGTCTCGCACTTCCAACTCGCCGGCGTGGCGCTGCGCGGCAGCAACGGCTTCGACACCGACGGCAAGCGGGCATTCGCCAACTATGAGCGACGGCTGGATACTCACCGAGGGCTGCACACCGTGGCCTACCGGCGTGGCGGCCTGCGCTACACGCGGGAAGCGTTTGCCAGCCGCAGCGACGACGTGATGGTGTTCCGCTACGCGGCCGTGGGCAGCGCGCGCCTCAATGGGCGGGTCGTGATGAGGAGCGCACAAGGTGCCGCCACCACCGCACCGGCGGCCAACAGGCTCGAGTTTGCCGGCGCTCTTGCGAACAGCCTGCGCTACGGCGCTGTGCTGCAGGTGCTGGCCGACGGTGTCGTCGCTGCAGAGGGTTCCGCGCTGCGTTTCTCCGACTGCACGACGTTGACGATCGTGCTGGATGCGACCACCGACTACAAGCCAGATTACCCATCTGGCTGGCGCACCGGCGCGCAGCCGCTACCGGTTGCGCGTCAACGCGTGGCGACCGCGGCCTCTGCCGGCTGGGACGCGCTGCGCAGCCGTCACGTTGCCGACTTCGAACCGCGCATGGCGCGTGTTGATGTCACCTGGGGCGCGGCACCCTCGGCCGGCCTCGCGCAGCTGCCCACCAACCTGCGCCTGAAGGCCTATGCCGGCAACCGCACCGACACCGTGCTCGAACAGTCGATGTACGACTACGGGCGCTACCTGCTCATCAGCTGCTCCCGGCCCGGCGGCTTGCCGGCCAACCTTCAAGGCTTGTGGAACGACAGCAACTCGCCGGCATGGGCAAGCGACTATCACAACAACATCAACGTCCAGATGAACTACTGGGGCGCGGAGCCGGCGGACCTCGGGGACTGCCACGAGGCGCTGATGGCCTACGTCAAGGCGCAGGCGGAGCCACTGCGCATCGCCACGCGCAGGGAGTTCGGTGCCTCCACGCCGGGCTGGACCGCACGTACCAGCCAGAGCATCTTCGGCGGGACGTCGTGGGAATGGAACACCGTGGCCAGTGCCTGGTACGCGCAGCATCTGTGGGAGCACTTTGCCTTCACA
This sequence comes from uncultured Rivibacter sp., assembly GCA_946481025.1. Next base: position 135,467 of record CAMLNA010000001.1, read on the forward strand.
CAGGACCGGACCTACCTGCGCGATACCGCCTATCCGTTGATCAAGGAGATCGTCACGTTCTGGCAGGCACGGCTGGTGCGGCGCAGCGACGGCCTCTACGTCGCGCCGGACGGCTGGTCGCCAGAACACGGCCCGCGCGAGGATGGCGTGATGTACGACCAACAGATCGTTTGGGACTTGTTCCAGAACTACCTCGATGCCGCAGCGGTGCTGGGTGTCGACGCCAGCTTCGCCAGCGGCGTTCGGACGATGCAGTCCGAGCTCGCGCCCAACAAGATCGGCCGCTGGGGGCAGTTGCAGGAGTGGCAGACCGATCGCGACGACGCAAACGACGTCCACCGCCACACTTCGCACCTGTTCGCCGTGTACCCGGGGCGCCAGATCACGCCGGGCAGCTCGCCGCAGTTTGCCGCCGCGGCCATGGTCTCCCTGAAGGCGCGCTGCAGCGACAACGGATCGACCTTCACGGCCGACATGGTTGTCGGCGACAGCCGTCGCTCGTGGACCTGGCCCTGGCGCGCCGCGCTGTTCGCGCGCCTGGGCGACGGCTTTCGTGCCGGCGAGATGTTCAGGGGGCTGCTGAGCTTCAACACGCTGGAGAACCTGTTCTGCGACCACCCGCCGTTCCAGATGGATGGCAACTTCGGCATCACCGGTGCAGTGGCCGAGATGCTGCTGCAGACTCACGAAGGGAAGCTGGTGTTGCTTCCGGCGCTGCCGGACTACTGGAAGGTCAGCGGCTCCTTCCACGGCCTGCGGGCCCGCGGCGGGTACAAGGTCAGTTGTGAGTGGAGTAACGGCGTGGTCACCAGCTATGACGTCGTGGCCGACCGTGCTCCGAACCTCAATTCGGTGACGGTGCACGTCAACGGGAAGGACGTGCAGGTGACACCCACCACCCTGTGAGCGGCGGTGCTGGACAGCGGCGTGCAAGCGCCGTGGCTCCGACGACGTGGTGGCTTGCCCAGGAGCCACCACGCTCGGGCAGCGTTCGCTTGCGTCCCGCTGCTGACGGACGCAAGCGAACGATGCAGAACGAAAAAGCCCCGGCTGGCGGGGCTTCTGGAAGGATTCGCGGACTTCGGCGAACGTCCACGAACTTATATCTGGTGCCTCGGGCCGGAATCGAACCGGCACTCCTTGCGGAACGGGATTTTGAGTCCCGCGCGTCTACCAATTTCGCCACCGAGGCGGTGTGCTGGGAAGGGGCCGGATTATGTCATGCGTGCCGAGCGCGCTTGCCGGCCCTGCCACAATGCCGGCCAGGAGAGTCGTACCCCCATGCCCAAGTACCTCACAGTCGAAGACGTCATCGGCAAGACGCCGCTCGTGCAACTGCAGCGCCTGCCGGGCGCCGACAACCAGCGCCGCGGCAACGTGATCCTCGGCAAGCTCGAAGGCAACAACCCGGCCGGCTCGGTGAAAGACCGCCCCGCCATCAGCATGATCCGCCGCGCCGAAGAGCGCGGGCAGATCAAGCCGGGCGACACGCTGATCGAGGCCACCTCGGGCAACACCGGCATCGCGCTGGCGATGGCGGCGGCGATCCGCGGCTACCGCATGCTGCTCATCATGCCGGAGGACCTCTCCATCGAGCGGGCCCAGACCATGAAGGCTTTCGGTGCCGAACTCGTTCTCACGCCCAAGGCGGGCGGCATGGAATACGCACGCGACCTGGCCGAGCAGATGCAGAAGGACGGCAAGGGCCTGGTGCTCGACCAGTTCGCCAATGCCGACAACCCGCGCATCCACTACGAAACCACCGGCCCCGAGCTGTGGCAGGACACCGAGGGCCGCATCACGCATTTCGTGAGCGCCATGGGCACCACGGGCACCATCACCGGCGTGTCGCGCTACCTGAAGGAAAAGAACCCCAAGGTGCGCATCGTCGGCGCGCAGCCGAGCGAAGGCTCGCGCATCCCGGGCATCCGCAAGTGGCCCGAGGCCTACCTACCCAAGATCTACGACCCCACCTCGGTCGACGAACTCGTCTATGTGAGCCAGGCCGATGCCGAGGAGATGGCTCGTCGCCTCGCCCGCGAGGAAGGGCTGTTCGCCGGCATCTCCGCGGCCGGCGCCTGCTGGGTGGCCTTGCAGATCTCGCAGCAGGTGGAAAACGCGACCATCGTGTTCGTGGTCTGCGACCGCGGCGATCGCTACCTGTCCACCGGCGTGTTCCCCGCCTGAAGACTCGGGGCCGCGATGAGCTACGAATACCGGTTCTGCCCCAACTGCGCCACTTCGCTCGCCGCCATCACCGCGGCGGAAGACGGTGGCGACAAGACCCGCCTGCGGTGCCCTGCCTGCGGCTGGACACACTGGAACAACCCGACGCCGGTGCTCGCGGCGGTGGTGGAATGCGAGGACCGCGAGGGCCGCGTGCTGCTGGCGCGCAATGCCGCATGGGCCCACAAGGGGTTCGGTCTCATCACCGGTTTCATGGAAGCCGGCGAAACGCCGGAAGAGGGCATCCGGCGCGAGGTGGCCGAGGAGACTTCGCTGCAGGTTTCTGCGTTGTCGCTGCTGGGCGTGTGGGACTTTCAGCGCATGAACCAGGTGATCATTGCCTACCATGCGCGCGCCCATGGCGAAATCAGGCTGTCGCCGGAGCTGGCCGAGTACCGGCTGTTGCTTCCGAACGAGGTGAAGTGCTGGCCGGCCGGTACCGGCTACGCACTTGCGCAATGGCTGAGGAGCCGCGGCGTCGAGCCGCAGTGGATCGAGTGGCCGGCCGCGCCAAAGCCGGCCCCGGCCACCGAATAGCAGACGAGGACCGATCGATGGACTTCAACAGGGAACTCGATACGCGCGGGCTGAATTGCCCGCTGCCCATCCTCAAGGCCAAGAAGGCGCTGGCCGACATGCAGAGCGGCCAGGTGCTGAAGGTGGTCTCTACCGACCCGGGCTCGACACGCGACTTCCAGGCCTTTGCACGGCAGACGGGCAACGAGCTGCTGGAGCAGCAGACGGTGGGCGACGAGTTCATCCACCTGCTGCGCCGCCGCTGAAGGCAGCGCCCCTCCGCAGGGGAGGGGCGGGCGGCCGGCCGGTCAGAGCTCCAGAGATTTCAGGTATTCGCGGAAGCCCGCGCCCAGTTGCGGGTGCTGCAGCGCCAGCTCGACGTTGGCCTGCAGGAAGCCTTCCTTGCTGCCGCAGTCGTAGCGCTTGCCTTCGTAGCGGTAGGCAAACACCTTCTGGCGGCGCAGCAGGCCGGCAATGCCGTCGGTGAGCTGGATCTCACCTCCCACGCCCCGCGGCTGGCGCCGGATCTCGTCGAACACGTCGTGGGTGAGGATGTAGCGCCCCGCCACGCCGAGCCGCGAGGGCGCTTCCTCGGGCGCCGGCTTCTCGACCATGTGGGTCACATCGACCAGCTTGTCGTTCACAGCCGCACCGGCCACGATGCCGTAGCGCCGCGTGTGCTCGGCAGGCACCTCCTGCACCGCGAGGATGGATGCCTTCCAGTCCTCGAACTGCTCGACCATCTGCTTCATGATCGGCGGCTCGCCGACCATCAGGTCGTCGGCCAGCAGTACGGCAAAGGGCTCGTTGACCACCACGCTCTGCGCGCACAGCACCGCATGGCCCAGGCCCAGGGCCTTGGGCTGCCGGATGTAGATGCACTCCATGTCGTCCGGCTTGATGGACTGCACCAGCTTGAGCAGGTCGCGCTTGTTGGCCGCCTCGAGTTCGGCTTCGAGCTCGTAGGCGGTGTCGAAGTGGTCGGGAATGGCGCGCTTGTTGCGGCCGTTCACGAAGATCATCTGGCGAATGCCGGCCGCATACGCTTCCTCGACGGCGTATTGGATCAGTGGCTTGTCGACCACCGGCAGCATTTCCTTCGGTTGCGCCTTCGTGGCGGGGAGGAATCGGGTGCCGAGACCGGCAACAGGGAAGATCGCTTTGTTGACTAACATCTGCTTACAATGATGGCCCATTCAAGAAGGGGCGAGGTCATTCTGTCATGGGGGTCATGACAGATCGCTTCACCCCGATGGGAGTGGGCAAATGGTGTTCCTGCCCCTCCCAGCCGCGAACGGCCACACCGCCACGATGGACCTGCTGATCGTCGAACCGCTCGAGGCCGAAGTGCTGCAGTGGCTGCAGTCGCGGCATCAGGTGGACTACAAGCCGATGCTGGCCCGCGACCCGCGGGCGTTCCGCCAGGCGCTTTTCAACGTGCGCGCGGCCATCCTGCCGCCGCAGGTGGCCGTCGACGCGCAGACCTTGCAGTTCGCACCCATGCTGCGGGCCGTCGGCAGGGTCAGCGCAGGGGCTGAGAACATCGACCTCGAGGTGTGTGCCAAGGCGCAGGTGGAAGTGGTGCGCAGCCAGACCGCCACCGCCCAGGCCGAAGCCGAGTTCCTCATTGGTGCGCTGCTGGCACTGCTGCGCCCCAGTCCGACGCCCCAGGGCCTGCTGGCGGGGCGCGAGCTCGGTGCCGTGACGGTGGGCCTGATCGGCATGTCGCCGCCGGCCCGGGCGATGAGTGCCTTGCTGGGCACCTTCGGAACGCGGCTGGTGGGTTACGACCCGGTACTGCATGCCTCCGACAGCCAGTGGCAGCGCTGGCGGGTGCAGCCCCTGGCACTGCGTGAGCTGCTGGAAACGTCTGACGCGGTGTGCGTGCAGCTGGCCTACTACAGCCGCTACCGGGCGCTGCTCGGTGAACGTTACCTGGCTTACTGCAAACCCGGGCAGGTGCTCGTCAGCATTGCGCACGGCGCCTTGTTCGACGAAACCGCGCTGGCCGCGGCCTTGAAGAGCGGGCGACTGGCCGCCGCGTGGCTCGACAGCCTGGAGCCCGGCGCCCAAGACCCGGGTCGGCCGCTGCACGACATTCCCAGCCTGCTGGTGACGCCGCGGCTGGCGGCCTACACGATGGAGGCGCGCATCCGCAGCGCGTGGGCGGTGGCGCGGCGGATCGACGAGATCCTGACGCTCACACCGGCGACGGTGCGGGAATTCCGCGCCAGCCGCCCCGGTGCCCTGCAGCCCGCCGTCAGCCCAGACGACGCAGCTGGTCTTGAACTTTCGCGAGCGTCGCGGTGAAGTCCGCCAGGCGCTGACGCTCCTGCTCCACCACCGCGGCCGGTGCGCGGGCCACGAAGCTTTCGTTGCCCAGCTTGCCGTTGGCCTTGGTGATCTCGCCTTGCAGGCGCTGCTCTTCCTTCGCCAGTCGTTCGCGTTCTGCGGCCACGTCGATCTCGACGTGCAGCGCGATGCGCGAGTTGCCCGACACGGCCACCGGCGCCATCTTGGTGGCTTCGGCAAAGGCGGCTTCGTCGGTGAACACCTTCACTTCCGACAGCTTGGCCAGCGCCTTGAGCACCGGAGCCACCTGCTCCATGAAGGCCGCGTCACCGATGGCGTAGAGCGGCACGCGTTCGGCAGGCGACAGGCCCATCTCGCCGCGCAGGTTGCGCACCGCGCCCACCAGCGCCTTGAGCTCGGCCACGTGGGCGTCGGCCGTCTCGTCGACGCGGTCGAGTTGCGCCTGCGGGTAGGCGGCAGTGACGATGGTGTCTTGTGCGCCCGGCTGCTTGCGGCCGGCGACCGGCGCCACCGCTTCCCACAGCTCGGCGGTAATGAACGGGGCGATCGGATGCAGCAACCGGAGCACGGTTTCCAGCGTGCGGATCAGCGTGCGTCGGGTGGCCCGCTTCTGCGCCTCGTCGCCGTTGGCGATCTGCACCTTGGCGATTTCCAGGTACCAGTCGCAGTACTCGTCCCACACGAACGAATAGATGGCGTTGGCCACGAGGTCGAGACGGTAGTCGGCAAAGCCCTGCGCCACCGCTGCGGTCACGCGCTGAAGCTCGCTGGTGATCCAGCGGTCGGCCGACGAGAAGCTCATGTAGCCGTGGAAGGCGCCGCCGGGGGCGCACTCGGCCTTGGTGTGCTCCTTCAGGCCGCAGTCCTGGCCTTCGGTGTTCATCAGCACGAAACGCGTGGCGTTCCAGAGCTTGTTGCAGAAGTTGCGGTAGCCCTCGCAGCGCTTGCTGTCGAAGTTGATGCTGCGGCCCAGGCTCGCCAGCGCGGCGAAGGTGAAGCGCAGCGCATCGGCGCCATAGCCGGGAATGCCTTCGGCGAACTCCTTCTTGGTGGCTTCGCGCACCTTGGGCGCCGTTTCGGGCCGGCGCAGGCCGGTGGTGCGCTTGGCCAGCAGCGGCTCCAGCGCAATGCCGTCGATCAGGTCCACCGGGTCGAGCACGTTGCCTTCGGACTTGCTCATCTTCTGGCCGTGCGCGTCGCGCACCAGGCCATGGATGTAGACGTGACGGAAGGGCACCTGCCCGGTGAAGTGCACCGTCATCATGATCATCCGGGCCACCCAGAAGAAGATGATGTCGTAGCCGGTCACGAGCACGGTGGACGGCAGGAAGAGGTCGAACTCCCTGGTCTCCTCGGGCCAGCCCAGCGTGGAGAAGGGCACGAGCGCAGACGAATACCAGGTGTCCAGGACGTCCTCGTCGCGGGTGAGCTGCGGGCCGGCGGCGCGGCGGCTGGCCAGCATGCGCAGCTGGTTCTCGTCGTTGGCCGCCTGGGCTGCGGCCACCCGGTTGTCGAGTTCGCGCTGCCACTTGGCGGCGGCCTCTTCCTCGTCGCGCGCGACGTAGATCGTGCCTTCTTCGTCGTACCAGGCGGGGATCTGGTGGCCCCACCACAGCTGGCGCGAGATGCACCAGTCCTGGATGTTCTTCATCCACTGGTTGTAGGTGTTGACCCACTGCTCGGGCACGAACTTCACCGAGCCGTCCTCGACCACTTCGATGGCCTTCTGGGCGATGGTCTTGCCGTCCGGCCCCGGCCGGCTCATCGCCACGAACCACTGGTCGGTGAGCATGGGCTCGATCACCTGGCCGGTGCGCTCGCAGCGCGGCACCATGAGCTTGTGCTTCTTCACCTCGATGAGGAAGCCCTGCTCCTGCAGGTCGGCCACGACGGACTTGCGCGCGTCGAAGCGGTCGAGTCCGCGGTAGCGCTCGGGGGCGTTGTCGTTGATCTTCGCCTCGAGCGTGAGCACGCTGATCATGGGCAGGCCATGGCGCTGCCCGACCGCGTAGTCGTTGGTGTCGTGCGCCGGCGTCACCTTCACGACGCCGGTGCCGAACTCGCGATCGACGTACTCGTCTGCGATCACGGGGATGTTGCGGTCGCACAGCGGCAGCTTCACCTGCCGGCCGATGAGCGCCCGATAGCGCTCGTCTTCGGGGTGAACCATCACCGCCACGTCGCCCAGCATGGTTTCGGGGCGGGTGGTGGCCACCACCACTTCGCCGGCACCGTCGGCCAGCGGGTAGCGGATGTGCCAGAGATGGCCTTCCTCTTCCTCGCTCGTCACCTCGAGGTCGGACACGGCGGACTTCAGCACCGGGTCCCAGTTCACCAGCCGCTTGCCGCGGTAGATGAGGCCCTGTTCGTAGAGCTGCACGAAGGTTTCGGTCACCACCTTCGACAGCTTGGCGTCCATCGTGAAGTATTCGTGGCGCCAGCTCACCGAGTCGCCCATGCGGCGCATCTGCTGCGTGATGGTGGACCCGCTCTGTTCCTTCCACTCCCACACGCGGGCGACGAAGTTCTTGCGGCCCAAATCGTGGCGGCTCTGGCCCTTTTCCTGCAGTTGGCGCTCCACCACGATCTGCGTGGCGATGCCGGCGTGGTCGGTGCCCGGCACCCACAGCGTGTTGAAGCCGCGCATGCGGTGGTAACGCGTCAACGAGTCCATGATGGTCTGGTTGAACGCGTGGCCCATGTGCAGCGTGCCGGTCACGTTGGGTGGCGGCAGCTGGATGCAGAACGACGGCCGGGCCGCGTCGAGGGTGGGTTCGTAGACGCCGCCTTGCTCCCACTGCGGGCCCCACTTCGCTTCGATGGGGGCGGGCTCGAATGACTTGGCGAGTTCGGTGCTCATGGGCAAAGCAGGTGGGGTGCAGACGAAAGGAGCAGGGATTTTAGGTCGTGATAGTGTCGGCCCCCCACGGACTCTTCAGCGATGAACAAGGCTTTCACCAAGGAACCGGAAGGCGGCGACGACGAGGACGACGACCTGTCGCTGCCCGCGCTGCCCTCGGGCAGCAAGAACTACATGACGCCGCAGGGCTACCAGCGCCTGCGCGCCGAGCTGCTGCAGCTCATCGACGAGGAACGCCCCAGGATCGTCGAGGTGGTGTCGTGGGCGGCCAAGAACGGCGACCGTTCCGAGAACGGCGACTACCTCTACGGCAAGAAGCGCCTGCGCGAGATCGACCGGCGCATCCGTTTCCTCACCAAGCGGCTCGACATCGCCGAAGTGGCCGACCCGTCGGCACACCACGGCAGCGACCAGGTCTTCTTCGGCGCCACGGTGACCTACGCCAATGCGGACGGCGAGGAGCGCACCATCACCATCAAGGGCATCGACGAGGCCGACAACCTGCAGGGCGAGGTGAGCTGGGTGTCGCCGGTGGCGCGGGCGCTGCTGAAGGCGCGGGAGGGTGACGAAGTGCAGCTCATGACGCCTGGCGGCCTGCAGACGCTGGAAGTCCTGGCCGTGCGCTATCCGGCACCGGCCACGGACTGACGGCCGGTCAGGGCTTCACGCGGGAGGCGCGCAGCACCGCCTGCGAACGCTTGAGCGTGCGCAGCACGTCGGCCAGGTGCAGCCGGTCGCGCACAGACAGCAGCAGGCGCAGCTCGGCAATGGCGCCGGCCTTTTCGTCGCCCATGTCGATGTGGGTGATGTCGGCCTCGGCCTGGCTCACCGCCTGGGCCACCTGGGCCAGCACGCCCTTGCCGTTTTTCACCAGCACCATCACCGCCGTCTCGAAGGGCCGGTGCAGCTCTTCGGCCCATTCGACGGTGATCCAGCGCTCGCTGTCGCGCTCGAACAAGCGCTTGCCCACGCCGCATTCGGCGGTATGGACGACCAGGCCTTCGCCGCGGCCCAGGTAGCCCACGATGCCGTCGCCCGGGATCGGCCGGCAGCAGGTGGCGAGCTGCACCGTCGCGCCTTCGCTGCCGTCGATGGTGACCACGCCCTGTGCGGGCGTGTTGTCGTCGTGCGCGTAGCGGCCCATCGTCAGCGTGAGCGCGTCGGGCCGGGCCCCGGTATCGGTCATCATCTGCGCCAGCCGCTTGGCCACGATGGTGGCGATCTTCTTGCCCAGGCCGATGTCGATCAGCAGCTCGCGCCGCGCCCGGTTGCCGCTCCAGCGGATGAGCGTCTGCCACAGCGCTGCATCTTCAGGCGAGCCGCCGTCGTGGCCGAGTTCATCGCCGGTGGGCAGGGTGAGCCCCTCGGCGCGCAGCGCCTGGGCCAGCAGCTTTTCGCCGAGTTCGAGCGACTCCTCGGCTTCCATGTTCTTGAGATAGTGGCGGATCTTCGAGCGGGCGCGGCCGGTGCGCACGAAGTTGAGCCATGCCGGGTTGGGCCGCGAGCTCGGTGCCGTGATCACCTCCACCACGTCGCCCGAGCGCAGCTCGGTGCGCAGGGCCACCGGCTCGCCGTTGACCTTGGCCGCCACGCAGTGATCGCCCACGTCGGAGTGGATCGCATAGGCAAAGTCCACCGGCGTGGCGCCGCGCGGCAGCGCGAGGATCTTGCTCTTCGGCGTGAAGACGTAGACCGCGTCGGGGAACAGGTCGATCTTCACGTGTTCCAGGAACTCCGCGGCGTCGCGCGTTTCGTCCTGGATGTCGAGCAGCGACTGCAGCCACATCGTGCCCAGGCGCTGTGCCTCGTGGGCACTGGCATGCGACAGGCCGGATTCGCTGGCCTTGTACAGCCAGTGCGCTGCAATGCCTTTTTCGGCCACCGCATGCATCAGCTCGGTTCGGATCTGGAACTCCACCGCGGTGCCCAGCGGGCTGACCAGCGTCGTGTGGAGCGACTGGTAGCCGTTGGCCTTTGGAATGGCGATGTAGTCCTTGAACCGGCCCGGCACCGGCTTGTACAGCTGGTGCAGCACGCCGAGCGCGAGATAGCACTCCGGCAGGCTCGAGACCACGACGCGGAAGCCGAAGATGTCGCTCACCTGGGCGAAGGTGAGGTGCTTCTCGCGCATCTTGTGGTAGATCGAATAGAGCGTCTTCTCGCGGCCGTAGACGTCCACCACCAGGCGAGCGTCCTTGAAGGCCCTTTCGACGTCGTGCTGGATGCGGTCCACCAGGTCGCGCCGGTTGCCGCGGGCGGCCCGGATCGCCTTCGCCAGCGCGCGGTGGCGCCACGGCTTGAGGTACTGGAAAGACAGCTCCTGCAGCTCGCGGTAGGTCTGGTTCAGGCCCAGCCGGTGGGCGATGGGGGCGTAGATCTCCAGCGTCTCGCGGGCAATGCGCGTGCGCTTGTTCGCCGCCATGGCGCCCATGGTGCGCATGTTGTGCAGCCGGTCGGCCAGCTTGATCAGGATGACGCGCACGTCGCGCGCCATCGCCAGCAGCATCTTGCGGAAGGATTCGGCCTGCGATTCCTCGCGGGTCGAGAACTGCAGCTTGTCCAGTTTCGTGAGGCCGTCGACCAGGTCGGCCGTCGGCGCACCGAAGCGCTCGATCAGCTCCGTCTTGGTGATGCCGCAGTCCTCCATCGCGTCGTGCATCAGCGCGGCCATGATGGCCTGCACGTCCAGCTTCCAGTCGGCGCAGAGGCCGGCCACGGCGATGGGGTGGGTGATGTAGGGCTCGCCGCTGGCGCGGAACTGGCCCAGGTGGGCTTCGTCGGCGAACTTGTAGGCCTCGCGGACCCGCTTGATCTCGCTGTCTTCGAGGTAGTCGAGCTTGTGGGTCAGGGCGGCGAAAGAGGCCGCCGCGGCGTCTTCGGCCTGCACGTGCACGACTGCCGGCGTGGCGGCAGGCTTCTTGCGAGCAACGGCGGTGTCGGCGCGCGGCGGGGTCATCCGGCCACTTTATAGCGGATTGCCGCAGTGCGTCATTGAGGCGTCACATGACGCCCTTTGCCCCGGCACCATGAGAAACGGCCCGCTTTGGCGGGCCGTTTCCGGATTCTGAAGGGCGCGGGGCCGGCTCAGATCGGCACCTTGCGCAGCATTTCGACGCCGACATGGCCCTCGGCGATCTCGCGCAGGGCGGTCACGCCGGGCTTGTTCTTGGTTTCGACCTTGGGGGCGTGGCCCTGGCTCAGCATGCGGGCGCGGTAGGTGGCGGCCAGCACCAGCTGGAAGCGGTTGGGGATCTTTTGCAGGCAGTCTTCGACGGTGATGCGGGCCATGTGCTGGGCTCCAGAAGGACGGATCAGGTGAGATCGAGAGCGCCAAACACGCTGGGCTTGCTGCGGCGCTGAGCCGCGTATTTTAGCCTCTGCGAGTGGACGATGGCTTTCAGGTCGAAAAGAGCGGTCTCGAACAGCGCGTTGACGACGATGTAGTCGAAGTGCCGGGCCTGGGCGACTTCCTCTCGTGCGTTGACCATGCGCTGCTCGATCACCTCGGGCTGGTCCTCGCCGCGGCGGCGCAGGCGCTGGCGCAGTTCGTCGTAGCTGGGCGGCAGGATGAAGATCAGTACCGCGTTGGGGAACAGCTTCTTGATCTGCAGGGCGCCCTGCCAGTCGATCTCGAGCACGACGTCTTCGCCGGCGGCCATGCGCTCCTCGATGGCCTTGCGCGAGGTGCCGTACAGGTTGCCGTGCACCTCTGCCCATTCGAAGAACGCGCCGCCGGTGATCATCTGCCGGAACTCCGGCTCGGAGACGAACCAGTATTCGCGACCGTGCTGTTCCTGGCCGCGCGGCGCGCGCGTGGTGTGCGAAATCGACACCATCAACTTGGCGTCGAGCTCCAGCAGTGCCTTGACGAGGCTCGACTTGCCCGCCCCGCTGGGGGCGGCGACCACGAAGAGATTGCCCGGGTATTCCATCGCCAGCGATCCTACTATGCAGGGCTCGCCGGCGACCCCGTCAATTCGTGGCGCCTGCCACGGCCAGCGCCGTCATGTTGACGATGCGCCGCACGGTGGATGCGGGCGTCAGGATGTGCACCGGCTTGGCCGCGCCCAGCAGGATGCCACCGACCGTGATGCCGCCCCCCGCCGTGACGCGCAGCAGGTTGTACGAGATGTTCGCCGCGTCGATGTTGGGCATGACCAGCACGTTGGCCTCGCTGCTGAGCCCGGACTCCGGAAACTCGCGGTCGAGGATGGGCTTGGACAGTGCCGCGTCGCCTTGCATCTCGCCTTCGACCGCCAGCATGGGGTCGAGGCGCCGCACGATGGCCAGCGCCTGGCGCATCTTCAGGGCGCCGGGTGCGTCGGAGCTGCCGAAGTTCGAGTGCGACAGCAGCGCCACGCTGGGGGTGATGCCGAAGCGGCGCACCTCCGCGGCAGCGAGCAGCGCGATGTCGGCCACTTGCTCGGCTGTGGGATCGCGGTTGACGTGGGTGTCGCAGATGAACAGCTGCCGGCCGGGCAGGATCAGCATCTGCATCGCCGCCAGCGTGTTGGTCCCCGGGCGCAGACCGATCACGTCGCGTACATGGGCCAGGTGGTCGAGGTAGCGGCCGAAGGTGCCGCACAGCATGGCCTGCGCCTCGCCACGATGCACCATCATCGCGGCGAACAGGGTGGCGCGGCTGCGCATTTCGGTGCGGGCAAACGCCTGGGAGACGCCGTCGCGCCGCTTCATCCGGTAGTAGGCTTCCGCCGGGTCGTGGTAGACGTTCGGGTCGGCCAGATTGATGCATTCGCAGTTCGCGCCGGGCTTGAGCCGCAGGCCGAACTGTTCGATGCGCTCGGCGATCACCTCCGGCCGGCCCACCAGCAGCGGCCGTGCGATGCCTTCGTCCACCACCACCTGCGCTGCACGCAGGACGCGTTCGTCCTCGCCTTCGGCATAGGCCACCGTCTTGGGTGAGCGCTTGGCCGCCGCGAACAGCGGCTGCATGCTGCTGCCCGACTGGTACACGAACTGGCTCAGCTTCTCGCGGTAGGCCGCCATGTCGTCGATCGGGCGGGTGGCCACGCCGCTGTCCATCGCGGCCCCGGCGACGGCCGGTGCCACCACCTCGATGAGCCGCGGATCGAACGGCTTCGGGATGAGGTATTGCGCGCCGAAGCGCAGCCCGGCCGCGCCGTAGGCCTGCGCCACCACCTCGGGGATCTCGGCGTGCGCCAGCTCCGCGATGGCGCGCACGGCTGCCAGCTTCATTTCCTCGTTGATGGTGGTCGCGCCCACGTCGAGCGCGCCCCGGAAGATGAACGGGAAGCACAGGACGTTGTTGACCTGGTTCGGGTAGTCCGAGCGACCGGTGCCGATGATCGCGTCCGGACGCACTGCCAGCGCTTCCTCCGGCATGACCTCGGGCGTCGGGTTGGCCATCGCCAGGATGATCGGGTCGCGCGCCATGGTCTTCACCATTTCGGGCTTGAGCACGCCCGCGGCTGACAGGCCCAGGAACACGTCGGCCCCCGGCATCGCGTCGCCCAGTGTGCGGGCGTCGGTCTCGCGGGCGTAGCGCGCCTTGTTGGCGTCGACGTGTTCACGACCGACGTAGACCACGCCCTTGCCGTCGCAGATGGTCACGTTCTGGCGCTGGAGGCCCAGGCTCACGGCGAGGTCGAGGCAGGCGAGCGCGGCCGCGCCGGCCCCCGAGGCGACGAGCTTCACCTCGCCGATGTCCTTCTTGACGTGCTGCAGCGCGTTGAGCAGCGCTGCGGCGGCGACGATCGCAGTGCCGTGCTGGTCGTCGTGGAAGACCGGGATCTTCATGCGCTCGCGCAGCTTCTGCTCGATGTAGAAGCACTCGGGCGCCTTGATGTCCTCGAGGTTGATGCCGCCGAAGGTGGGCTCCATCCGCGCGATGGTGTCGATCAGCGCGTCGGGGTCGTTTTCCGCCAGTTCGATGTCGAACACGTCGATGCCGGCGAACTTCTTGAACAGGCAGCCCTTGCCTTCCATCACCGGCTTGCCGGCCAGCGGGCCGATGTTGCCCAGGCCCAGCACCGCGGTGCCGTTGGTGACCACCGCGACCAGGTTGCTGCGGGCCGTCAGGTTGCCCGCCTCGCGGGGGTCTTCGACGATGGCCAGGCACGCCTCGGCCACGCCGGGGGAGTAGGCCAGCGCGAGGTCGCGCTGCGTGGCCATCGGCTTGGTGGGCATGACCGAGATCTTGCCCGCCGTGGGGTGCCGGTGGTATTCGAGCGCGCTTTCTTTGAGGTCGGCCACGGTGGTCTCCCCGGGTGGTTGAGGGGAGGTCAACCATACGCCGCACCGCGGGTGCTGCCACTGCGGCTTGCACGTATTCGGTGGGCGATTGCCGCCCACCACGCCGCTATTCGATGTTCTGCACCTGCTCGCGCATCTGCTCGATAGCGACCTTCATCTCGACCGAGATCTGCGTCAGCTCCAGCGCGGCCGACTTGGAGCCGAGCGTGTTGGCTTCGCGGTGCAGTTCCTGGATCAGGAAGTCGAGCCGCTTGCCGACCTCGCCGCCGGCCTTGAGGAGGCGGGAAATCTCGTCCAGGTGCGCGTTCAGCCTCGACAGCTCTTCGGCCACGTCGATGCGGATCGCATAGGCGGCTGCTTCGTTGAGTGCGCGTTCCTGCAGCGCCTCGGCCGGCACGCTGGCGCTGGCCCCTGTGCTTTCCAGCGCTTCCTTCCATCGTTCGAGGAAACGCTGTTGCTGTTTGGCCACGACCTGGGGCAGCAGCGGCGCCGCCTGGGTCGCCAGTTCGCGCAGCCGCGCGATCCGCTCGTTCAGGATGCCGACCAGGCGTTCACCCTCGCGGGCGCGGGCCTCACGCAGGGCTTCGATGCCGCGCCGGGCCGCATCGAGCGCCGCGTCGTCGAGCCGCAGCGCGGGGGCTGCGCCGCGGCACCACTGCAAGGCCTCGTGCACCGACAGCGGCGCGGCCTTGGGCAGCCAGCCCTGCACCGTGCTTTCGAGCCGCGCCAGCGTGTTGAGCTGCTCGGGTTGCGGCTGCGGCCAGGCGCTTTCGGTGTCGCTGCGGGGGGTGAGTCGCAACTCGATCTTGCCCCGCCGGAACGCAGCCGTGATCAATTCACGGAAAGCGGGCTCGAGTGCACGAAATTCGTCAGGCAGTCGAAAACCCAAATCGAGAAAACGACTGTTGACCGAGCGAAACTCGACTGTCACGCTAGCGCTTGAAGCGCGCTCGCCGTCAGCGGTTTCTCCAGGGGTGCTGGCCACGCTTGCGTAGCCGGTCATGCTGTAAACTGCCATCGAGCTTATCGCATTGCAAAATTCGATTATGTCAAAGCCTAAACCTGCCCCGTTGCCTGCAGGCACGGTGGTCGGGGGTTACCAGATCATCAAAAAGCTGGCAGCCGGTGGCTTTGGTGTCGTGTATCTCGCCGAAGACTCCGAACGCCGGCTCATCGCGCTGAAGGAGTACCTGCCTTCGTCGCTGGCGGAGCGCGCGCCCGGCGAACTGACCCCGCGCGTCAAGCCCGAGAAGCAACCGCTGTACCGCCTGGGCCTCAAGAGCTTCTTCGAGGAGGGCCGGTCGCTTGCGCAGATTTCGCACCCGAGCGTCGTCTCGGTGCTCAACTTCTTTCGCGAGAACGAAACCGTCTACATGGTGATGAACTACCTGCAGGGTGACACCCTGCAGGACTTCATCGTCACCGCGCGCGACCTCAAGCGTGACAAGGTGTTCCGCGAGTCGACCATTCGCAGCCTGTTCGACGAGATCCTCCGCGGCCTGCGCATCGTGCACCAGCACAAGATGCTGCACCTCGACATCAAGCCGGCGAACATCTTCATCACCAACGACAACAAGGCGGTGCTGCTCGATTTCGGCGCGGCGCGTGAAGTGCTGTCCAAGGAAGGCAACTTCATCCGCCCGATGTACACGCCCGGTTTTGCCGCGCCGGAGATGTACCGCCGCGACGGCACGCTGGGTCCCTGGACCGACATCTACGCCATCGGTGCCTGCATCTACGCATGCATGCAGGGCTACCCGCCCAACGATGCGCCGCAGCGCATCGAGAAAGACCGGCTGGGGCTGTCGCTGTCGCGGCTGCGCAATGTGTATTCCGACAACCTGATCGAAGTCACCGAGTGGTGCATGTCGCTCGATCCGCTGTCGCGGCCGCAAAGTGTGTTCGCACTGCAAAAAGAACTGGCGCGCGAGACCGAGCGGCGCTATACCAAACTCAGCTTCAGCGAACGGCTGAAACTGCAACTCGAGAACCTCAAGACGGGCGCCAAAGCCTGAGTCCAAGTTCCGCTGAAAGCAAGCCATGAGGTTCTCCGTCTACCAAGTCAGCCGCAAGGGCGGTCGTGAGAAGAACGAAGACCGCATGGGCTATTGCTACACGCGGGATTCGGGACTGTTTGCGCTGGCCGACGGCATGGGCGGCCACCCCGAAGGCGAAGTGGCTTCCCAGATCGCCCTGCAGACGCTGGCCGCGCTCTTCCAGCGCGATGCCAAGCCGGTGCTGAAGGACCCGATGCGGTTCCTGCACGACGCGATCATCGCGGGGCACCACCAGCTGATCCGCTACGCCACCGAAAAGGCGCTGATCGACACGCCGCGCACCACCATCGTGGCCTGCGTGCTGCAAGGCAACTCGGCCTACTGGGCGCATTGCGGCGACTCGCGCCTGTACCTGGTGCGCGGCGACAAGCTGATCGCCCGTACCCGCGATCACTCCTATTCGGAACTGCAGGAAACGCTGGCGCAGGTGGTGCCCATCGGCGAACGCTTCAACCGCAACGTGCTGTTCACCTGCCTGGGCAGCCCCGGCAAGCCGGTGGTCGACACCGTCGGCCCGCTGATCCTCCAGGAAAACGACCGGCTGCTGCTGTGCTCCGACGGCCTGTGGGGCAGCGTGAGCGACGAAGTGATCACCCAGCAGGTGGCGGCCCACCCGATCTCCAACTCCGTGCCCGAACTGGTGGAGCAGGCCCTGCGCAACGGCGGCCCCAAGAGCGACAACGTGACGGTGCTCGCAGTCGAGTGGGAAGCCGCGGAAGACTTCGATTCCGCCAAGGGCATTTCCACGCAGTCGCTGGGGGAGGAGGTGTTCGCCTCCACCATCCAGGCCAGCGTGGGCAGCGGCAGCGCCGAGCCCGACGAGCTCGACGAAGCCGAGATCGAGCGGTCCATCCGCGAGATCAACGAGGCCATCCAGCGTTCTTCCTCCAAGAACGCGGGCCAGAAAAAACAATCCTGATCCTCTGACCATAGGAGTGCCATGAGCACGTTCCAGCGCACGGGAGGCCGTGCCGCGGACGCTTTGCGTCCCATCACCATCACGCGCCGCTACACCCGGCATGCCGAAGGCTCGGTGCTCATCGAGTTCGGCGAGACCAAGGTGCTGTGCACCGCGTCCGTCGAAGAGAGGGTGCCGCCGCACAAGAAGGGCTCTGGCTCCGGCTGGGTCACGGCCGAATACGGCATGCTGCCGCGCTCCACCCACACACGCAGCGACCGCGAGGCGGCGCGCGGGAAGCAGAGCGGCCGCACGCAGGAGATCCAGCGCCTGATCGGGCGTTCGCTGCGCGCGGTGTTCGACCTTGCCGCCCTGGGCGAGCGCACCATCCAGCTCGACTGCGACGTGATCCAGGCCGATGGCGGCACCCGCACCGCGGCCATCACGGGCGCCTATGTGGCCGCGCACGACGCGGTGAGCTGGCTGATGGCTCAAGGCAAGCTCACCGACAGCCCGCTGCGCGACGCCGTCGCCGCAGTGTCGGTGGGGATCGTCGGCGGCACCCCGGTGCTGGACCTCGAATATGTCGAGGACGTGGATTGCGACACCGACATGAACGTGGTGATGACCGGCAATGGCGGCTTCGTCGAGGTGCAGGGCACGGCCGAGGGCGTGCCGTTCTCCCGCGCCGAGATGGACCGCCTGCTGGCCCTGGCCGATGCCGGCATCCGCCAGCTGGTGGCCGCGCAGAAGGCCGCACTGGAGCAGAAGTGACCCGCCTGGTGCTCGCGTCCAACAACGCCAAGAAGCTCAAGGAGCTGCAGGCGCTGTTCGAGCCCGCCGGCTACGCGCTGGTGGCGCAAGGGGTGCTGGGCATTGCCGAGGCCGACGAGCCGCACGTCACCTTCATCGAGAACGCCCTGGCGAAGGCGCGCCATGCGGCCAGGGCCTGCAATGGCGCGGCGATCGCCGACGACTCCGGGCTGTGCGTCGATGCGCTGGGCGGCGCGCCGGGCGTGCAGTCGGCGCACTACGCGCCGGTCGAACGCACCGAGGCGGACCGCGAGCGCCATCGCGCGCAGCAGGATGCTGCCAACAACCGCCTGCTGCTCGAGCGCCTGCAGGGCGCGGGCCGCCGCAGCGCGCGCTTCGTGAGCACGCTTGTGGCGGTGCGCCATGCCGACGACCCCGAGCCGCTGGTGGCCGTGGGCCGCTGGCCGGGTGAGATCCTCGCGGCCCTGCGTGGCGAAGGCGGCTTCGGTTACGACCCGCTGATGTTCATCCCCTCGCTGGGGTGCACGGTGGCCGAGCTCGATGCCGACATGAAAAACCGCCACAGCCACCGGGCGCTGGCCGCGGCCGAGATGCTGCGCCTGATGCAGGCCCACTGGCGCTGAGGCCGCGCATGTCCGTCGCTTCGCTCTGGCGTCCCGGCACGCTGTCGCTCGCGAGCCTGCCGCCGCTGGCGCTCTACGTCCACCTGCCGTGGTGTCTGCAGAAGTGCCCGTACTGCGACTTCAACTCGCATGAGTGGCGAGAAGGCGGCCAGGCACCGGAAGGCCGCTACCTCGAGGCACTGCGCGCCGACCTCGAGGCCGCGCTGCCCCACGTGTGGGGCCGGCGCATCGTGTCGGTGTTCATCGGTGGCGGCACGCCCAGCCTGTTTTCGCCTGCCAGCATCGAGCAGCTGCTGGCCGACGTGCGGGCTCGCCTGCCGATGGAGCCCGGTTGCGAGATCACGCTCGAGGCCAACCCCGGCACCTTCGAGCGCGAGCGCTTTCGCGCCTTCAGGCAGGCCGGTGTCACGCGCCTGTCGATCGGCGTGCAGAGCTTCGACGACGCCAAGCTCAAGGCGCTCGGGCGCGTGCACGACCGCGCGCAGGCCATCGCCGCGGTCGAGGAGGCGAAGGCCTCGTTCGAGACCTTCAACCTCGACCTGATGTACGCGTTGCCGGGCCAGAGCGTCGACGAGCTCGAGGCCGATCTCGCGCAGGCGCTGGCGTTCGAGCCGCCGCACCTGTCGGTCTACCACCTCACCATCGAACCGAACACGATGTTCGCCAAGCACCCGCCCCAGGTGCCCGACGACGACACCGCGTTCGAGATGCTCGACCGCATCACCGAGCGCACCGCGGCAGCGGGGCTCGGGCGCTACGAGATCTCGGCCTATGCAAGGCCCGGCCACCGCTGCCTGCACAACCTCAACTACTGGCAGTTCGGGGACTACCTCGGCATCGGCGCGGGGGCGCATTCGAAGCTCAGCTTTGCCCACCGCGTCGTGCGGCAGGTGCGCTGGCGCGAGCCGGCGGCCTACATGCAGAAGGCGCTGGCCGGCGAGGCGGTGTCGAACGAGCACGAGGTGGCGGCGGCCGATCTGCCGTTCGAGTACATGCTCAACGCACTGCGGCTGAAAGAGGGCTTCGAGCTGGCGCGCTTCTCTGAACGCACCGGCCTGCCCATCACCACCATCCGGCGGGCGCTTGATGAGGCGGAAGCGAAAGGCCTGCTTGCGCGCGACCTGCAGCACGCGTGGCCCACCGAACGCGGCTTCGACTTCCTGAGCGACCTGCAGTCGCTGTTCCTGCCCCGTTCCTAGGTTTCAGGCCGCTCCGCCGCCCATCATGCGGCGCGAGCGCTCCATCTCCTCGAACAGCCATTCGCGCAGGGCCACCAGCGGCGGCCACGCCTTGAGTCCGGGCGGGAAGGCGATGTGGTAGCCGGCGGCCCCCTCCACGGTGATGGCTCGCGGCGAGAGCTTCACCAGCCGGCGCTCGGCCAGTGCGTCGGCGGCGAGCAGCTCGCGCGCCAGGGCAATGCCCAGCCCCTGCTCGGCGGCTTGCAGCATCAGGCCGGCATCGTTGAAGGCGGCCACCGGGACGATGCGCTTGCGGATGCCGCCGGCAAAGAACCAGTGCTGCCACCAGTCCACATCGCCCAGCAGGGGCTCGTCGGCCAGAGCCGATTCGGGTGCGTCGCGCAGGCGCAGGCCCGTGGCGGGCGTGCCCACCACGACGAAGGGTGAGTCGGCCAGCGGCTCGTTGTCCAGCCCGGCCCAGGGGCCTTGACCCTGCCGGATGGCGGCATGAAAGCCTTCGCGATGCAGGTCGACCACCTGGGCCGAGGTGTGCAGGTCGATCGCGATGTCGGGATGGCGCTCGCGCCAGCGGCCCATGCGCGGCATCAGCCAGCGCTGTGCGAACGAGGGCAGGGTGGTCAGCCGCAGGGTGAGTTCGAGGCTGCCGTGTGCGGCCATGGCGCGCAGCACCGCATCGTCGAGATGGGCCATTGCATGCTCCACGCCTTCGAGCAGCGACTGGCCCGCGGGGCTGAGCATGATGCGGCGGCCGTGACGGCGAAACAGCGGGAAGCCGAGCTGCTCTTCCAGCACGCGGATCTGCTGGCTGACCGCGCTGTGGGTGAGGTTCAGCTCCTCCGCCGCGGCCCGCAGGTTCTGCAGTTTCGCCGCCGCGCGAAAGGCCGCGAGGGTCTGCAAGGGGAGGCGGGGGGAGCGGGCCATGCTGGTAAGCATAACTTACCAAATAGGCCAGAACTTATCGATTCCGTCCGGCTGGCTGGGCAACTACGCTTACCAGCATTCACCGACCGGGAAGTCAAATGAACAACTGCTCCATACCCGCGCTGCCCCGTTCCGTCCCGCTGGTGCGGCCGCTTTCACAACGTCTTGTCGACCGCTGGCTGGCGCTGAAGGGCTGGTGGGTCGAACGTGCGCGGCAGCGCCGCGAAGCGCGCGACATCGAGATGGCGGCCGAGCTCAACGAGGCCATGCTGCGCGACATCGGCGCGCCCGACTGGCTGCAGGCCCATGCGCAGTCTCGGCGCGAGGCGCAGCTGCAGAGGCTGCAGGAAGCCCGCCTCGGCCTGGAGCATCGCCCGCTCGGCGACCGCTGGTGAAGAAGCGGCACCGCCCGGGGCGATGCCGCCGCGTTCACACGCGGTTGAGCGACGGGCCTGCGGTGGTGCGCAGCCGCTCGATCAGATGCGGCGCGATGTCGGCGAGCGGCAGCACCTCATGTGTGGCGCCCGCGGCGATGGCTTCGCGCGGCATGCCGAACACCACGCAGCTGGCTTCGTCCTGCGCCACGCAATAGGCGCCCGCGTCGCGCATCTCGCGCATCGCCTTGGCGCCGTCGGCGCCCATGCCGGTCAGCATGACGGCCAATGCGTTGGGGCCGACCACGCGGGCCGCCGACTTGAACAGCACCTCCACGCTGGGCATGTGCCGGTTGACCGGTTCGCCCACCTGCACGCGGGCGATGTAGTTGGCGCCCGAACGCTCCACGCTCAGGTGCTGTCCGCCTGGTGCGATGTAGGCATGGCCGGGCAGCACGCGCTCGCCGTCGCTGGCTTCCCTGACCCGTATGCGGCACAGCCCGTCGAGCCGGGCCGAGTAGCTTTTGGTGAAGCCGGGCGGCATGTGCTGCGTGATCACCACCGCCGGAAAGTCCGGCGGCAGCTGGCGCAGCACTTCCTTGGTGGCCTCGGTGCCGCCGGTGGAGGCGCCGATGAACAGGATCTTCTCGGTGGAAAGCCGCCCGAGCGACACCACCGGGCCGGACGGCTTGGCCGCACCGGGCGCGGCCGGGGCTGCCGGCGCGGCGGCCAGCTTGCGCACCTGGGCCTTGGCCGCGATGCGCACCTTGTCGGTGATGTCCTGGCCCAGCAGGCGCAGGCCGTCGGCGATGCCGACCTTGGGCTTGGCGACGAAGTCCACCGCGCCCAGCTCCAGCGCGCGCAGCGTCACATCGGCGCCGCGTTCGGTCAGCGTCGACACCATCACCACCGGCATGGGCCGCAGGCGCATCAGCTTCGACAGGAAGTCGATGCCGTCCATGCGCGGCATCTCCACGTCCAGCGTGATCACGTCGGGGTTGAGGTTGCGGATCATCTCGCGCGCCACGAAAGGATCGCTGGCGGCGCCGATGCATTCCATGTCCGGCTGGCGGTTGATGATCTCGGTCAGCAGGCTGCGCACCAGCGCCGAGTCGTCCACCACCACCACGCGTGTTCTTGACATGAGGTCTCCTGTTCCTTGTGTTCGTCGCGGTGCGCCCGGCGCGCTCAGAAGAGATCGATCGAGCCGCCGCCGGTGCTGGCCGGCACTGCGCGCTGCGCTGCGGCGCGGTCCTGCGCCACCAGCGCGTCGGTGTTCGTCGGCGCCAGGCGCTTCACCATGGCCTTGCCGCTCGCCGGGAAGAAGCACACCTTGCGCGGGTAGACGTCCATCACGTCCTTGCTCACCACGGGGATGCGCTCGGTCTTCAGGTAGTCGAGCACGAACTCGGTGTTGCGCTCACCGACGTTGATGCTGTTCATGCCGCTGATCACCGCGCCGCCGCCGAACACCTTGGCTTCCAGCGTCAGGCGCGATGCGCCCTTCTTCATGAGCTCGTTGATCAGCAGTTCCATCGCATACGAGCCGTAACGGCCCGAGTCGGCGCCCGCCGCGCCCTCGGGCAGCATGAAGTGGTTCATGCCGCCGATGCGGCGCTCGCGGTCCCACAGGCAGGCGGCGATGCACGAGCCCAGGGTGGTCATGATGAGGATGTCTTCGTGATGCACGAAGTATTCGCCCGGCAGCACCTTCACGGCGTCGGCCTTGAAGTGCGCCTCGTAGAAGAAGAACGACGCCTCGCCGGGCTTGCGCGGCTGGGCCTTCAGTTCGTCGATGCGCGAAAGCGCCGGGCGCAGGCCCGGCAGCTGGGAGCTCCCGGGACGGGTCGAGGAGGAGGTGGCAAGCATGGTGATGTGGCGCTCAAACCCGTTCGTAGACTGTCTTGCCACGCAGCCTGAAGAGCTGCCTGGCCTCGGTGAAGTTCTCCGAATGGCCCACGAACAACAGGCCATCGTTGCGCATCACGCGGTGCATGCGCTCCAGCACCTTGAGCTGCGTCGGCGCGTCGAAATAGATCATCACGTTGCGGCAGAACACGATGTCGAAGGGTTCGCCGAGCGACCACTGCGTGCTCATCAGGTTGAAGGTGCGGAACTCCACCAGCCGCGCCAGCTCGGGCTTCACCCGGATGTTCCCCTCGTTGGCGCCGCGCCCGCGCAGGAAGTGCTGCTTCAGCCGATCCGGGCTCAGTCCGCGCGACTCGGCGCTGTAGACGCCGCGGCTCGCGGTGGCCAGCACCTTGGTGTCGATGTCGCTGGCAAGGATCTTCACGTTGGCCGAGGCGCCCAGCGCTTCGACGGCGGTCATCGCCAGCGAATAGGGCTCCTCACCCGTGGAGGCGGCGTTGCACCAGATGCGCAGCGGCCTGCCGGCGCGCTGCTTCAGGGCCTGGGCCAGCAGCGTGAAGTGATGCTCTTCACGAAAGAACGAGGTCAGGTTGGTGGTGAGGCAGTTGATGAACTCCTGCCACTCGCTCTCGGCCGAAGGGCCTGCGGCCTGCTCCAGCCATTGCAGGTAGTCGCCGAACGAGCGGTGCCCCGTCTCGCGCAGGCGACGCGACAGGCGGCTGTACACCATCGCCTGCTTGCCGGCGTGCAGGCTGATGCCGGCCCGCTGGTAGATCAGCGAGCGCACCCGCTCGAAGTCCTTGACGTCGAAACTGAACTCGCGGTCTGCAGCCGAGGCGGCCAGCAGATCGGCAGGTGGGGCGGAGGTCAGCACGGCACTCATGGGTTGGAGACTGGGCGGCAGGTGCAGGCAGGGCTGCAGGCAAGGGCGGTTCGACTGCAGGGTTATCGGCTGCAAGTCTGGGAAGCTTGAGGGGGCCGAAAACGCGAAGATGTTGGCGGTTTGGGGGCCACTTCTCCCCCTTTGGAGGGATGCCCCGCTGCTAGACTGAATTGCAACTTCTCCCCGGTTCACTGTGGTACCTCCTTCCCCCCCGCCCGCGTCCGCCTTGAAGCTCGAGCTGGCGCTCCAGCTGCTGCGCCAGTCGGGTCAATCGCTGCCCGAAGGCCTGGTGGAAGGCTCGCCCGAGTGGATGCAGGCCCTGGTCGATGCGCTGTGCGAAATGTCCAGCCGCGACGCGCTGACGGGCCTTGCGAACCGGCGCCACTTCGAGATGACGCTCGAAAGCGAGATCGACCGCGTGGCGCGGGCCGGCGAGCCGGCCCTGGTGCTGCTGCTGGACATCGACCATTTCAAGCAGGTCAACGATGGCTATGGCCACGCTGCCGGCGATCGAGTGCTCCAGGGCGTGGCCGCCGTGCTGCGCGAATGCATCCGCCCGATGGACACCGTGGCGCGCATCGGCGGCGAGGAGTTCGCCGCCATCCTGCCCAATTGCCGGCCGGCCTTCGGCCAGGCGGTGGCCGAGCGCATCCTGAAGCGCGTGGCCAACCGCGCCATCGAGATCGCGCCGGGGCAGGTGATCCGCGTCACCGTCAGCGCGGGTGGTGCCTATGCGCCGCAATGGGTGCGTTCCTCGACCAAGCTGTGGGTCGAACGCGCCGACCAGCAGCTCTATCGCGCCAAGGCCGAAGGCCGCAACCGCGCCTGTCTCGAACAACCGGCGGTATCGGTGGTCAGCCCCGAGGAGAAGGGCCTGCTCTTCGCCTTGTCGCCGGCGCCGATCCGCCATGTCTGAATCACTTCCGATGACACCCTCATCCGCTCTCGACCCGGCAGGCAACGCGGCATCGCTCGCGCCCAGCCGCCGCCGCGCGCGCATCACCGCCGTCACCAGCGGCAAGGGCGGGGTGGGCAAGACCTTCCTGTCCGCCAACCTCGCCGCTGCGCTGGCTCGCCGTGGCCAGCGCGTGCTGGTGCTCGACGCCGACCTGGGCCTGGCCAACCTCGACGTGGTGCTGAACCTGCACCCGAAGATCACGCTGCATGACGTGTTCACCGGCAAGGCCACGCTGGAGCAGGCCATCCTGCCCGCGCCGGGCGGCTTTTCGGTGCTGCTGGCCGGTTCCGGGCTGGTGGAGTATTCGCAACTCACGCCGGTGGTGCGCGAGCAGCTGCTGCACATCATCAAGACCGTGACGCCGCGGTTCGACCACGTGCTGCTCGACACCGGCGCCGGCATCTCCGACGTGGTGCTCTATGCGCTGTCGCTGGCCGACGAGGTGATGGTGGTGGCCACGCCCGAACCCACCTCGCTCACCGATGCCTACGCCACCATCAAGGTCCTGGCCACCCAGCAGAAGCGTCTGAACATCCATCTCACGGTGAACCAGGCGTCGCGCCCGGGCGAGGGCCGTGCGGTGGCGCAGCAGCTGCAGCAGGTGGTCGACCGTTTCGTGGTGCCCAGCGTGGGCGAGCCGGTCAAGCTCGAATTCATCGGCGAAGTGCCGGTGGACCCGTCGGTGCGCGAAGCGGTGCAAAAGCGAGTGCTGCTGCTCGAGGTGATGCCCGGCACGCCCGCTGCCCAGGCGGTGAACGCACTGGCTGCACGAATCGATCTCTGACAATGTTGGCTGGTTGACTGGCGACCAGTGCCCGACGCGTGAACTCCGAAGACCACAACCCCCAACCGGCCACCGCCTACGAATGGGTCGGCGGTGAAGCCGCCGTCCGCGCGCTCGTCGATCGCTTCTACGACCTGATGGAGCTCGAGCCCGCCTATGCCGAACTGCGTGCCCTGCACCCCACCACGCTCGAGGGCTCGCGCGACAAGCTGCACTGGTTCCTGTGCGGCTGGCTGGGCGGTCCCAACCACTACATCGACCGCTTCGGCCATCCGCGGCTGCGGGCGCGGCACCTGCCGTTTCCCATCGGCATCAAGGAGCGCGACCAGTGGCTCGCCTGCATGGACCAGGCGATGCATGAGGTGACGCTCGATCCGGCCCTCATCAAGCGCCTGCAGGAAGCCTTCTTCGGCACCGCCGACTGGATGAGGAACAAGTAGAGGTGACCGGTGACCGGTGACCGGTGACTCGGGCGGCTCAGGAGGCGCTGTTCAGCAGCACGATCAGCGCGCCCGCGCCGCCCTCCGAGGCCCTGGCCTGCGTGAAGGCCAGCACCTCGCCCTTTTGCACCAGCCATGCGCGGACCTTGCCCTTGAGCACCGGCTGGCGCCCGGGCGAGCCGTGGCCCTTGCCGTGCACCACGCGCACGCAGCGCCAGCCCTGCTTCACCGCCTCGCGCAGGAACTCGCCCAGGCGCTCGCGGGCATCGTCGCGGCGCAGTCCGTGCAGGTCCACCTGGCCCTGGATGGCCCAGACCCCGCGCCGCAGCTTGCGCACGACCTCGGGTCCGATGCCGGCGCGACGGAACGACAAGGCTTCGTCGGTCTCGAGCAGCGACTCCACGTCGAACTCGTCGGACAGGGCCTCGCGCAGCACGGCGGCCTCGTCGAGCTTGCGCTGCTTCGGATGCGGCGCCGGCTTGGGTCGTGAAGGTGTGCCGCGGTCGTGAGGCTTGAGAGGCGTGACCGGCCCCACCGTTCGGGCAAACAGCTCGCGCTCGCGCCTTTCGGCCGCCTCGCGCTCGCGGCGCTCGGCCTCGAGGGCGGCGGCCTCCCGCGCCGCCTGCCGCAGGTGGCGCTGCAACTGCTCCAGCTCCTGCAGCGAGCGAACCTTCATTCAGATCAGGCCACGTTCGGCAAAGGACACGCAATCGCTGCGGCCGACCACCAGGTGGTCCAGCACCCGAACGTCCACCAGGGCCAGGGCCGACTTCAGCGTGACCGTGAGGTATTCGTCGGCCTTCGAAGGTTCCGCCACGCCGGACGGGTGGTTGTGAGCCAGCACGACTGCCGAGGCATTGAGGGCGAGCGCGCGCTTGACCACCTCGCGCGGGTACACGCTGGTCTGCGTGAGCGTGCCGCGGAACAGCTCTTCGAAGGCCAGCAGGCGGTGCCGGGCGTCGAGCAGCATGACGGCGAACACCTCGTGCGGCCTGTCGGCCAGGTGCAGGCGCAGGTAGTCCTTCACCATCTGCGGCGTCTCGAACACCGGGCGCTCCGCCAGCTGTGCCGCGAGCGCACGCCGCGACAGCTCGATCACCGCTGCCAGCTCCGCACGCTTGGCGGGCCCCAGGCCCTTGACGCGGCGCAGGTCGTCCGGCGTGGCGTGCAGCAGGCCCGCCACGCCGCCGAATTCGTCGAGCATCTGCTGGGCCAGCTGCAGCACCCCCGTGCCCTTGAGACCGGTGCGCAGCAACAGGGCCAGCAGCTCGGCATCGGCCAGGGCGCCGGGGCCGCGTTCGAGCAGCTTTTCGCGCGGGCGCAGCGAAGCGGGGAGGTCTTTCACGTCGGTCAAGGGCCGGGCAGGCCCTGGAAACTAAAATCCGGGCCAGTCTAGCGAACCGAAAGTCCAGTCTTGCCCACCATCCAACCGGGGTCCTTCCTGACCCTGCACTACCGCCTCGCGGGGCCCGACGGCGCCGACATCGTGAATACCTTCAACGACAAGCCGGCCACGCTGTCGCTGGGGACCGGCGAACTCGCACCAGCCATCGAGGCGCGTCTCGTCGGGCTCGAGGAAGGGGCCCGCACGCGCATCGAGCTCGCGGCCGGAGAGGCTTTCGGCGAGCGCAACCCTGAGCTGCTGCAGCGGGTGAAGCTGGCGCTGCTGCGCGAGCTGGGCGATCCGGACGAGGTCTACAAGGTGGGTGACGTGGTGCAGTTCCCGACACCGGACGGGCGGGGCGCCTATGCCGGCGTGGTGCGCGAAGTGGGGCCCGCCGAAGAAGACTGGGCCCTGTTCGACTTCAACCACCCGCTGGCCGGCCAACCGGTCACTTTCGAAGTGCAAGTGATCGGGGTGCTTTGAACATGGCGGACCCTCAAGTGGATGAAATCCTGCTGGCTGAACCGCGCGGCTTCTGCGCAGGCGTGGACCGCGCGATCGAGATCGTGGAGCGCGCGCTGGCGAAGTTCGGTGCGCCCATCTACGTGCGCCACGAGATCGTGCACAACACCTACGTGGTCAACGACCTCAAGGCCAAGGGCGCGATCTTCATCGAGGACCTGGCCGACGTGCCGCCGGGCGCCACGCTGGTGTTCAGCGCCCACGGCGTGAGCAAGGCGGTTCGCGTGGAAGCCGCGCAGCGCGGGTTTTCGGTCTTCGACGCGACCTGCCCGCTGGTGACCAAGGTGCACGTCGAGGTGGCCAAGCTGCACAAGGAAGGCTACGAGTTCATCATGATCGGCCACAAGGGGCACCCCGAGGTCGAAGGCACGATGGGCCAGCTCACCGAGGGCATCTACCTGGTCGAGGACGTGTCCGACGTGGAGCGGGTGCAGGTGCGGCGGCCCGACAGGCTGGCGGTGGTGACGCAGACCACCCTCAGCGTGGACGACGCCGCCGAGATCCTGGCCGCGGTGAAGCGGCGCTTTCCGCAGGTGCGCGAGCCGAAGAAGCAGGACATCTGCTACGCCACCCAGAACCGGCAGGACGCGGTGAAGGTGCTGGCCCCGCAGGTCGACGTCGTCATCGTGGTCGGCAGCCCCACCAGCTCGAACAGCAACCGCCTGCGCGAGCTGGCGGAGCGGCTGGGCACGCCCGGCTACATGGTCGACTCGCCCGAGGACCTGCGGCCCGAGTGGTTCAGCAACCGCGCGCGGGTGGGCCTCACCGCAGGTGCGTCGGCGCCCGACATCCTGGTGCAGCAGGTCATCGGCCGGCTCAAGTCGCTGGGGGCACTGTCGGTGCGCAAGATGAGCGGCGTCGAGGAGACGGTGCACTTCCCGCTGCCCAAGGGGCTGAAACTCGAATAGCGCTGCCCCTGCGGCTCCGCGCTACAAACACCTTCACACAAACGCGTAACCCGAAAGAAACCGCAAAGCAGGGTTTTTCTCGATCCGCGAACGCTTCGCCCGCTTCAACATCGCCGCTCTTGGAATCGGTTCCATAGTGGTGGGTTGCAAGCGGGCTCTTGCTCTCGGTGCCCGAAGTTTCGAGTCGCCTCGTCGATGAGGCATTCAACCTGAGGAGTTCACCATGTTCGGATCTCTCTCGTCCGCGGGCGGCCATGTGCCGCCGCGGCCGCGGCCCTGGCAGGCCTTGTGGCTATGGGCCTGCGTCACCGTGTTTTCCCTCCTGACGGCGCCGGCCTGCGCCGCGGCCGACTACACGCAGGGCGTGGCCGTGTCGGGCAACACCGCCACGTTGTGGTTCAAGTCCAGCGTCAACACCTCCTGGGTGGACGTGCATTACCGCGTCGACAACGGCGGCCAGATGAACGTGCGCATGGGCTATTCGGCCGCCAACGCGCGCCACGAGCAGCCGGTCACCGTGTCCACCGGCAACGTGATCAGCTACTCGTTCACCTACAACAACGGCACGCCGGCCTACGACACGCCGTGGTTCAGCCACACCGTCGGTACCGGCGAGCCTCCCAGCGGCATCGCCTGCTTCTACGAGCACGCCAGCTACGGCGGCGCCTCGTTCTGCGCCGATGCCGACAGCAGCTACGTGGGCGCGGCGTGGAACGACCGTGTGTCGTCGGTGAAGGTGCGCGCGGGCTACCAGCTCGAGCTGTTCAACAACGCCAGCTACGGCGGCAGCTCGGTCAAGCTCACCGCCGACACGGCAAGCCTGGTGCCGCTGAACTTCAACGACATCGCTTCGTCGTTCAAGGTGGGCACGGCCGGACCGACCCTGCCCACCTCCGACACGCCGGACTTCGGCCCCAACGTCACCATCTTCGAGCCGGGCACGCCCACCGCGACGATCCAGTCGAAGCTCGACGCCTTCTTCAGCCCGCAGGTGCTGAGCCCCACCGCGCAGTTCGGCTCGCAGCGGCATGCCTTCCTGTTCAAGCCCGGCACCTACAGCGGCGTGTGGGCCAACCTCGGCTTCTACACGACGATCGCAGGCCTGGGGCTGCGGCCGGGCGACGTGACGCTGCAAAACGGCGCGATCAACGTCGACAGCGGCTGGAACTACGGCGACGCCGGCAACGCGACGCAGAACTTCTGGCGCTCGGTGGAGAACCTGGCGCTCGTGCCGCAGGGCGGCACCAACCGCTGGGCCGTGTCGCAGGCCGCGCCGATGCGCCGGGTCCACATCATCGGCAACCTGCACCTGGGTCCGTCCAACCAGGGGCAGGGCCAGGGCTATTCGAGCGGCGGCTACATCGCCGACAGCAAGGTCGACGGCTCCATCTCGTCGGGCTCGCAGCAGCAGTGGTACACGCGCGACAGCCAGATCGGCGTGTGGTACGACGGCGTGTGGAACATGGTGTTCTCGGGCGTGGCGGGCGCCCCGGCGACCTCCTTCCCGAGCCCGCCGTACACGACGCTGGCCACCACGCCGGTGTCGCGCGAGAAGCCCTTCCTCTACATCGACGGCGCCGGCAAGTACCGCGTGTTCGTGCCGGCCCTGCGCACCAATGCATCGAACGCCAGCTGGGTGAGCGGCACCACCGCCGGCACGTCCCTCCCGATGAGCCAGTTCTACGTGGCGAAGCCCGGCGACAGCGCCGCCACCCTCAATGCCGCGCTGGCGCAGGGCCTGAACCTGTTCTTCACGCCCGGCACGTACCTGCTGAACCAGGCTCTGCAGGTGACACGCCCCGACACCGTGGTGCTGGGCATCGGCTATCCCACGCTGGTGCCGGAGAACGGCGTCAATGCGATGCAGGTGGCCGACGTGGACGGCGTCAAGATCGCGGGCCTGCTGTTCGACGCCGGCACGGTGAACAGCCCGGCGCTGCTCACCATCGGCCCCGCCGGCTCGTCGGCCAGCCATGCCGCCAATCCCACGACCGTGCAGGACGTGTTCTTCCGCATCGGCGGCTCCATGGCCGGCAAGGCGACGGTGAGCCTCGTCGTCAACAGCCACCACACGCTCATCGACCACATCTGGGCCTGGCGTGCCGACCACGGCAGCGCACCCACCGGCTGGACGGTGAACACCGCTGACACCGGCCTCATCGTCAACGGCAACAACGTGCTGGCCACCGGCCTTTTCGTCGAGCACTACCAGAAGTACGAGGTCATCTGGAACGGGCAGGGCGGCAAGACCATCTTCTTCCAGAACGAGAAGCCGTACGACCCGCCCACGCAGGCCGCCTGGCGCACCGACGGCCTGGGCTACGCCGCCTACAAGGTGGCCGACCATGTGACCACCCACGAGATCTGGGGCGGCGGCGTGTACTGCTACTTCAACGTCAACCCGTCGATCCACGCGGCGCGCGGCTTCGAGGTGCCGGTGACGCCGGGCGTGCGGCTGCGCCACGTGCTCACCGTGTCGCTGGGCGGCGTGGGCGTCATCGACAACGTGGTCAACAACACCGGCGGCCCGGCGCAGGGCGCGGCCACGGTGCCGGTGAACGTGATCAGCTTCCCCTGACGCGGCGGCCTTTGCCGGCACGGCCGGCGTCCGTGCGAGCGGCCTGCCTTCACCAGAGGCGGGCCGCTTCTGCCTTCGGGGGCTTGCCTACAATCGCTGGCTTCCCACGCTTTCTGGCACTGCCATGCTCGACATCAACCTGCTGCGCAAGGACCTCGCCGGCGTCGTCGCCGCGCTGGAGAAGCGCAAGTCGCCCCAGCCTTACCTCGACGTGGAGCGCTACCAGGCGCTCGAGTCCGAGCGCAAGGCCATCCAGACGCGCACCGAGGAGCTGCAGGCCAGGCGCAACGCGCTGTCCAAGCAGATCGGCCAGCTCAAGGCCAAGGGCGAAGACACCAGCGCCGTGATGGCCGAAGTGGGTGGCCTGGGCGACGAGCTGAAGGCCCGCGCCGAACGGCTCGAGGTGATCCAGTCCGAACTGGGCGCGCTGCTGATGTCGGTGCCCAACCTGCCGCACGACAGCGTGCCGCTGGGCAGCGATGAAACCGCCAATGTCGAGGTGCGCCGCTGGGGCACCCCGAAGACCTTCGATTTCACGCCCAGGGACCATGTGGACCTGGGTGCTCCGCTGGGCCTCGACTTCGAGACCGGGGCCAAGCTCTCGGGCGCGCGCTTCACCTTCATGCGTGGCCCGGTGGCCAGGCTACACCGAGCGCTCGCGCAGTTCATGCTCGACGTGCAGACCACCGAGCACGGCTACACCGAGTGCTACACGCCTTACATCGTCAACCGCGAAGTGCTCGAAGGCACCGGCCAGCTGCCCAAGTTCAAGGAAGACATGTTCTGGGTCAGCCGGGGCGGCGACGAAGAGCAGGCCGAGCAGTACCTCATCTCCACCTCGGAGATCTCGCTCACCAACACCGTGCGCGAGCAGATCCTCAACGCCGAGCAGCTGCCGGTGAAGCTCACCGCGCACAGCCCGTGCTTCCGTTCAGAGGCCGGCAGCGCCGGGCGCGACACGCGCGGCATGATCCGCCAGCACCAGTTCGACAAGGTCGAGATGGTGCAGATCGTGCACCCCGAAAAGAGCTACGACGCGCTCGAGGAGATGGTCGGCCACGCCGAGACGCTGCTGCGCAGGCTCGAGCTGCCGTACCGCGTCGTTGCTCTTTCCAGCGGCGACCTCGGCTTCGGTTCCACCAAGACCTACGACCTCGAGGTCTGGCTGCCGGCGCAGAACACCTACCGCGAGATCAGCTCCTGCTCGAACTGCGAAGCCTTCCAGGCGCGCCGCATGCAGGCGCGTTTCCGCAACGCCCAGGGCAAGCCCGAGCTCGTGCACACGCTCAACGGCTCCGGCCTCGCCGTGGGCCGCACGCTGGTGGCCGTGCTCGAGAACTGCCAGCAGGCCGACGGCTCGATCCTGGTGCCGCAGGCACTGCGCCCATACATGGGCGGCGTGGAGGTGCTGAAAGCCGCCTGACGGTGCCCATGGCCGGCAGCCTGGTTCAGTGGCTATAATCGCCGGCTTCGCTGCTCACCCCAGCGAGACCACCATCGAATCCAGGAGAGATGGCAGAGTGGTCGAATGCGCCGGACTCGAAATCCGGTATACAGGTTTCCCTGTATCGAGGGTTCGAATCCCTCTCTCTCCGCCAGCGATATGTATGTCCTGGGCGATCTCGCAAGGACCGACAAAAGCCCCGCAAACCAGTGTTTACGGGGCTTTTTGTTTTCAGGCGTCCCAGACGGTCCTTTGGACAGCCAAGCCGTTTTGGGCGGCACATCGTGCAACTTGAACGGGCCCTTGGCGAACTGGTCAATGAGTTGCCTCGGGATGGACGGCAACGCCGCCTTGCGGTCACCGCGTGCGAGCAAGGTCGAGAGCTTCCGCTGGAGCTTCGTGGACAGCGCCGACGTGGGCGTGGGCCGGAGCCCGGCGCGAGCGCAGGTGCTCGCGCCGCACCTCAGAACGTCACTGTGACCGACGGTGCACTGCGCTTGGCCTCGCCGTGGAAGACGGCTTCGATGTTGTTCCCGTCCGGATCCAGGACGAACGCGGCGTAGTAGCCGGGGTGGTACTTGCGTTCCCCGGGGGCTCCGTTTTCCTTGCCGCCATGCTCCAGGGCCGCCTGGTAGAAGGCGTCGACCGTGGCGCGATCGCGGGCCTGGAACGCGAGGTGGTGCCGCCCCGTCAGCTGACCTTGTGCAGCTTCGCTGTCGGCGGTCGACACAAAGAGCTCGTCAGCCCAGAAGTGGTCGTCGCCCGTGCCGCCCATCGGTATTCCCAGCACATTGAAGACCGCCGTGTAGAACTCCTGACTGGCCCGAAGATCACGCACGACGAGCTGCAGGTGATCCACCAGGCGGCCACGATGCAATTCCATGTTGCACTCCTGTTTCGCTTGTGGGATCGGATGGTAGGCGCCGGTGCCGGCGCGGACAATGCTCCGGCTTGCAGCGAGGGCTTGGCAGCACTTGGCTGCCGCGCGTCTGCTCGTACCAGCTGGTGACGAGCGGGGCGAGGAACTGGCCGTAGGGGTTCTCGGGAGGCTCGCCGGCACCGGCAAAGCGCAGTGCGTGCGTCACCACCCCGTCCCGGGTCCAGATGGCCGCGTACTCCCAGTCGTGGCGATGGCCGCCGCCAAGGGCGCTGATCTGGTCTTTCAGGAAGTACAGCGCATAGACGTGGCCGCAATAGGTGCTGCCGCCGCCGGCGATGCAGGCGTGCCGGTGCAGCGTGTTCGACGTGTCGAGGAAGCCCGTGCTGCGACAGCCGCCGGTGATGCTGCCGCTGGGCTTGAGCCCGCCGTTCTGCTGGCCGCTGCGAGCGGGACGGCGAGTAGGCGGGGCAAAGGCATGGGCGGCTTTCGGTTGAGGGGAGGGCGGGCAAGACGTGCTGCAACGACCGGCCGCGATGCTCGAGTCCGCCGGTGACACAGGCGTGAACCGCGACGTCGTACACGTCCCGAAACACGCCGGCATCGCGCCGTCGGG
>CAMLNA010000002.1 GCA_946481025.1 uncultured Rivibacter sp.
ACGCCTGCCAGCGCGCGGGCATCACGAAGGTGGCGTTCATCACTGAACCACCCGCCAGGGGAGGTTGACGACATGGGAATGAACGTAGGAAGCGGCAGCGGCAGCGGTGATCCGGAGGTGATGGTGGACATCAACACCACGCCGCTGATCGACGTGATGCTGGTGCTGCTGATCATGCTGATCATCACGATCCCGATCCAGCTGCACTCGGTGAACCTGAACATGCCGGTGGGCGTGCCGCCGCAGAACCTCACCAAGCCCGAGATCGTCAAGATCGACATCGACGACAAGAGCGTCGTGTACTGGAACGGACTGCCGGTGGTGGACCGTGCCGACATGGAGGCCAAGATGCGCGTCGCTGCCGAGCAGGCGGTGCAGCCGGAGGTGCATCTGCGCCCCAACAAGCAGGCCAAGTACGAGGTGGTCGCCAACGTGCTGGCCTCTTCGCAGCGCATCGGCCTCACCAAGATCGGCATCATCGGCAGTGAGCAGTTTGTCGAGTGAACGAATGACGACGACGGCCGGGCTTTCGGGTAGGTGCCTTGCGGCACCGTTCCCGGGCCTGGCGTCGATGACGGGGCAGCCCACAAGGCTGTCTCCGTTCGCAAGGAGTTGAGTCCGAATGGATTTCGCATACGAACAGAGGAAGCCTCCGGGCCGGCGCTTCGTCGGCTTTGCGATGGTGGTCCTGCTGCACGTGCTCATCGTGTATGGGCTGGTGTCAGGGCTCGCGCGCAAGGCGGTCGAGGTGATCAAGAAGCCGCTGGATGCCAAGATCGTGGAAGAGGTGAAGCTGCCTCCTCCACCTCCGCCACCGCCGCCGCCCAAGGAGATCAAGCCTCCGCCGGCGCCGGCACCGAAGGTCGAGGCTCCGCCGCCGCCGCCGTTCATCCCGCCCCCCGAGGTGACGCCGCCGGCCGTGGCTGCGCCGGCCATCGAGGCCGTGATCACGCCGCCGGTGGCGCCGCCGCCGCCCATTGCGCCGCCCACGCCGCCGGCTCCGCCGGCGCCTGCGGCAGCGCGCTCAGGCGACATCGGCGTGCACTGCCCGACGCAGACCAAGCCCGAAATGCCGCGCAAGGCGCTGCAGGACGGCACCAGCGGCATCGTCAGGGCGGAAGCCCGCATCAAGGGCGGCCGCGTGGTCGATGTGAAGGTGTTGTCGGGCCCGCGCGTCTTCCACAACGCCGTGCGCGCCGCGATGATGGAATATCAATGCCAGGCCGGCGCGCCCGACGAAGAGATCACGGCCACGCAGGAGTTCTCGTTCAAGGTGGACTGAACGAAGCTGCCGCAGCTGAAACGACAAAGGGGCCGGAAGGCCCCTTTGTTCTTGGCGTGGCGTCCAGGACTCAGACGCGCTTGCGGTACTCGTGCGTGCGGGTGTCGATTTCGACCTTGTCGCCTTGCGCCACGAAGATCGGCACCTGGATCTCGAAACCGGTGGAGATCTTGGCGGGCTTGAGCACCTTGCCGGAGGTGTCGCCCTTCACGGCCGGTTCCGTCCAGGTGATCTCGCGCACCACCGAGGTGGGCAGTTCGACGGAGATGGCCTTGCCGTCGTAGAACACCACTTCGACGGCCATGCCGTCTTCGAGGTAGCTGATGGCGTCGCCCATGTTCTCGGCTTCCACCTCGAACTGGTTGTATTCGGTGTCCATGAACACGTACATCGGGTCGGCGAAGTAGGAGTAGGTGCACTCCTTCTTGTCGAGGATGATCTGGTCCATCTTGTCGTCGGCCTTGAAGACGACTTCGGTGCCCGAGTTGCTCAGCAGGCTCTTGAGCTTCATGCGAACGGTGGCGGCGTTGCGGCCACCACGGCTGTATTCGGTCTTCAGCACGACCATGGGGTCCTTGCCGTGCATGATGACGTTGCCGGCGCGGATTTCCTGTGCAATTTTCATGGCGATCACCTTGAGCTTCCCGGCTCGGGAAGGCTGCGAGAGGGAGTTACTTGAAGCGCGCGCTCTCGCTCTCTCTCATCTAGAACGCGCAAAGCCGCTGATTTTAGCGTTTTTCAGCCACAAAGCGGCACAGCTCGGCTGTGAGATCCGTTGCACCCAGCAGCGATTGCTGCTGCAGGCGGGCCAATGCCGCCCACTCCGATGTAGCGCCCAGGGGCGGCAACTTCAAGGCCGCGCCCCGATTCCACCCGTCGAACGCCGCACCGACGGCGGCCTGCAACGCCGGTGTGGCGGGCGCCAGATACAGCCGCAGGAAGGCGGCCAGCTTGGCCAGGTGTGCCGCGTCGGCCTGCGGATACAGCTGCCAGACGAACGGCCTGGCGGCCCAGAGCGCCCGCACCAGCGAGTCTTCACCGCGCACGAAGTTGAGATCGCAGCTCCACAGCAGCTCGTCGTACTGCGGTTGCGTGAGCCACGGCAGGAACCACAGGCCCATTTCACCGCGCTGGAAATGCTGGCCGGGGTGTGCTTCATGTCCCAGCCAGGCGGCGACCTGCCGGGCGGCCGGACCGGGCGTGACGAACAGCTTGGTGGGGGCCTGGCGCAGCGAGTCCAGCAGGGCGGGCAGCGCGGGGTTGTCGTAGCAGAACAGGCTGATGACCCGGGCCTGGCGGTCCACGGTGGATGGCCAGCCCTGCACGCGCCAAGCTTGCGGATCGAAATTGCGCCGGCGCACCTCGAGCCCGGGCTCCCGGAGCAGCCCGCCGGTGCTGCGGGTGAAGCCAGGGTAGAAGAACCATTTCGTCAGCCCGCGACCCGGCCCGCTGAACTGAGGTGAGGGCAGGCCGTGGCTGCGTTCCACGTAGTCCTCGGCGCTCAGGTATTCGAGGTTGACCCAGATGGGCCGGTGTGCCGAGGCGGCCATGCGCGCGACGAACTGCGTCGGCGGGTCGCAACCGAAGGCTTCGACGACGACATCACCGGGTTCTTCGCCAGGCGACGGTTCACGCCACGGCAGCGCCTCGACCCCGGGGCAGCCGCCCGGCGCCATCCAGCGCAAGGCGCTGGCGTCGTCCACCCACAGCCGCACCTGTTCGCCGCGTGCGGCCAGGTCGGCCGCAAGCCGCCAGCAGACGCCAAGGTCTCCATGGTTGTCGATGACGCGGCAAAACACATCCCAGCGCATGCGCCGATTATCCGAGCCGCATTGCGCCGGCTGCGACGGCAGAATTCGCTCCATGAATGATTTTCCCGACAGCGATACGGCGCCGCCGGCGAGCCCGGCCACCGAGGCCGATGCGGTGTGGCAGCGACTGCTCAATGAAGTCGCCGCCTTGCCGGGGCTGCCCGGCGTGTACCGCTACTTCGACACCGATGGCCAACTGCTCTATGTGGGCAAGGCGCGCAACCTGAAGAAGCGGGTGTCGAGCTACTTCCACAAGAACCATGGCGGCACGCGGATCGGCCACATGGTGAGCAAGATCGTGCGCATGGAGACCACCGTCGTGCGCTCCGAGGCCGAGGCGCTGCTGCTCGAGAACAACCTCATCAAGACGCAGAACCCGAAGTTCAACATCCTGTTCCGCGACGACAAGAGCTACCCCTACCTCAAGCTCGTGTCGCATGAGTTCCCGCGCGTCGCCTACTACCGCGGTTCGGTGGACAGGAAGCACCGCTACTTCGGGCCCTATCCGAGCGCCTGGGCGGTCAAGGAGTCGATCCTGCTGCTGCAGAAGGTGTTCCACCTGCGCACTTGCGAAGACACCGTCTTCAACAACCGCACCCGGCCTTGCCTGCTGCACCAGATCAAGCGCTGCTCGGCGCCGTGCGTCGGCTACGTGGATGCGAACGATTATGCGAACGACGTGCGGGACGCCGAGCGCTTCCTCGATGGCGAGACCCAGCAGGTGGTCGATGCCCTGCAGGCGCGCATGATGGAGCATGCCGACAAGCTCGAGTTCGAGAAGGCCGCCGAGATCCGCAATCAACTGTCGGCGTTGTCGAAAGTGCTCCACCAGCAGGCCATGGACACCGGCTCCGACAAGGATGCCGACGTGCTGGCCGTGCGCGTGCAGGGCGGGCGCGCCTGCGTGAACCTCGCGATGGTGCGTGGCGGGCGGCACCTGGGTGATCGGCCGTACTTCCCGACCCACGTGGAAGACGCCGCCGCATTGAGCGACGTGCTGAGCGCCGAGGAAGCCGAAGGCGCAGCGGGTTCGGTGCCGGTGGAGGTGCAGGTGCTCGAGGCCTTCATCGCGCAGCACTACCTCGACGGCGCGGTGCCGCCCTTGCTGGTCACCAGCCACGCGGTCGACCCGGCGTTGATCGAGGCGCTGTCCAGTCAGGCCGGCATGCGCATCGCCGCCGTGCACCAGCCGCGCGAGCAGCGACGAGCCTGGCTCGAGATGGCCGTCAAGGGTTGCGACCTGGCACTGGCGCGGCTGCTGGCCGAAGAGGGTTCGCAACAGGCTCGCACGCGTGCGCTGGTCGACGCACTCGACCTCACGCCCGACAACCTCGACACGATTCGCATCGAGTGTTTCGACATCAGCCACACCGCGGGTGAAGCAACCCAGGCATCTTGTGTCGTGTTCGAGAATCACCGCATGCAGAGTTCGCAGTACCGCCGCTACAACATCGACGGCATCACGCCGGGCGACGACTATGCAGCGATGCGGCAGGTGCTCACGCGGCGCTACGGCAAGCTGGCCGAAGCGGCGGCACGCGGCGAAGCCAGGCTGCCCGACCTCGTGCTGGTGGACGGCGGGCGAGGGCAGGTCAGCATGGCGAAAGAGGTGTTCGGCGAACTGGGCCTGGACCTCGCGCTGATTGCCGGTGTCGAGAAAGGCGAGGGGCGCAAGGTGGGCCTCGAGGAGCTGGTGTTTGCCGACGGCCGCGAGAAGGTCTACCTCGGCAAGGACTCGGCGGCCCTGATGCTGATCGCACAGATCCGCGACGAGGCGCACCGGTTTGCCATCACCGGCATGCGCGCGCGGCGCGCCAGCGTGCGAACCGGCGGCAGCCGGCTCGAGGACATCGCAGGTGTCGGCCCCAAGAAGCGCGCACGGCTGCTGCAGAGATTCGGAGGGTTGCGAGGAGTCGCGGCCGCAAGCGTCGACGACCTGGCCAGCGTCGAAGGCATTTCAAAGGAACTGGCCGAGGAGATCTACCGTGTCCTCCACTGACAAGACATGCCTTGCCGCACTGATGGTTTCCGTTGCAGCCCTGCTGGCCGCCTGCAGCACCCGCGAGCCGGCGCGCTCCCCGGCACCGGCGCCTGCGCCTGCACGGCCCTCGCCGGGCGCGGCTGCACCCGTGGCGCCGGCGCCGGCTTCGTCGGCTCGCACCTGGGACCAATACCGCATCGCGGCGGCGCGCCGCATCACGGCCGCCAACGCCGGCCGCACCTACGACGGCACGCCGCCCGATGTGCTGCTGGCCATCCCGGTGCTGGAGATCGAGCTCAACGCCGACGGCAGCGTTCGGCACGTGGAAGTGATGCGCTACCCGCGCCAGGCGCGCGACACCGTGCCGCTGGCCATCGAAGCCATCAAGCGTGCCGCCCCGTTCGGCGACGTATCGCGCCTGCCCAAGCCCTGGAAATACACCGAGACCTTCCTGTTCAACGACGATCGCAAGTTCAAGCTGCGCTCGCTCGACCAGTGAAGCTCGTGAGATCCCGTGCGAGCCGCCGGGCTTCGGCGTGAAGTCCGGCACAATGCCCGCATGTTCTTCACCCTGCCCACGCTGCTGACCTGGGCGCGCATCGTCGCGATTCCGCTCATCGTCGGTGTGTTCTCGCTGCCGCTGGACGGCCCCACCCGCAACATCATCGCGACGGTGCTGTTCATCGTCTTCGCCCTCACCGACTGGGCCGACGGCTACCTGGCGCGCAAGCTCAACCAGACCTCGTCGTTCGGCGCCTTCCTCGACCCCGTGGCCGACAAGTTCCTGGTCTGCGCGGCGTTGCTGATCCTGGTGGAGCAGGACCGCGTGAACGCGCTGGTGGCGCTGGTCATCATCGGCCGCGAGATCGCCATCTCGGCCCTGCGCGAATGGATGGCGCAGATCGGCGCCTCGCGCAGCGTGGCGGTCCACATGCTGGGCAAGGTCAAGACCACCGTGCAGATGGTGGCCATCCCGTTCCTGCTGTTCGACGGCGTTCTCTTCGGGCTGATCGACACGAAGGTCTGGGGCACCTGGCTCATCTACATCGCAGCGGTGCTGACCATCTGGTCGATGGTGTATTACCTGCAGAAGGCGCTGCCCGAGATCCGCGCGAAGGTGCGTTGACGGTGGTCGGGGCCGGCAACGATCGCCAGCGCCGGCTGGTGCGGGCGATGCCCTGGGTCTTCGTGCTGATCTGGAGCACGGGCTTCATCGTGGCGCGCTACGGAATGCCTTACGCGCCACCGCTCAAGTTCCTCGCGCTGCGCTATGCCTTGTCGGCGCTGTGCTTCCTCGCCTGGATCGTCGTCGCGCGGGCGGCATGGCCGCAAGGCGCCAGGCAGTGGGGGCACCTGGCCGTCACGGGAGCCCTGATGCACGGGGTGTATCTGGGCGGCGTGTGGGCCGCGGTGAAGGCGGGCATGGGCGCCGGCACCATCGCACTGATCGTCGGCTTGCAGCCGGTGCTGACGGCCGTCTGGGTGAGCGTGGCGATGAGCGCCGAGCACCGTGTCACGCCGAGGCAGTGGCTCGGCCTGCTGCTGGGCTTCGTGGGCCTGGCCCTGGTGGTCTGGCGCAAGCTCGGCGTGGGCGAGGTGACGGGCTGGAACTTCGCGCTGGCCTTGCTGGCGCTGGTCGGCATCACGGTGGGCACGCTGTACCAGAAGCGTTTCGTCGAGCCCTGCGACGTTCGAACGGCCAACACGGTGCAACTGTTCGCAGCCCTGTTGCTGACCGCCCCGCTGGCCATGCTGCTGGAGCAGGAGCCCATCACGCTGCACCCGCACTTGGTCGGGGCGATGGTCTGGTCGGTGCTGGCCCTGACGCTCGGCGGCAGCTCGCTGCTCTACCTGCTGATCCAGCAAGGCGCAGCCACGCAAGTGACCAGCCTGCTTTACCTCGTGCCGCCATGCACGGCGGTAATGGCCTGGATGCTCTTCGACGAGGCGCTTGCTGCGCCCACGCTTGTTGGCCTCGCGCTCACCGCGGTGGGCGTGGCGCTCGTCGTGCGCGCGCCTGCGGCGCCCCCGCCGGCACGCTGAGCCACGGCGGATCGGCCAGCGCGCGGCTCAGGTGGTCCTGCAGCGCGCGCAGGCGTTTTGGAACATCCGTGCCCGCGGCGCGCGCTGGCATGAGGAACTGCACGTCGGCGTCGAGCATGGCGTACTCCGGCAGCAGGTGCACCAGCGCGCCGCTGGCCAGGTGCTCGTGCACGTCCCACAGCGAACGCAGCATCAGCCCGTGGCCGCGCAAGGCCCATTCGCGCACGACTTCGCCACTGTTGCTCGACAGCGGGCCGCTCACGCGAACGGTCTGCACGTCGCGCTGCGGCCGGGCCAGCGCCTGCAGCCGCCAGAGGGCAGGGCGGTCATCGTTCTCGCGCACGACGAGGCAGGTGTGGCGGCTCAGTTCCGCCGGTGTTTGCGGCGCGCCGTGGCGCTCGATGTAGCCGGGCGCCGCGACCACGACACGGCGGTTGGCGGCAAGCCTGCGCGACACCATGCTCGTGTCGCGCGGGCTCCACAACCAGACGGCCGCGTCGAGCCCGGCAGCGGCCAGGTCGGGCAGGTGTTCGCTCAGGTGCAGCTGCACCGTGATGTGTGGGTGCAAGGCACTGAACTGCGCCACCAGCGGCGCGACCCAGGCACGGCCGAAACCGAAGCTGCTGCACAGCCGCAGCGGCCCTTGCAGTTCGTGGGCCCGCTCGGTGAGCGTCTGCTCCAGCTCGTTGAAGCCTTCTGCCAGGTGCCGGGCGTGCTGCAGGAACTGCCGGCCTTCGGCAGTGGGTGAAACGCGCCGTGTGGTGCGGTGGAAGAGGCGCACGCCGATGCGCGCTTCCAGGGCCGCGAGTCGCTTGGTGACCACCGGAGGGGCCAGGTCGAGCGCCCGTGCTGCGCCTGACAGGCTGCCGTGCTCCATCACCTGTAGCACCATCATCAGGTCTGCTCGATCGATCATCGTCGCGTGCGCTTCACTTGTGCCTTGCAGGAAATAATTGATTATCTGATTGTTTCTTGATGCCGCATCGCCACAGGCACAGAATGCGCCGCATGTTCGAAGGTTTTCGCATCCAGCGGTTTGCAGTGGACGGGGCTCGGTTGAACGGCCGCGTCGGCGGCCGCGGCCCGGCCTTGCTGCTGCTGCATGGCCACCCGCAGAGCCATGCGATGTGGCACCGGGTGGCGCCGCGGCTGGCCGAGCGCTTCACGGTGGTGGCACTCGATCTGCGGGGCTACGGCGACTCTTCCCGCGTGAATGCGGGGGAGGATTCGTCGGCCTACTCGAAGCGCCTGATGGCCCATGACGCGCTGCAGGTGATGTCGCAGCTCGGCCATGCGAGGTTCGCCGTCTGCGCGCATGACCGCGGCGCGCGGGTTGCGCACCGCCTGGCCGCGGACCACCCTGATGCCGTGGCGCGCATGCTGCTGCTGGACATCGCTCCTACCGCCGCGATGTACGAGCGCACCAGCCGCGAATTCGCGCTGGCCTACTGGCACTGGTTTTTCCTGGTGCAGCCGGCGCCGCTGCCCGAGCGGCTGATCGAGGGCGACCCGGTGGCCTACCTTCGCAACGTGATGGGGCGCCGCCATGCAGGGCTCGGG
Source organism: uncultured Rivibacter sp. (assembly GCA_946481025.1). Next base: position 8,678 of record CAMLNA010000002.1, read on the forward strand.
GCGTTTGCGCCCGAGGCGCTGGCCGAGTACGAGCGCTGCATCGCCATCCCGGGCACGGCCGCCGCGATCTGCGCGGACTACCGGGCGTCCATCGGCATCGACCTGGTGCATGACCAAGAAGACATCGCCGCCGGCCGGCGGCTTGCGATGCCGCTGCGCGTGCTGTGGGGCGAGCACGGGGCGGTCGGCCGCTGCTTCGACGTGCTCGAGTTGTGGCGAGAAAGGGCCGAGTACGTGAGCGGCCGCGCGCTGCCCTGTGGCCACTACATCGCTGAAGAACTGCCCGATCAATTGCTCCACGAAGCGTTTGCATTTTTTGAAGGAGATATCCAATGAGCACCACCCATCGCATCGCTGTGATTCCCGGAGACGGCATCGGCAAGGAAGTCATGCCGGAGGGCGTGCGAGTGCTGGAGGCGGCCGCGGCCAGGTTCGGCATCGGCCTGCAGCTCGACCACTTCGACTTTGCCAGCTGCGACTATTACGCCAGGCACGGCGACATGCTTCCGCCCGACTGGAAGGACCGCATCGGCGGCCACGACGCCATCTTCTACGGCGCCGTGGGCTGGCCGGCGACAGTGCCGGACCATGTTTCGCTGTGGGGCTCGCTCCTGAAGTTCCGGCGCGAGTTCGACCAGTACGTGAACCTGCGGCCGGTGAAGCTGATGCCCGGCATCCGCTCGCCGCTGGCCGACCGCAAGCCCGGCGACATCGACATGGTCATCGTGCGCGAGAACACCGAAGGCGAGTATTCGAGCATCGGCGGTCGCATGTTCGCGGGCACCGAACGCGAAGTCGTGATCCAGGAGACCGTGATGACCCGCACCGGCGTGGACCGCGTGCTCAAGTTCGCGTTCGAGCTGGCACGCAAGCGCCCTCGCCGGAAGCTCACCTCGGCCACCAAGTCCAACGGCATCTCGATCACCATGCCCTACTGGGACGAGCGTGTTGCCGCCATGGCGAAGGCGTATCCCGACGTGACGGTCGACCAGTTCCACATCGACATCCTCACCGCGCATTTCGTGCAGCGCCCGCAGCACTTCGACGTGGTGGTGGCGAGCAATCTGTTCGGCGACATCCTGAGCGACCTGGGGCCCGCCTGCGCCGGCACGATCGGCATCGCGCCGTCGGCCAACATCAACCCCGAGCGTCGCTTCCCGTCGCTGTTCGAGCCGGTGCACGGCTCGGCACCCGACATCGCAGGGCGCGGCATCGCCAATCCGATCGCGCAGATCTGGTCGGCCGCATTGATGCTCGACTTCCTCGGCCATCGCGACGCCCACGATGCGGTGGTGGCCGCGATCGAGGCAGCCCTCGACCCGAAGAGTGATGCGCCGCGCACCCCCGACCTCGGTGGCAAGGCCACCACTGCCGATCTCGGCCGCGCGATTGCGGCGGCGCTCGGTTGAGCCTCCCCGTTCTTCCTCTCGCACGCGGTCGCGTTCGGCAGCTGCACCAGTTCGGGCCGCACGCGCTGCAATGGCGCGGCCTCCATGTTGTCAAGCCAGCATTGACGCGGGTTGCGGCCGCATGACGGCGCGCGATTGCGCATAGAATCCGCTTCCCGCGCTTGACACTCCAGTGTCACCCGGCTGTAATCGTTCGAGCAGTTCCCACTGCTGATCGAATCCCAATCGCACGATCCCGAACACTTTTTGAGACACCTTTGAGAGGGGGTACCTTCGTGAACAAGACCGAGCTGATTGAACACATCGCCAAACAGGCCGACATCTCCAAAGCCGCTGCAACGCGCGCGCTCGAGGCCTTGATCAGCGGTGTGAAGACGACTCTGAAGAAGGGCAACACCGTGTCGCTGGTCGGTTTCGGCACGTTTGCCGTGAACAAGCGCGCCGCTCGCAGCGGCCGCAATCCGCGCACCGGCGCCACCATCAAGATCAAGGCCGCCAAGGTGCCGAAGTTCCGTCCGGGCAAGGCCCTCAAGGACGCAGTCAACTGAACCCAGAGTGATTTCGCGGGTGCTTAGCTCAGTTGGTAGAGCGGCGCCCTTACAAGGCGTAGGTCGGGGGTTCGAACCCCTCAGCACCCACCAAGGCTTCCAGGCCAGCACCGCAAGGGCGGCCGCCTCCCGGCGAGTATCATTGCCGCTCGTTTGAGCGCAGCGCCCGAGGAAGGAAGCGAAGCTTCCGCAGCGGCTCTTCAAGACAAGAGCTGATCCTCCCGTCAAAGGCGAACCATGGTTCGCCTTTGTCACGTCTGACGCAAGCGACTTGCCGCTGTGCACCACAGCGCTTCACCTTCGGGGCTTTTTCGATGTTCGATTTCGTTCGCAAACACACCCGGTTGCTCCAGTTCGTGCTGGTGCTGCTGATCTTCCCGTCGTTCGTCTTCTTCGGCATTCAGGGCTACTCGAGCTTCAACGAAGGCAGGCAGTCGGTGGCCAAGGTCGCGGGGCAGGAGGTGACCCAGGCCGAGTGGGATGCGGCGCACCGCAGCCAGGTCGAGCGCGCGCGTGCCCAGATGCCGGGCATCGACGCGAAGCTGTTCGATACGCCGGAGATGCGGCAGCGGACGCTCGAGGGCCTCGTGCAGGAGCGGGTCATCCTCACCGCGGCCAACAAGCTCAACCTCGCCACGACGGACGAGCGGCTGCAACGCCTGTTTGCGTCGACACCGGAGTTCGCGGCCTTGCGCAATCCCGATGGCAGCCTCAAGAAGGAGTTCCTCGCGGCGCAGGGCATGACGTCCGAGCAGTTCGCCGAACGGCTGCGGCAGAACCTCTCCACGCGCCAGGTGCTGCTGGGCATCGAGGGCAGCGCGATGGGGCCCGCCACCGCGGCTGACCTCGCACTGGAGTCGCTGTTCCAGCAGCGCGAGATCCAGGTTGCCCGGTTCGATGCGAAGAACTACGCGGCCAAGGTCAACCCGACCGATGCCGAGCTCGAGGCCTACTACAACGATGCAGCCAATGCGGCGCAGTTCCAGGCGCCTGAACAGGCATCGGTCGAGTATGTGCAACTCGACCTCGATGCGATCAAGTCGGGCATCGCGGTGAGCGAAGCGGATGCGCGCAAGTTCTATGCGGACAACGAGAAGCGCTATTCCACGCCGGAGGAGCGCCGCGCCAGCCACATCCTGATCAAGGCCGACAAGTCCGCGCCGGCTGCCGAGCGCGAGAAGGCCAAGGCGCGGGCGCAGGAGCTGCTTGCAGAGGCGAGGAAGAACCCGGCCGGGTTCGCCGAGCTGGCCAAGAAGAACTCGCAGGATCCAGGCTCCGCGGCCAGGGGTGGGGAGCTCGACTTCTTCGGTCGCGGTGCGATGGTCAAGCCGTTCGAGGATGCCGCGTTTGCACTGAAGCCGGGCGAACTCAGCGCCGTGGTCGAAAGCGACTTCGGTTTCCACATCATCAAGCTCACGGCCGTGCGCGGCGGCGAGAAGCGCCCGTTCGAAGCGGTGAAGGCCGAGATCGAGAACGAGCTCAGGCAGCAGAAGGCGCAACAGCAGTACACCGAAGCTGCCGAGGTGTTCACCAACACCGTCTACGAGCAGGCCGACAGCCTGAAGCCCGTGGCCGACAAGCTGAAGCTGCAGGTGCGCACCCTGCAGAACGTGACGCGCACGCCCGGCCCCGACACCAAGGGCCCGTTCGCCAATCCGAAGCTGCTGGAGGCGCTGTTCGGCACCGACAGCCTTCGCAACAAGCGCAACACCGAAGCCGTGGAAGTCGGGCCGAACCAGCTGGTGTCGGCACGCATCCTCCAGCACAGCCCGGCGCGCAAGCTCCCGCTCGAGGAAGTGAAGGCCAAGGTGCGTGATTCCCTGGTCGCGAAGCAGGCCGGCGCGCTGGCTCGCAAGGACGGGGAAGCGCAGCTGGAAGCCTGGAAGAAGGACGCCGCCGCTGCCGCGCTGCAGCCCGCCGTGGTGGTGTCGCGCTCGAAGCCGGCAGGCGACGTGCCGCGTGCCGTGGTGGAGGCAGCGCTGAAGGCGCCCGCAGATCCCGTCCCGGCATGGACGGGTGTCGACCTCGGCGACCAAGGCTATGCCGTGATCCGGATCAACAAGGTGCTGCCCCGTGACCCGGCCGTCGCCGACGCGGCACGCTCGCAGGCCCAGTACGCGCAGGCCTGGGCTGCAGCCGAGGCGCAGGCCTACTATGCGGCGCTGAAGGATCGCTACAAGGTCCAGATCACCGGAGACGCCAAGACGGCCGGCTCCGCAGAAGATGTGGCAAGTGGTGCCAGCCGTTAGGCTATAATGTTCGACTCTGCGGTGGCTGTAGCTCAGTTGGTAGAGTCCCAGATTGTGATTCTGGTCGTCGTGGGTTCGAGTCCCATCAGCCACCCCACCTGATCCAAGCAAGAAGCCGAGCGAATGCTCGGCTTTTTTCATGGTGCGACGGCTCGGCGGTTCAGCGCCCCTGCGATACGTCGGGGATGCGCACCCGGCATTCGATGCCACTGCCGTTGACCTCCCGCCATTCGACGGTGCCGCCCAGCTGCTTCACGCGCTTGCGCACCCCGCCCAGGCCCAGGCCTTGCGCCCAGTTCTTCGGGTCTCGTCCGAGGCCGTTGTCCCGCACCAGCACATCGAGCCGGTCGCGTTCGAGTTGCAGCGCGATCTCCACCCGCGTGGCCCGCGCATGCGTGATGACGTTGGTGACGAGTTCGCGCAGCACACGGGTGAGGGCGGACCACTGCACCACGCCGAGGTCCACGTCCTGGTCGCAGTTGAGGCTCCACACCAGTTCGCAATGGACGGCCAGCAGCCGCTGCGTCAGGTCGGCCTTCCACTCGGCGGCGGCATGCGAAAGCCGATGGCTGTGCGCCGCCAGGCCCCTGGTCAGCGTCTTGAGGTCCTGCAGCGTGTGCCGGACATAGTCTTCCATCTCCGGTGTCGGGGCCTTGTACATGAGGGTCAGCAGCCGGGCGCCGATGTCGTCATGGAGGTCCTGCGCAATACGGGCGCGTTCCTCGCTTCGACCCTGCTCGACGGCCTTGTCGAATGCCACGGCGCGTCGCAACTGCTCGACGATGCGATCAGTCAGTCTGGCGTCGTCGGGCGTGAACAGGCGTCGGCCCCTGTGTGCGTAGCGGATCACCACCACGCCATGCGAGGCCGGGTGGGCTGCCATGAGGTCCGGAATGGGCACCAGCAGGGTCGAGCCATCCCCCCCGATGCGCGAGCCCGAACAGGAGCGCTGCACGATGGCGGCTTCCAGGGGCTCGAACAGTTCGCGCAGCAGCCTGCTCAGCAGGTGTGGCGTGCGCTGCGGGTTCGCCTCGACCTCGCGCGCCATCCGGTACAGCCGCTCGAACAGGCGTTCCATCGTGAGCATGTTGCTGCCCAGCAGATGGTTGAGCACCCATTGCCGCGCACCCGAGTACGCGGCGAGCGACAGGAACAGGGACAGCGTGAGCGACGTGAACTGGCCGAACGAGAAGACCGCCACGAACAGCAGGTCGAGGGCGGTGGCCACCGTGCTGACGCCGGCGAGCAGCGAGAACTCGCGCATGAGCTGCTGCGAGCGCGACAGGAACGGCACCAGCAGCAGGATCGATGAAAAGAAGACGTACCAGATCATCGGCCCGACCGAGACGATGGTCTGCTGCAGTCCCGACTGCGTGCCCGCCAGCGCCACCGTGAGGGTGAGCAGCATCCACGTGGCGACGTTGACGATGCCGAAGCGCCGCAGGACCACGGAGAAGGGGTGGGGCTCTAGCCTGTATGACCAGGTGAGCAGCCCGATGGCCGAGGCCCCCAGTGCGGCGCCGCCGAGCTGGGCCCACCACCACGCATGGGGCAGCACGCCCATGCCGTTGGCCGTGCAAAGCGCGATGACCACTCCCCATGCGGCCACGCTGACCTCGCGCGCGACGGGCAGCCTGTGCGGATACCGGCTGAAGGCATGCACGAGCGCTGCACCGGTCAGGAGGTCGAACGCGACGCGTGCCTGCAGGTCCCACGGGGCCAGCCCGCCGGGGAGCGTGAGTTCGCTCGCCGACTCGACCGCCAGGAAGAGCAGGTTGCCGGCCTGGCAGAAGGCCATGACGGCATAGGCCAGGTTGCTGCGCGAAGGGCGGGACAGCACCACCACCATCGCCACCATGTACAGCGCCAGCGCCAGCGCGGCGAGCAGCCAGAACAGCAGCCCCAGCGAGGCGATCCCCCCCGCGGTCGGACGCCACGACTCCGTGCTGCCGTCGGAAAAGTGCAGCTGTACCGTGGCACCTCCCAGGGCCCGGGCCAGCTGATCATGGAGGCGCAGGTGTCGCTCGCGCTGGACGTCGTCGGGCATCCAGCGTGCAGAGCGCTGCAGCGCGAGCCCCTCGATCGCGAGCCGATGTCCTTCTTGCGAGGTCAGGGCCACCAGCACCGCGCCGACATGGGGCTTCAGCAGCGGATCACCGGTGTTGGTGAGCTCCACGGCCGCCTGCGCGTTGAGCCGCCAGATGGCGTCGAGCGTCGGCTGCGAGGCGGTCCAGCGGGCCAGCAGCAGGATGCCGAGGCAGCCGAGCAATGCAGCGCCCACCAGCAGCCGCAGCCGCCAGCCCATCCATCGTGCGTTGTGCCGCTGCGGGTGCGGCCGGTCGAGCCGCGCGAGTTCGAACAGTGAATCGATGCCCGTGGCCGCCTCGCGCGAGGCGGCGCCGGCGAGCGGGTCGTTGGCCGCGGTGGCCGGGTCTGAATCGGGGGCCGGATCGAAGAGGGGGCGGTTCATCGCGGTTCACCGGCTGGGGGCGGCCCGCGGGTCAGTTCACACCAGGCCTTGCTTGCTTGCCAGCACCGCCGCTTCGGCCCGGCTCGAGACGTTGAGCTTCTTGTAGATCGACTTGATGTGGTCGTTGACGGTGAACCACTTGATGCCCATGAGGCTCGCGATCTCCTTGATCGTGAAGCCCTTGCTCAGGTAGGTGAGCACCTCGGTTTCGCGCGGCGTGAGCCGCTCGTGGTCCGGTGGGTCCCGGCGGTCCAGCGGAACGGGGCGGCTGGTGGGTGAATCGAGCGGCGAGAAGCCGGAATCGGTGAGGCCGCCGACGCCGCTGTCGCCCAGGCGGAAGTGCGACAGCAGCCGGCGCGCGATGGCCGGCGACAGCGGCGGCTGGCCTCGCACGATCTTCTGGAGCTCCTCGACCAGCACTTCGAAGCGGTCTTCCTTGAGCAGGTAGCCGTCGGCGCCGCACTGCAGCGCCGGGAACAGGTGGTCGTCGTCGGAGTACAGCGTGGTGACGATCTTGGTGGCCGGGTACTGGCCGAGCTCGGTCAGCAGTTCCAGGCCGTTGCCGTCGGGCAACTCCAGGTCGACCAGGACCAGCTTGAACGGGTCGGGCGTGCTGGCGGTGGCGCGCTGACCCGATTGGATGCCGATGTGGCGGCGAGCCGTTTCCAGGTCGCCGGCCTCGGAGATCGTGATCGCATCGCTGAAGCTTTCGCGGACCACGCGGCACAGGAAGGCGCGCGCGACGGGGTTGTCTTCAACGATCAGAACCTTGACTGCCATTGGATGGGCTCCCTGAGCACTGCCTTGTGCCGGACCGTGAAATTATCCACGCGCCCCGGCAGCGCCAGCCCATTTCGCGATCCCCTCAATGAGGGGCGCTAGAAGTAGGGGGAGGGGGGCTGTCGGGGGCCGCTCAGCGGTTCTCCAGCACGAGCTTGCCTCGCACCTTGCGCTGCCCCATCAGCTCGAACGCCTTGGGAAGCTCCTGCATGGCCAGCCGCTGCTCGATCACTGGCTTGATCTTCCCCTGGGCATACCAGCCCGCGAGTTCGGCCAGGGCCCGGGCGTTGCTGGCGGGTTCCCGCTTGGCGAACTCGCCCCAGAACACGCCGACGATCGAGGCGCCTTTCAGGAGGGCCAGGTTGAGCGGCAGCGCCGGGATGCTGCCGCCGGCAAAGCCGATCACCAGGTAGCGGCCCCGCCATGCGATGGAACGGAAGGCGGGCTCTGCGAGATCGCCGCCCACCGGGTCGTAGATCACGTCCGGACCCTTGCCGTCGGTCAGCGCCTTGAGCTCGTCGCGCAGGCTCGCGCTCGCATAGTTGATGGTGGCATCGGCGCCGAGCTGCCTGCACAGCGCGCACTTGTCGTCGCTCGAGGCGGCGGCGATCACGCGGGCGCCGGCCGCCTTGGCGATCTGTATGGCCGCGGTGCCCACGCCGCCGGCCGCACCCAGCACCAGCGCGGTTTCACCTTCGCGCAGGGCCGCACGGTCGATCAACGCGTGATGCGTCGTGCCATAGGTGCACAGGAACGCAGCCGCGTCGTCGAACGCAAAGCCGGGCGGCAGCGGCATCACCAGCGACGCGTTCACACACACCTGCGTCGCGAATCCGCCAAGCCCGCCGAAGGACGCGACGGCCATGCCGGGCTTCAGGTGCTTCACCCCTTCGCCGACCGCTTCCACCACGCCCGAGAATTCCGAGCCCGGCACGAACGGCAGCGGCGGTTTCATCTGGTACTTGTTCTGCACGATCAGCAGATCGGGGAAGTTGAGGCTGGCCGCCTTGATGGCCACGCGGACTTCGCCCGCGCGCGGTTCGGGCGCAGGCAGCTCCTTCCATTGCAGGGCTTCGGGGCCGACGGGGTTTTCGCAAAGCCAGGCATGCATGGCGGTCTCCTCGGTGGTTCACGGGCCGGCAGATGATAGGCAGGGCGCCGGATACCGCGCGTCGCACAGGTGACGAATCCCTACAATCGGCCGCATGCGAATTCTTGTTGCCAACGACGACGGCTACCTCGCCCCCGGGCTCGCAGCCCTGGTCGAGGCCTGCAGCGGGCTCGGCGAAATCGACGTGGTGGCGCCCGAGCAGAACGCCAGCGGCACGTCCAACTCGCTCACGCTGCACCGGCCGCTCAGCGTGTTCACGGCCAGCAACGGCTATCGCTACATCAACGGCACGCCGTCGGACTGCGTGCATGTGGCGCTCACCGGCCTGCTGCCGCACCGTCCCGACCTCGTCGTTTCTGGCATCAACAACGGCGCCAACATGGGCGACGACACCCTGTATTCCGGCACGGTGGCTGCGGCGATGGAGGGCTACCTGTTCGGCGTGCCGTCGATCGCCTTTTCGCTGGTCGAGAAGGGTTGGCAGCACCTCGATGCCGCCACGCGCGTGGCGCGCGCCCTGATCGAGCGGGTGCTGGCCTCGCCGCCGGCAGGTGCCGCCTGGCTGCTCAACGTCAACATCCCGGCCTTGCCCCCGGAGCAGATCGTCGGCCATCGGATCACGCGGCTCGGGCGCAGGCACGCCAGCGAGCCGGTGATCTGCCAGACCAACCCTCGCGGCGAGCCGATCTACTGGATCGGTGCCGCCGGCGATGCGCGTGAAGCAGGCGAGGGCACGGACTTTCACGCCACGGCGCAAGGGCTGGTCTCCATCACGCCGTTGCAGGTGGATCTCACCGACCACCGTGCGGCACCGTCCTGGGCCAGCTGGCTGGAACGTGCATGAGCGGCCACGGCAGCACGCGTCGCCCGGCGAAGTTTCCGCTGCAGCTCGGGCAGCTGGGCTCGAAGCGGGCTGCCCCGGCCGAACCGCTGCGCCCCCAGCGTCCCTTGCAGGAGGCCGAGCGCGACCGGGCACGCGCGACCACCCCCGCCGGCCTCGGGCTGGACTCCGAAGGCGTGCGCCGTCGCATGGTGGATCGCCTGCGGGCCGACGGCGTGCGCAATGAGCAGGTGCTGTCGGCCATGGCCGCGGTCCCTCGGCACCTCTTCGTCGACACGGCGCTGGCCAACCAGGCCTACGAAGACACCAGCCTGCCGATCGGCTTGTCGCAGACCATTTCCAAGCCCTCGGTCGTGGCGCGCATGATCGAGCTGATGCTCGCCGGGCGCACGACACCGCTTTCCAAGGTGCTCGAGATCGGCACCGGTTGCGGCTACCAGGCCGCCGTGCTGGCGCGTCTCGCTCGCCAGGTGGTTTCAGTGGAGCGCCTGCGGCCGCTGCACGAAAAGGCCCGTGGGCACCTGGCGCTCCTGCCGCCCTTGGGTGTGCCGACCAGCGGCATCCGGCTCGTCTATGGCGATGGCATGCTCGGCCACGCGCCCAATGCTCCGTACGAAGGCATCATTGCGGCTGCCGGCGGCGCGGCGCTGCCCGCGACGTGGCTCGAGCAGTTGGCGCCCGGTGGCCGGTTGGTCGCGCCGATGGTCGAAGCGGGTGGGGGCCAGGTGCTCGTGGTGGTGGATCGCGATGCGCAGGGGCAGCTGCACCGGCGCGTTCACGAGGCGGTCCATTTCGTCCCTCTAAAATCGGGCGTCAACTGAGGCGATTGCCGTACTTCATGCTTTTCAACTCGTTTGACATACAGGTTTCCGCTGCGGTGAAGTCCGCGCGCCGGGCAGCGGTGCTCGCGAGCGCGGGTGTTGCCCTGCTCCTTGCCGGCTGTGCCAGCACGAACCATCGCGCGCCGGTGGAAGAGCGCGCCAACGGTTCGCGTCCGCCTGCCGCAGCGGCGGCGGCGGCCGAAGCGCCGAAGGTGCTGCCCGGCGCCGAAAACGCCGGCAAGCCGGGTTACTACACCGTCAAGCAAGGCGACACGCTGATCCGCATCGGCCTCGAATCGGGCCAGAACTGGCGAGACATCGTCAAGTGGAACAACCTCGAGAACCCGAACGTGGTCGAGGTGGGGCAGGTGCTGCGGGTCGTGCCGCCGGGCGTGGATCCGACCGTTGCATCGCCACGTGGCGTGACCTCCAGCACCGTGCAGACGAGGCCGCTCGATGCCAAGCCGGCACCGGCCGCCAGCGCGCCGCCGGCCGCGGCGGTCGCGGGCTCCGCACCGCCGGCCGCGGCGAACCCGGCGCCCATTGCGGCACGCATCGACGATGACGAGCTGAACTGGCTGTGGCCGGCTTCGGGCACGGTGTTGGCCGGCTTCGACGAGGCACGCAACAAGGGCCTGGCCATTGCGGGCAAGGCAGGCGATCCGGTGTTGGCGGCAGCCGATGGCCGAGTAGTCTATGCCGGCTCGGGGCTGCGTGGATACGGCAACCTCGTCATCATCAAGCACAACAACACCTACCTCACCGCGTACGCGCACAATCAGGCCCTGCTGGTGAAGGAGGATCAAGCCGTGCGACGCGGGCAGAAGATTGCCGAGATGGGTTCGACCGATGCCGAACGCGTGCAGCTTCATTTCGAAGTGCGCAAGCAGGGCAAGCCCGTCGATCCTGCCAAGCTGTTGCCGCCGCGCTGAAAGCAATGGGCTCCGGGGTTCGTCATGGTCAAGAAACGTCCATCACACCCTGGCGCTGCGAATGGGCACGCCGTGCCGGCCGTCGTGAACGGTGCCGTGCCGCCGCCGCCTGAACTCGACGACGACATCGAGCCGTTGGTGGTCAACGGCGCGGCCGAGGAGGCCGAGGCGGACCCGGCGGTCGCCGTGCGCAACGGCACCGACCTCCCGGCCGGTGATCCCGAGGTCGGCAACACCTTGCAGACCTACCTTCGCGAAATCCGCCGCGCTCCGCTGCTGACCCCCGAAGAGGAATACCACACGGCCACGCGCGCCCGTGCCGGCGACTTCAGCGCGCGGCAGGCCATGATCGAGCGCAACCTGCGCCTGGTGGTGAGCATCGCCAAGAACTACCTCGGCCGCGGGCTGCCCATGACCGACCTGATCGAGGAAGGCAACCTCGGCCTCATGCATGCGATCGGCAAGTTCGAGCCGGAGCGCGGCTTCCGCTTCTCGACCTACGCGTCGTGGTGGATCCGCCAGAACATCGAGCGCGCGATCATGCATCAGGCGCGCCTCGTGCGGCTGCCGGTGCACGTGGTGCGCGACCTGAACCAGGTGCTCAAGGCACGCCGTGCGCTCGAGTCGCGCTCGTCCATCGACGGCGAGAAGCCGGTGCGTGTCGAGGACGTGGCGGCCACCCTGGGACGTCCGGTCGCCGAAGTGGCCGACCTGCTGAAGTTCGCCGAACTGCCCGCCTCGCTCGATGCTCCCTTGGAGCGCGACAACTCCGAGTCGATGCTCGACATGGTGGCCGACGACCAGGCCGCCGACCCGATGGGCCTCACGTTGAGCCATGAGGTCGAGCAGTTGCTCAACCACGGGCTCGAAGAGCTGAGCGAGCGCGAACGCGAAGTGCTGGCGGGCCGCTATGGCCTGCGCGACCGGGAGCCGGAGACGCTGGAGGTGCTGGCCGAGCGGCTGGGTCTCACGCGCGAGCGCATCCGGCAGATCCAGCAGGAAGCCCTGCTCAAGCTCAAGCGACGCATGATCCGCAACGGCATCGACCGCGACTCGATCTTCTGATCGATCGTTCCCTTCAACTTCCGGTTTGTCCTGCTTGGAGAAGGCTGCATGGCCTGGCCCGTTCTCGTTTTCGACATCGAATCCATCCCCGACCTCGCCGGGCTGCGCGCACTGCGCGGCACCGCGGCCGACACCACCGACGACGCGTTGTGGGAAGCCATCCAGCGCGAGCGCGCCGAAGAAGGCAAGAGCGACTTCATGCCGCACTACCTGCAGCGGGTGCTGGTCATTTCGTGCGTGTTCCGCAACGCCGAGGGCCTGCGCGTGCATTCCTTCGTCGATCGCGAGCTCGACGGGCAAAGCCAGGAAGGCAAGGTCATCCAGACCTTCTTCAACACCATCGAGAAGCATGTGCCGCAGCTGGTGAGCTGGAACGGCGGCGGCTTCGACCTGCCGGTGCTGCACTACCGCGCGCTGCGCCATGGCGTGGTGGCCAACAAGTACTGGGACCTCGGCGAGGACGACCGCGAGTTCAAGTGGAACAACTACATCGGCCGCTATCACATGCGCCACCTCGACCTGATGGACCTGCTGGCCATGTACCAGCCGCGGGCCAACGCCCCGCTGGACGCGATGGCCAAGCTGTGCGGCTTCCCGGGCAAGCTGGGCATGGACGGCTCGGCGGTCTTCCCGGCCTATCGAGCCGGGCAGCTCGAGGACATCCGCCGCTATTGCGAGACGGACGTGATGAACACCTACCTGCTGTACTGCCGCTTCCAGAAGATGCGCGGCGGCTTCACCGAGGCCGAGTACGAACGCGAGATCGAGTTCGTGAAGTCCACCCTGTCGGGGATCGATGAGCCGCACTGGAGGGAATATCTGGCCGCGTGGGGCTGAGACAATCGCCTCCATGACTGGAAAAGATGAATGGCTGAAGATCGAGTCGCTCGATCTCGAGGCCCAGGGCGTGGCCCACAACGCCGAAGGCAAGGTGGTGTTCGTCGAAGGCGCATTGCCCGGCGAAGAGGTGCGCGTGAACGTCACGCGCCGCAAGAACCAGTGGGAGCAGGCCCAGGTCGTGGCGCTGCGCCGCGAGAGTTCGCAGCGGGTGCGTCCGCACTGCAGCTTCTTCGGCACCTGCGGCGGCTGCAAGATGCAGCACTTTCACGTGGCCGCGCAGGTGGCGGTCAAGCAGCGGGTGCTCGAGGACAACCTCTGGCACCTGGGCAAGGTGAAGCCGGAGCAGTTGCTGCGCCCCATTGAAGGCCCGACCTGGGGCTACCGCTACCGTGCCCGGCTGTCGGTGCGTTTCGTGGTCAAGAAGGACACCGTGCTGGTGGGCTTCCACGAGCGCAAGTCCAGCTACGTGGCCGACATGACGAGCTGCGAGATCCTGCCGCCGCATGTGAGCGCGATGCTGGTGCCGCTGCGCGGCCTCATTGCCGCGATGGACGGCCGCGACCGCCTGCCGCAGATCGAACTGGCGATCGGCGAAGCCGGCGAAGCGAGTGTCACCGCGCTGGTGCTGCGGCACCTGGAGCCGCTGTCCGACGACGACAGGACGCGCCTGCGGGAGTTCGCGCGCGAGCACCGTGTGCAGTGGTGGCTGCAGCCGAAAGGGCCCGACTCGGTGCACCTCCTCGACGAAGGCGGGACGCCGCTGGCCTACACGCTGCCCGAGTTCGGCATCACCATGCCGTTCAAGCCGACCGATTTCACGCAGGTCAACCACTACATCAACCGTGTGCTCGTGGTGCGAGCGTTGCGCCTGCTCGAGGTGCAGCCGGACGAACGCGTGATCGACTGGTTCTGCGGGCTCGGCAACTTCACGCTGCCCATCGCCACGCTGGCACGCGAGGTGCGGGGCATCGAAGGCAGCGAGGCACTGGTGGCCCGCTCGCGCGAGAACGCGACGCACAACGGCCTTTCGGGCAAGGCGAGCTTCGAGGCCCGCAACCTGTTCGAGATCGACCCGAAGGACCTGCTGAAGTACGGCCCGGCCGAGCGCTGGCTGGTGGATCCGCCGCGCGAGGGCGCGTTCGCGCTGGCCAAGGCGCTGGCCGACATCGCGCAGGATCCGTCGGTGGCGCCCGGCTACGAGGCGCCGCGCCGCATCGTCTATGTGAGCTGCAACCCCGCCACGCTGGCCCGCGACGCGGGGCTGCTGGTGCACCAGGCGGGCTATCGCTGCACGGCTGCGGGTGTGGTCAACATGTTCCCGCACACCGCGCACGTGGAGTCGATCGCGGTGTTCGAGCGGGGCTAGCTCGACCTGTCAGCGTTGACTTCCAGCCGGTGTGCCCCCGGTCCCAGGGAGCCCAGCTTGTCGGCCGGGTTGCGCAGGCGGCAGCGGTCTATCGACAGGCAGCCGCAGCCGATGCAGTCGCTCAGGGTGTCGCGCAGCTTCTTCAGTTGCGCGATGCGCGCGTCGAGGTCCTCGCGCCAGGCGGCTGAAAGCTTTTCCCAGTCGGCCCGGGTGGGCGATCGGCCGTTCGGCAGGCGGCCGAGCGCCTCGCGGATCTCGGCCAGCGGAATGCCCACCCTCTGCGCGACGCGGATGAAGGACACGCGGCGCAGCGCATCGCGGGCGTAGCGGCGCTGGTTGCCCGGCGTGCGGCGGCTCGTGATGAGCCCTTCGCGTTCATAAAAGTGCAGGGCCGACACGGCCACGCCGCTGCGGGCGGCGAGTTCTCCGACACTGAACTCGCCCAGGGCCTGGGTCACCGGATCCATCTTCATTCCCCTGTTTCTTGTCGACCAGGTGCTTGACCTGAAGTTAAGTTGAGATCTTAAGGTGCTGCCATCCTTTCAGGAGGCATGATGAATCCGTTGTATTTCATGGGCTGGCGGCGTGCCGGCACCGCCGCGAAACCGGGTGTCCGCAGGGTTCGTGGCGGGAAGAAGAAGGGGGCGCGATGAGCTCGCTGGAGATGGCCGCGGTATCGGGTCCACCGGTCGCCGGCCTCTGGTCGCGGCCGTATCGCATGCTGTCGATCGGCTCGCTCATGCTGATCGGGCAGATGGCCTTCGAATACATCGCGGTGGCCAGTGCCATGCCCACCGTGGCCACCGCGCTGGACGGGCTGCACCTCTACGCGCTGGCCTTTGGCGCACCGCTGGCCATGGCGGTGGTGGGCACGGTGGCCGCCGGTCGCTGGAGCGACCGGCATGGGCCGGACCGGCCGCTGTGGGGTGGTGCGGCGCTGTTCGTCGCCGGACTGCTGCTGGCCGGGCTGGCGGGTTCGATGGAACTGCTCGTGATCGGGCGGGTGCTGCAGGGCTTCGGCTCCGGCCTGTTCTCGGTGGCGCTGTACGTGGTGGTGGGGCGGGCCTACCCGAGCGAGCTGCATCCGCGGGTCTTTGCCGCGTTCGCAGGCGCGTGGGTGCTGCCGTCCATCGTGGGCCCTTCGGTGGCCGGCCTGCTGGTGGAATGGGCCGGCTGGCGCTGGGTGTTCCTGCTGCCGGCGTTGCTGGCCGGGCCTTCGGCGCTGCTGATGCTGCCCGGCCTCAAGAACATGCGCCCGCCCGCGCAGGCGTCGGCGCCGGCCGACAACGGACGCTGGCGTCTGCTCTGGGCGCTGGCGGCCGCCGGCGGTGCGGCACTGCTGCATGTGGCCGGCCAGCGGCGCGACGGCACGGGTGTGGTGCTGCTGGCCGTCGCGCTGGCGGCCGTGCTGGCGGCGGTGCCGCGGCTGCTGCCGGCGGGCACCTTGAGGCTCATGCGAGGCCTGCCGACCGTCGTGGCGCTGAGGGGCCTCGCGGCGGCGGCGTTTTTCGGCGCCGAGGTGTTCGTGCCGCTGATGATGACCACCGAGCGGGGGCTGTCTCCCGCCTGGGCCGGCTCGGCATTGACCATCGGTGCGCTCGGCTGGTCGGCCGGGTCCTGGTACGAAGGCCGCCACAACGCCGACCTGCCGGCCAAGGCGCGGTCGCTGCGGCGCGGCATGGTGCTCCTGATGGCCGGCATCGCGGCCCAGGGCCTCGTGCTGCTGCCAGGCATGCCGCTGGCCGTGGGCGTGGCCGGCTGGGGCCTCGCCGGGCTCGGCATGGGCATGGTGTACCCGGTGCTGTCGGTGCTGACACTGGAGCTTTCACCGCCCGAGTCGCACGGCATCCACAGCTCGGCGCTGCAGTTGGCCGATGCGCTGGCCTCGGCCGTGGTGCTCGCGCTCGGCGGCGCGCTGCTTGCGCCGCAGGAGGGCGCGGCGATCGGTCCCGCGACCTACCTGGCGTGTTTTGCGGCGGCTGCGGCCGTGGCCCTGCTGGGGGCGGCCGCAGCCGCCCGGGTCGTGGCCCTCAGGGCGTGATCGCGTCGAGCAGCTCGGTCTCGATCTGGATCTGCAGCTTGTTCTGCTGCAGCGCGCTGCCGTTGATCAGGAAGGTGTCTTCCACCCGTTCGCCCAGCGTGCTGATCTTGGCCAGCTGCAGGTTGATCTTGTGGCGGGCCAGCACGCGGGCGATGGAATACAGCAGCCCGGTGCGGTCGCTCGTCGACACCGACAGCAGCCAGCGCTGGCCGCGTTCGTCGGGCTTGAGCAGCACGCGCGGCGTGATGGGAAAGGACTTCACCCGGCGCGACAGCCGCCCCCGGCTGGGCTCCGGCAGGGGCGCTTCGGTGTTGAGCGCCTGGGCGAGCTGGGTCTCCACCAGCGAGATGAGGTCGCGGTAGTGCTCCACCGGCGCGGCGCTGATGACCTGGAAGGTGTCGAGCGCATAGCCTGCGGTGGTGGTGTGGATCTTGGCGTCGAGGATGCTGAAGCCGGCGCTGTCGAAGTAGCCGCAGATGCGGGCGAACAGGTCGGCCTTGTCGGGCGAATACACCAGCACCTGCAGGCCTTCGCCCACCGAGGAGGAGCGCGCCTTCACGATGGGCCTGTCGGATTGCACGTGGCGCGACAGCGATCGCGCGTGCCAGGCGATGTCGGCAGCGTCGTGGCGCGCGAAGTAGCTGATCTCGAGCGTCTTCCACAGCGCCTCTTCGGCGCCCGGCAGTACCGAGTAGAGCGCCAGGGTGTGCCGGGCCTCCAGCTTGCGCGCCTCGATGTCGGCGTCCATGTTCGGCCGCGAGCCGCCGAGCGCACGCAGCGTCAGGCGGTACAGGTCCTCGAGCAGCTTGCCCTTCCATGCGTTCCAGACCTTCGGGCTGGTGCCGCGGACGTCGGCCACCGTGAGGAGGTACAGCGCGGTGAGGTAGCGCTGGTTCTTCATGCGGGCCGCGAAGGCGGTGATGACGTCCGGGTCGCTCAGGTCTTCCTTTTGCGCGATGCGGCTCAGGGTGAGGTGCTCGCGCACCAGGAACTCGATGATCTGCGCATCGTCGCGCTCGACGCCGTGCTCGCGGCAGAAGCGCCGCACCTCGGTGCCGCCCAGGTCGGAGTGGTCGCCACCGCGGCCCTTGGCCACGTCGTGGAACAGCGCGGCGATGTACAGCACCCACGGCCGGTCGAACTGGGCGGCGAGCTGCGAGCAGAACGGGTACTCGTGCGCATGCTCGGGGATGAAGAAGCGCCGCACGTTGCGCAGCACCATCAGGATGTGCTGGTCCACGGTGTAGACGTGGAACAGGTCGTGCTGCATCTGGCCGACGATGCGGCGGAACACCCAGAGGTAGCGCCCCAGCACCGAGGTCTGGTTCATCAGGCGGAAGGCGTGCGTCTGCCCCTGCGGCTCGCGCAGGATCCGCATGAACAGCTCGCGGTTGCGCGGGTCGCGGCGGAACTTCGCGTCCATCAGCTCGCGGGCGTTGTACAGCGCACGCAGCGTGCGGGCCGACAGGCCCTTGATGCCCACGGTCTGCTGGTAGGTCAGGAAGGTCTCGAGGATGGCGTGATGATCGCGTTCGTAGAGGTCGTCGCTGGCCACCTCGAGCATGCCGCCGCGGTCGAGGAACTTCTCGTTGATGGGGCGCATCTGCGCCTCCTGCGAGCCGTTGATGCGCTCCTCGATGTTGAGCATCAGGATCTGGTTGAGCTGCGCGACCGCCTTGGCT
Organism: uncultured Rivibacter sp.; assembly: GCA_946481025.1. The sequence continues at coordinate 26,833 of CAMLNA010000002.1, forward strand.
GCCCAGTAGTAGCGCCGCATCAGCGCTTCGGAGGCGCGGTGCGCCTTGGTGGCGCGGTAGCCGAAGCTTTCGGCGACCGCGGTCTGCAGGTCGAACACCAGCCGGTCTTCGCGGCGGCCCGCCACCACGTGCAGCCGCGCGCGAATCAGCTTCAGCAGCCCCTCGTTGCGCTGCAGCTGCTTCACCTCGAAGGGCGTGACCAGCCCCTTGTTCGCCAGCTCGTTCCAGGTCTTGCCCAGGCCGGCCGCGCGGGCGATCCACATCACCACCTGCAGGTCGCGCAGGCCGCCGGGGCTTTCCTTGCAGTTGGGCTCCAGCGAATAGGGCGTGTCTTCGTACTTGGTGTGGCGCTGGCGCATTTCCAGCGTCTTGGCGCGCAGGAAGGCCGACGGATTCATCACTGCCGCCGAAGCCCGCTTGAAGCCGCTGTAGAGCTTGCGGGAGCCGCAGATGAAGCGCGACTCCAGCAGGGCCGTCTGCACGGTCACGTCGGCCTGCGCCTCTGCCACGCATTCGTCGATGGTGCGCACGCTGGAGCCGATCTCCAGGCCGATGTCCCAGCAGGCGGTGATGAAGCCCTCGATGGCCGACCGGTGCGCCTCGATGGCCGGGTCGTCGCTGCCGTGCACGCTGCTGGGCAGCAGCACCAGCACGTCCACGTCGGAATAGGGGAACAGCTCGCCGCGGCCGAAGCCGCCCACCGCCACGAGCGCGGCGCCTCGCGGCATGAAGGCATGTTCCCAGAGGTCCTGCAGCGTGCGGTCCACGTGCCTGGCCAGGGCCCGCACCAGCCGGCCGGCCGCGGGTGCCGTGGGACGCGCTTCGCCGAAGCGCTGGATCAGCGCGGTCTTGCCGTCGCGGAACTGGGAGCGCAGCGTCTTGAGCGAGGAGGCTGCCGGGGCGCCCGGGGTGGGCTGCTCCTGCGGCACGGGCGCATCGCCGGGCACGGCCGACATGAGCGTCAACCCTTGGTCACGAAATCGGGCGGCGGCGGGCTGCCGGCCGAGAGGGTGAGCACCTCGTAGCCGGTTTCGGTGACGAGCACGGTGTGCTCCCATTGGGCCGACAGCGAGCGGTCTTTGGTGACGATGGTCCAGCCGTCGCCGGTTTCCTTGATCTCGCGACGGCCGGCATTGACCATGGGCTCGATGGTGAAGGTCATGCCCGGCACCAGCTCTTCGAGCGTGCCGGGGCGGCCGTAGTGCAGCACCTGCGGCTCTTCGTGGAACTTCTGGCCGATGCCATGGCCGCAGAACTCGCGCACCACCGAGAAGCCCTGGTTCTCGGTGAAGGTCTGGATGGTGTGGCCGATGTCGCCCAGGCGGATGCCGGGCTTCACCTTCACGATGCCCTTCCACATGGCTTCGTAGGTCAGCGCGCACAGCCGCTTGGCCGCGATGGAGCCTTCGCCCACCACGAACATGCGGCTGGTGTCGCCGTGCCAGCCGTTCTTGATGACGGTGACGTCGATGTTGACGATGTCGCCGTTCTTGAGCGGCCGGTCGTTCGGGATGCCGTGGCAGACCTGGTGGTTGATCGACGTGCAGATCGACTTGGGGTAGGGGGTGTAGCCCGGCGGCGCGTAGTTCAGCGGCGCGGGAATGGCCTGCTGCTCGTTGACGATGTAGTCGTGCGCCAGCTTGTCGAGCTGTTCGGTCGAAACGCCGGGCTTGACATGGGGCGTGAGGTAGTCGAGCACCTCGGAGGCCAGGCGCCCGGCCAGCCGCATGCCGTCGATCTCGGCGCCGGTCTTGATGGTGATGGTCATGGGGCGAAATTATGGCGCAGCGGCCCTAAAATCGCGGGTTCTCCGGGATAGCTCCCGGCGCAGTCCTCAGCCCCACCCCCACACGAGCCCGCCCCGTGACTTCCAGCACCTCCCAGATTCTTTCTTTCGAGGGCGGCAATGCCCTGTCCGCCTTCCGCGCCCAGGCCCTGCTGCCGAAGGTGCAGGCGGTGGCGCCCCGTGTCACCGCGGTGCATGCACGTTTCGTGCACTGGGTCTGGCTGGATCGGGCGCTAGAGGGCGGCGAGGCCGACAAGCTGGCCGCGCTGCTCACCTACGGCGACCCCTATGCCGGCCCGGGCGACGGCGAGCTGGTGGTCGTGACGCCCCGCTTCGGCACCGTGTCGCCCTGGGCTTCGAAGGCCACCGACATCGCTCACAACTGCGGCCTGGCCATCCACCGCGTGGAACGTGTGACGGAATACCGCCTTTCGCTCAAGGGCGGGCTGCTCGGCGGCGCCAAGTCCCTGACCGACGGCGAGCGGGAGGCCGTTGCCGCGCTGCTGCACGACCGCATGACCGAAAGCGCCGCCTTCGAGCGGCAGGCCGCGGCCCACCTGTTCGACGAACAGCCAGGCTTGGCCGTGGAGCACGTCGACGTGCTCGGCGAGGGCCGCGCCGCGCTCGAGTCGGCCAACAAGGCATTCGGCCTGGCGCTCAGCGACGACGAGATCGACTACCTCGTCAGCGCCTTCCGCAAGCTGAAGCGCAACCCCAGCGACGTCGAGCTCATGATGTTCGCGCAGGCCAACAGCGAGCACTGCCGCCACAAGATCTTCAACGCGAAGTTCACCATCGACGGCCAGGCGCAGGAGCTGTCGATGTTCGGGATGATCCGCAACACCGAGAAGCTGTCGCCGCAGTATTCGGTGGTGGCCTACAGCGACAACGCCGCGGTCATGCAGGGCGGCCCGGTCGAGCGCTGGCTGCCGCAGGGCTACACCAATGCGCCGCAGTACACCGCGCGCCACGAGACCGCGCACGTGCTCATGAAGGTGGAAACGCACAACCACCCGACCGCGATCTCGCCGCATCCCGGCGCCTCCACCGGCGCGGGCGGCGAGATCCGCGACGAAGGCGCCACCGGCCGCGGTGCGAAGCCCAAGGCAGGGCTCACGGGCTTTTCGGTGAGCAACCTGCAGCTGCCGGGCACCAGCGAGCCGTGGGAGCAGGTGCGCTACGGCAAGCCCGAGCACATCGCGAGCGCGCTGCAGATCATGACCGAGGGCCCCCTGGGCGGCGCGGCCTTCAACAACGAATTCGGCCGGCCCAACCTGGGCGGCTACTTCCGCGTCTTCGAGCAGACGGTGGCCGGCGTGCGACGCGGCTACCACAAGCCCATCATGATCGCGGGCGGGCTGGGCACCATCAGCGACGGGCAGACGCACAAGCTGCCGTTCGGCGCCGGCACGCTGCTCATCCAGCTCGGCGGCCCGGGCATGCGCATCGGCATGGGCGGCGGCGCCGCCAGTTCCATGGCCGCCGGCACCAACACCGCGGCGCTCGACTTCGACTCGGTGCAGCGCGGCAACCCGGAGATCCAGCGCCGCGCCCAGGAGGTCATCAACCACTGCTGGGCGCTGGGCGACAAGAACCCCATCCTGGCCATCCACGACGTGGGCGCCGGCGGCATCAGCAACGCCTTCCCCGAACTGGTGGACGGCGCGGAGAAGGGCGCCACCTTCGACCTGCGCAAGGTGCCGCTCGAGGAAACAGGCCTGGCTCCAAAGGAGATCTGGTGCAACGAGAGCCAGGAGCGCTATGTGCTGGCGGTGGCCCCTGAAAGCCTGCCGATCTTCTCCGCCATGGCGGAGCGCGAGCGCTGCCCGTTCGCCGTGATCGGCACGGCCACCGACGACAAGGAACTGATCCTCGAAGACGGCCCGGGCGGCGATCGCCCGATCGACATGCCGATGGAGGTGCTGCTCGGCAAGCCGCCCAAGATGCATCGCGACGTGAAGCGGGTGGCCCGCGAAGAGAAGCCGCTCGACCTCACCGGCGTGAAGCTGGAGCAGGTGGCTTTCGACGTGCTGCGCCATCCGACCGTGGCCTCCAAGCGCTTCCTCGTCACCATCGGCGACCGCACCGTGGGCGGCCTCAACCACCGCGACCAGATGGTGGGCCCCTGGCAGGTGCCAGTGGCCGACTGCGCCGTCACCCTGGCCGACTACGCCGGCTTCCGCGGCGAGGCCATGAGCATGGGCGAGCGCACGCCGCTGGCGTCGCTGGACGCGCCTGCCTCGGGCCGCATGGCGGTGGCGGAGGCCATCACCAACCTGCTGGCGGCGCCGATCGAGCTGCCGCGGGTGAAGCTCTCCTGCAACTGGATGGCCGCCTGCGGCGAGCCCGGCGAAGACGCCGCGTTGTACGACACCGTCAAGGCCGTCGGCATGGAGCTGTGCCCGGCGCTGGGCATCGGCGTTCCGGTCGGCAAGGACTCGTTGTCGATGCGCACCCGCTGGTCCGAGGGCCCGGAGTCGAAGCAGGTCACCGCGCCGGTCTCGCTCATCGTCTCGGCCTTCGCCACGCTGGACGACGTGCGGGGCACGCTCACGCCGCAGCTGCAGCCCGGTGACACGGCGCTCATCGCCATTGACCTCGGCAACGGCCGCAATCGCATGGGCGGCTCGATGCTGGCGCAGGTGCTCAACCAGTTCGGCCACACCGTGCCCGACCTGGACGAGCCGGCGCAGCTCAAGGCGCTGGTCGGTGCCGTCAACAAGCTGCGTGCCGAGGGCAAGCTCCTGGCCTACCACGACCGCAGCGACGGCGGCCTGTGGGCGGCCGTGGCCGAAATGGCCTTCGCCGGCCACCTGGGCGTGAGCCTGAACGTCGACATGCTGGTCACCGAAAGCGCCGGCATCGAGGACAGCCGCGCCGAATACGGCGACTCCAAGAACTGGGCGCAGCAGGTGAGCGAGCGCCGCGCCGAACTCACGCTGAAGGCCCTGTTCAACGAAGAACTGGGGGCGGTGATCCAGGTGCGCGCCGGCGAACGCGATGCAGTGATGGCCACGCTGCGCGAGTTCGGTCTCTCGAAACACAGCCACGTGATCGGCAAGCCCAACGACCGCGGCGTGCTCGAGGTGTGGCGCGATACGAAGCAGGTCTTCGCCGCGCCGCTGGAGCAGTTGCACAAGACCTGGGACGAGGTGAGCTGGCGCATTGCCCGCCAGCGCGACAACCCGGCCTGCGCCGATGCCGAGCACGCGGCGGCCGGCCAGGCCGACGACCCCGGCCTGCACCTGCACCTGACGTTCGACGCCGCCGAGGACGTGGCGGCGCCGTTCATCGCCACCGGGGCGCGCCCCAAGCTCGCCATCCTGCGCGAGCAGGGCGTCAACTCGCACGTCGAGATGAGCTATGCCATGCACCAGGCCGGCTTCGACACCTTCGACGTGCACATGAGCGACCTGCAGGGCGGCCGTGCCCGGCTCGACATGTTCAAGGGCTTCATTGCCTGCGGGGGCTTCAGCTATGGCGACACGCTGGGCGCCGGTGAGGGCTGGGCCCGCTCGGTGATGTTCAACCCCACCCTGGCCGAGCAGTTCGCCGCCTTCTTCGGTCGCAGCGACACCTTCGCCCTGGGCGTGTGCAACGGCTGCCAGATGATGGCCGCGCTGGCGCCTATCATCCCCGGCGCGCACGACTGGCCCAGGTTCACCCGCAACAGGAGCGAGCAGTTCGAAGCCCGCCTGTCGCTGGTGGAGGTGCTCGAGAGCCCGTCGATCTTCTTCACCGGCATGGCCGGCAGCCGGCTCCCCATCGCGGTGGCCCACGGCGAAGGTTTTGCCGACTTCTCGCAGCGCGGCGACGCGGCGAAGGTGTTTCGCGCGATGCGCTTCGTCGACAACACCGGCGCGCCGACCGAGGCCTACCCGTTCAACCCGAACGGCAGCCCCGACGGCCTCACGTCGGTGACCACGGCCGATGGCCGCTTCACCGTGCTCATGCCGCACCCGGAACGGGTGTTCCGCAACGTGCTCATGAGCTGGACAAGCGGCGACAAGGGGGAACAGAGCCCGTGGATGCGCATGTTCCGCAATGCGCGCCGCTGGGTCGCCTGATGTGAGCCCCTCGGCCGGCGGGCACGCCGGCCGCGGCCTTCTCGCGAGCTCTTCCCCGACGGGAGTGCCGGGCCTTGCCCGGGAACGGCCCGGCGTGGCGGCCCGGTGGGACTAGCGTGCCGCCACCGGCCGCGCCTTGTAGAACTTCATCGGCACCGCGGGGGCGCGGTCGATCACGTTGCGCTTGATCTTGCCGACCACGTGCATCTCGCATGGCTTGCAGTCGAAGCGCAGCGTCAGCTTCTCGCCGTTGTTCTCGATCACCAGCGGTTCCGCGCGCACCGTGCCCTGCACGCCGGTCACGCCCTTGGCCTGCTTGGGGCACAGGCTCAGGCTGAAGCGCACGCAGTGCTTGGTGATCATGAGGCTCACCTCGCCGGGTTCTTCGTGGCTTTCGTAGGCGGACGCAATGACCCTGACGCCGTGCTTTGCATAGAAGTCGCGCGCCTTGTGGTTGTACACGTTGGCCAGATAGCTCAGCGTGTCATCGGGGTAGGGGGCGGGCGGCTCGGCCGCCTGTGCACGCGGCGGGCGCTGCCAGGCCGCGGCGCGGGCGCGCTCCAGCGACTCGACGGCATCGCGCCGCAGGGCGTTCACCACGCCGGCCGGGACGAACCACGGCGCGGAGAGTTGCAGCTCGACCTCGCGCGCCTCGAAGAGGGTGTTGCCCAGCTTGGCGAGGTGCTCGCGCAGCGTGGCGTCGGCCTTGCCGGCGTTCTGTGCGGGTTCCTTCGCATGCTCGATGCTCGCCGTGCCGCGGTGGCCGTCCTCGTCGACGAGGGTGAGCGTGAAGCCGGCGGGCGTTTCGCCCAGCCGCATCGACACGCCGATACGGCGCTCGGCCGACTTCCTGCCCAGCAGGCGGTCCCAGGCCATGTCGCGGTTGCGTGACAGCTCGGTGTCGCGCCGCAGATCCTTCAGCTGGGTCACCGGCTCGTTGGGGAACACCCGCCACAGCCGGCCGTCCGCGCCCAGCGGCTGGGCCGTGTTGACCTGCACGCCCACCAGCTCCTTCTGCAGGTCGTAGTAGGTCAGGCCGTCGCCGTTGTTCAGCGCGTCGGCGCCCGCGGCCAGCTCGACCTCGAAATGGTCCTTGGCCACCCGGGTGACGTGGCCCAGCGGCAGCCCGGCGTGCTTGGGCGTGTCGAAGGCGCCGATGTCGTCCTTGCGGCCGTTGACGAAGTAGTCGGTCGAGCCGCGGTTGAAGTTGCGGTCCGGGTCGGGCGTGAAGAAGAAGCGGGTGCGGCCGGACGAGGCCCGATGCAGGTCGGTGCGTGCCTCCAGCACGCCGTCGAGCAGCTGGCGGTAGTGGGCGGTGATGTTCTTCACGTAGCCCATGTCCTTGTAGCGCCCCTCGATCTTGAAGCTGCGCACGCCGGCATCGACCAGCGCGCGGATGTTGGCGCTCTGGTCGTTGTCCTTCATCGACAGCACATGCTTCTCGTGCGCCACGATGCGGCCCTGGCCGTCCGTCACGGTGTAGGGCAGGCGGCAGGCCTGGGAGCAGTCGCCCCGGTTGGCGCTGCGGCCGGTCTGGGCATGGCTCACGTAGCACTGGCCGCTGTAGGCCACGCACAGCGCGCCGTGCACGAAGAACTCGATGGTGGCGTCGGTCGCCTGGGCGATGGCCTGGATCTGCTCGAGCGTCAGCTCGCGCGCGAGCACGATCTGAGAGAAGCCCGCCTGCCCGAGGAAACGTGCCTTTTCCAGCGTGCGGATATCGCACTGCGTGCTGGCATGCAGCTGGATGGGCGGGATGTCGAGCTCCAGCAGGGCCATGTCCTGCACGATCAGCGCGTCCACCCCGACGTCGTACATCTGCCGGGCCAGGCGGCGCGCAGGCTCCAGTTCGTCGTCGCGCAGGATGGTGTTGAGGGTGACGAAGATGCGGCTGCCGTAGCGGTGCGCATGACTGACCAGCCGCTCGATGTCGGCCACCTCGTTGCTCGCGTTGTGGCGCGCGCCGAACGAAGGCCCGCCGATGTAGACGGCGTCGGCTCCGTGGTTGACGGCTTCGATGCCGATGTCGGCGTCGCGGGCGGGGGCGAGCAGTTCGAGCTCAGGACGGAGGGTGCGCATGGAGCCGGCAATTTTAGGTTGCCCGGGCGCATGCGCTATCGTGCCGGCCGTGAACGAAACCACCATGCCGATTGCTTCGCGCTACGACCGCCTCGACGCCCTGCGCGGCGTCGCCATCGTCTGGATGGCCGTCTTCCACTTCTGCTTCGACCTGGCGCACTTCAGGCTCATCGAGCAGAACTTCTACCGGGACCCGTTCTGGACCACGCAGCGCACCTTCATCGTCTCGCTGTTCCTGTTCTGCGCCGGCTTCGGCCAGGCCATCGCCGTGATCCAGCGGCAGAGCTCGCGGCGCTTCTGGCGGCGCTGGGCACAGGTGGCCGGCTGCGCGGTGCTGGTGAGCATCGGCTCCTATCTGATGTTCCCGCGCAGCTACATCTACTTCGGCGTGCTGCACGGCATTGCGGTGATGCTGGTCGTCACGCGCTTCACCGCCCGGCTGGGCCCGTGGCTGTGGCCGCTGGGCCTGGTGGCCGTGCTGCTGCCGCGCCTCGTGCAGCACGGCTTCTTCGACACCCGCTGGACCAGCTGGGTGGGGCTGGTCACCCGCAAGCCGGTCACCGAAGACTACGTGCCCGTGCTGCCCTGGCTCGGCGTGATGTGGTGGGGGCTGGCGGCCGGGCTGTGGGTGCTTCGGAACCGGCCGCACTGGGTGGGCGGCGCAACGCCGGCCGCGTTCAAGCCGCTGGCGCTGCTGGGACGGTGGAGCCTGAGCTTCTACATGCTGCACCAGCCCGTGCTGATCGGCCTGCTGATGCTGTGGATGCAGCTGGCACGCTGACGGGCGCGGCGTTTGCCCGAGGCCATGCGGTGCAACACGAAGAGAACAGCATGGCCATCGACGTCCGCAAGGGGCAGGCCCCCAAGCCGCTGGAGCGCGAGGCATTCCGCGAGCGCTTCCTGACGCGCTTCTTCGACCCGACGTTCAATCTGGAGCGCGACGCGATCGAGAGGCTCGAATCCATCGCGTGGCAGGCCTACATCGAAGGCGACAAGTCGCCGGTCACTCGCAAGGCCGGGGCTTCGTTCGCCAACCCGGAGTACGAGCTGTCGGTCGAGTGGCTGCAGGCCAGCGAGCGGCTGAAGCTGGCGCAGCTGCGCTGGGCCGAACCGTCCACGCCGTCGCGCGTGCTCCTCATCGCGGGCGCGGCGCGCAATGACGGCACCTGCCCCGGCGAGATGTCCAAGACCTGGCGGCTGCTGCAGCTGGCACGCGAGGTCGTCGAAGGCGAGGGCGTGCTGGCCGACGTGCTGGACCTCAGCCTGCTGGCGTCCGACTACGACCGCCACATCCACCCCTGCAAGAGCTGCGTGGCCACGGCCATGCCGCTGTGCCACTGGCCATGCAGTTGCTACCCCAACCACGCGCTCGGGCAGACGGGCGACTGGATGAACGAGATCTACGAGCGCTGGGTGTCTGCGCACGCGGTGATCATCGTCACGCCGGTGTACTGGTACCAGGTGCCCAGCCCGCTGAAGCTGATGATGGACCGGTTGGTCTGTGCCGACGGAGGCAACCCGGACCCCACCACCACCGAAGGCAAGAAGCCCGACAAGGCCAAGGCGCTGGAGCTGGCCGGCTGGGACTACCCGCAGCACCTGGCGGGGCGTGCCTATGGCCTGGCGGTGCACGGCGACGTGGCGGGCATCGAAGGCGTGCGCAGGTCGCTCTCCGACTGGCTCGACTGGATGGGCTTCGTCGATGCAGGAGCCCATGCGAGGCTGGACCGCTACATCGGCTACTACCAGCCGTATGCCACCAGCCATGCAGCGCTCGATGCGGACGAGGCGGTGCAGGAAGAAGTGCGCAACGTGGCGCGCGTCGTGGTGGTTGCGGTGCGGCAGTTGCGCGAAGGCCGCCTGTCGAACCCGAATGCCGGGCTGCGCCGGCCGCGTCCCAAGTAGCTTGAAGGCCCAAAGACAAGGGGCGCCGGTGGCGCCCCTTGCGGTGTCGTGCGACGGCCGGGTTCAGTTGAACTTGTAGTCCGTCTTGGCCTTGGCCTTGAGGTCGTCGCGGAAGGTGGCGAGCTTCTGCTGCGTGAGGCGCTGCTCGATCTGCGGCTTCACTTCCTCGATCGGCGGGAACGGGGTGTCGCGCACGTCTTCGAGCTTGATGATGTGGTAGCCGAACTGGCTCTTCACCGGCGTTTCGGTCATCTCGCCCTTCTGCAGCTTGGTCATCGCCTGCGAGAACTCGGGCACATAGCTGCCGGGCGCGGCCCAGTCGAGGTCGCCGCCGTTCTGGGCGGAGCCGGGGTCCTTGCTGCTCTTCTTGGCCAGGTCTTCGAACTTGGCGCCGCCCTTGATCTGCTTGACCAGCGCCACGGCGTCTTCTTCCTTCTCGACCAGGATGTGGCGGGCGCGGTATTCCTTGTCGCCGGCCTGGGCCTTGTACTTGTCGTACTCGGCCTTGACCTCGGCGTCGCTCACCTTGTTCTTCTTCTGGAAGTCGTTGAACAGCTCGCGGATCAGGATGCTCTGGCGGGCCAGCTCCAGCTGCGCCTTGTAGTCGTCGCTGCCCTGCAGGCCGCGGCGCTGCGCCTCCTGCATGAAGATCTCGCGCAGCACGACTTCGTCCTTGACCTGCTTTTCGAGCTCGGGCGTCACCTGGGCGGGCTGGCCTTGTGCGGCCTGCTGGCGCGTCACCTGGGCCATCAGCATGTCCACCCGAGCCTTCGGAACCGGCTTGCCGTTGACGGTGGCCACGTTCTGGGCCGAGGCGGCCATGGGCAGGACGAGTGCTGCGGACAGCGCTGCGGCGCCGAAGCCCGCGGCAATGGAAAGCTTCTTCATCGAGGAACGTGCCTTTCTAGCAAGGAAGATTCGGGAGTGAGCGTGCAGGAAGGAGCGGGCGTGGCAGCTCAGGATTGATGCACGGGGAGTCGTTCGGGGGTGTCCGCCTGTATCGCCAGGGCATGGATGCCCTGGGGGATCAGCTCACGCAGGGCATCATAAACGAGGCGATGGCGCGCCACGCGGTTCAGGCCGGCGAAGCGCTCGCTGACGATGCGCACGGTGAAGTGGCGTCCTTCGCGAGCCCCCGCATGCCCGGCATGCAGGTGGCTGTCGTCCTGGACCTCCAGCGCCTGGGGCGCGAGCGCGCCGCGCAGGGCCGACTCGATGTCCTGCGCGGTGACGCCCCGCTTGTCGGCGGGCGGTGCTGCCGGCGCGTCGCCCTCGGCCGCCGGCGCTTCTTCGTCCTTCAGGTGGCGGCTCATGTAGACGCCCTGGCCCAGCATGAACAGCAGCATCAGCCCGGTGGCCCCGAAGACCTTGAAGGTGGCCCAGGTCGAGGTGGAGTAGTTGAAGGCGACGTAGAGGTTCAGGAAGCCCATCGCCGTGAAGAACACCATCCACGCGATGTTCAGCCGCATCCATACCGCTTCGGGCAGCGGCAACTGGTTGCCGATCAGCGCCTGCAGCAGGTTCTTGCGGAAGAACAGCTGGCCGGCCAGCAGGGCGCCTCCCATCACCCAGTACAGCACGCTGGGCTTCCACTTGATGAAGGCCTCGTTGTGGAACCAGATGGTGGCGCCGCCCAGCACGGTCACGAGCCCCAGGCTCACCCACAGCATGGTGTCGACCTTTTGGCGGCGCAGCTTCAGGTAGACGACCTGCAGCAAGGTGGCGGCGATGACCACCACCGTGGCCAGGAGCACCGGCGCTTCGGTGGCGCCGACCACGCCGCCCGAGACCATGAAACCGAAGTGGTCGGTGGCGAAGGCGGCGGCGTCCCCGGGGCGGCTTTCGGCGAACTTGAAAGCCGCGAAGAACAGGATGATGGGAAGGAAGTCGAGAAGGATCTTCATGCAATGAGGCGGGTCGGGCAGGGCATCGACCGCCACCGCGCATCATGCTGCGCCTGGGGTGGCGGCACCGCGCCCCGCACGCCTTTTACTGGCCGTTACTCGGCGCGGCCTCGAAGTCTATCGCGGCCGAATTGATGCAGAAGCGTTCGCCGGTCGGCTCGGGCCCGTCGGGGAACACGTGGCCCAGGTGGGCGCCGCAGTTGTTGCAGCGCACCTCCACCCGCACCATGCCGTGGCTGCGGTCGACCACCCGCTCGATCACTTCGCTTTGCAGCGGCTCGAAATAGCTGGGCCATCCGCAGCCGGCGTCGAACTTGGTTTCGGAGGCGAACAGCGGCGTGCCGCAGCACACGCAGTGGTAGACGCCGTCCTTCCAGTGGTCCCAGTACTTGCCGGTGAAGGCGCGCTCGGTGGCGGCGTGGCGCGTCACCTCGAACTGCACGGGGTCGAGTTGGGCACGCCACTCGGCTTCGGACTTGCTGACCTTGCGGTCCTTGTTGTCGGGCTGGCTCATGATGAACAGGACACCTCGATGTGTTGCGCCCAGTCGGGCGGGAACCCGGCATAGGCCGAGTGCTCAGGCTGTTCGTCGTAGGGGCGCTCCAAAACTTTCAGCAGCCGCTGCACTTCGCCGAAATCGCCTTGCCGCGCCTCGCGGATGGCCACCTCGGCCAGGTGGTTGCGCAGCACGAACTTCGGGTTCACCCGCTTCATGCGCTGCGCGCGTTCGGCGTCGAGGCTGTTCTCGGCCTGCAGGCGCAGGCGGTATCGGCCGGCCCAGGCGTCGAAGCCGGCGCGGTCGAGGAAGAGGTCGCGCATCGCCGTGTCGTCGGCTCCGGCAGCGCCGGCGAAGTCGGCCAGCCGGCGGAAGGCGATCGTGAAGTCGACGCGGTCGGCGGCCATCAGCTTCAGCAGCCCGTCGATGAGCTCCCGGTCGGCGGGCTGCTCGGTCGCCAGCCCGAGCTTGGCCCGCATGCGCGCCTCCAGCGCGGCAGGGAACTCGGTGCGGTACGGCTCCAGCGCCTCGAGCAGCAGGTCGCTGGCGTCCTCGCCTTCGCCCACCAGGGGCAGCAGGGCCTGGGCCAGCGCATGCAGGTTCCACAGGGCCACGTTCGGCTGGCGCGCATAGGCGTAGCGGCCCTGCGTGTCGGAGTGGTTGCAGATGAACCCCGGGTCGAAGGCATCGAGGAAGCCGAACGGGCCGTAGTCGATCGTGAGCCCGAGGATGCTCATGTTGTCGGTGTTCATCACGCCATGGGCAAACCCCACCGCCTGCCAGTCGGCCAGGAGGCGGGCGGTGCGGCGCGTCACGGCCTCGAGCAGCGCGACGTACGGCTGCGGTGTGTCGAGGCATTGCGGATAGTGGTGGCGGATCACGAAGTCGGCCAGCTGGCGCAGCTCGCCGTGCTGGTCGTGGTGGCAGAAGTGCTCGAAGTGCCCGAAGCGGATGAAGCTGGGCGACAGCCGGGTCACCACGGCGGCCGTCTCGGCGGTCTCGCGGCGCACCGGCAGCGCCGACCCGGTGATGGCCAGAGCACGCGTGGTCGGGATGCCCAGGTGGAACATCGCCTCGGAGCACAGGAACTCGCGGATCGAGGAGCGCAGCACCGCACGGCCATCGCCCATGCGCGAGTAGGGCGTGAGCCCGCTGCCCTTGAGCTGGATCTCCATCGGGCCCGAAGGCGTGTCCACCTCGCCCAGCAGGATGGCCCGGCCGTCACCGAGCTGGCCGGCCCACACGCCGAACTGGTGGCCGCTGTAGACGCTGGCCAGCGGTTGCATGCCGCGCCAGGGCGAGCCGCCGCTGAAGGCCGCGAGCGACTGCGGGTGACGCCACCAGTCCGTGGGCCAGCCCAGGGCGGCGGCGGCGCTGTCGCTCGTGGCGACCCAGTGCGGCTCGGGCAGGGGCGTGGAGGGTAGGCGGGTGTGGAAGCGTTCGCCGAGGCCGGCAAAACGGTGGGTCCATCGCAGGCCGTCGATCGGGGCGTCTGGCGCTTCCGCGGGGCCGGCCGGCCCTGGAGGTTGCCCATTCGGCAGAGCAGGGGTCATCCGGCCAAGTGTAGTCAGCGCGACAGTTTTTCAAGGGCGACTAGGGTATACCGCAAACCACTCGCAGCAGCGCCGTTCCATGATGCGCTGCATTCAACACGGAACGTGGTTCGAAAGGAGACGGACACCATGGCGCAGCTGATGGGCCAGATGATGCAGATGCCCCTCATGATCTCGTCGCTGATCACGCATGCCGCGAGGCATTTCGGCGACACCGAGATCGTGTCGAAGCGGGTCGAAGGCGACCTCCACCGCTACACCTGGGCCGACGCCGAGCTGCGTTCACGCAAGGTGGCCCAGGCGCTGGCCCGGCTGGGCTGCCGGCCCGGCGATCGCGTCGCCACGCTGGGCTGGAACGGCTATCGCCACCTCGAGATCTACTACGGCACTTCGGGCTCGCAGCTGGTCTGCCACACCATCAACCCGCGCCTGTTCCCGGAGCAGATCGCCTGGATCGCCAACGATGCCGAAGACAGCGTGCTGTGCTTCGAGCTGACCTTCCTGCCGCTGGTCGAGAAGCTGGCCGACGGCATGAAGAGCATCAAGCACTTCGTGCTGATGACCGACCGCGCCCACATGCCGGCATCCACCGGCATTCCGAACCTGCTGTGCTACGAAGAGCTGGTGGAGGCGGAGGACGGCCGCTACGCCTGGCCCGAGTTCGACGAGAACACCGCCTCGAGCATCTGCTACACCTCGGGCACGACCGGCAACCCCAAGGGAGCGGTCTACAGCCACCGCTCGACCATCCTGCATGCCTATGCGGCCGCGCTGCCCGACGCGATGGCGCTGTCGGCCCAGGACGTGGTGCTGCCCGTGGTGCCGATGTTCCACGTCAACGCCTGGGGGTTGCCGTACTCGGCCGCGCTCACCGGCTGCAAGGTGGTGTTCCCCGGCCCGCACCTGGACGGCAAGTCGCTGTTCGAGCTGTTCGAAAGCGAAAAGGTGAGCTTCAGCGCGGGCGTGCCCACCGTGTGGCTCGGCCTGCTCACCTACGTGAAGCAGAACGACCTGAAGTTCGCCACCTTCCGCCGTACGGTGATCGGCGGCTCGGCCTGCCCGCCGTCGATGATCCGCACGCTGGAAGACGACTACGGCGTGACCGTGATCCACGCCTGGGGCATGACCGAACTGTCGCCGCTGGGCACGCTGTCGAAGCTCAAGGCCAAGCACTTCGATCTGCCGAAGGAGCAGCAGCGGCACATCCTCGAGAAGCAGGGCAAGGTGATCTACGGCATCGACATGAAGATCATCGACGACAACGATGCCGAGCTGCCCTGGGACGGCAAGGCCGCGGGCAACCTCGTGGTGCGCGGCCCCTGGGTCATCGACAGCTACTACAAGGGCCCGCGGTCGCCGCTGGTGAACGGCTGGTTCCCCACCGGCGACGTGGCCACCATCGATGCCGACGCCTTCATGCAGATCACCGACCGCAGCAAGGACGTCATCAAGTCCGGCGGCGAATGGATCAGCTCCATCGACCTCGAGAACATCGCCATGGCCCACCCGGCGGTGCACGAGGCGGCCGTCATCGCCTGCCGCCACCCCAAGTGGGACGAGCGGCCGCTGCTGGTCATCATCAGGAAGCCCGGTGCCGAGGTGAGCCGCGAGGAACTGCTGCAGTTCTATGAAGGCCGGATCGCCAAGTGGCAGATCCCCGACGACGTGGTGTTCGTCGGCGAGATTCCGCACACGGCCACCGGCAAGATCCAGAAGCTCAAGCTGCGCGAGCTCTACAAGGACTACAAGCTTCCGAGCGCATGACGCGGCCGCCTTTCGCGCCGGGTGTCCTGTGCGCGACAAGGTTCGCTCGGGTCATCCCTGAAGCCGTGCGGACGGATTGCGAATAACCTTTTGGCCACCCCAGACAAGCAGGCATCAGCCGCGAAGGAGACAAAGCAATGAAGCTCAACCGCATCGCTCGTACCACGGCCGTTGCGTCGGCCATCCTCTTGTCGAGCATGCTGGCCGTGCAGGCTCAGCAGGCCAAGCCTGCGGCCAAACCGGCTGCGGCGGCGCCGGCCGGCAAGCTCAACGAGACGGTGAAGATCGCCTGGATCGACGCGCTCACCGGCCTCACCGCCGCCACCGGCCAGAACCAGCTCAAGGGCTTCCAGTTCCTCGCCGAGCAGTTCAGCAAGAACAACCCCGCGGGCGTGAAGTTCGAGATCGTCTCCTTCGACAACAAGCTGAGCCCGCAAGAAACGGTGAGTGCGCTGCAGTCGGCCATCGACCAGGGCATCCGCTACGTCGCGCAGGGCACCGGCACCGGCCCGGCCACCGCCATCATCGACTTCCTGAACAAGTACAACGAGCGCAACCCCGGCAAGGAGGTCGTGTTCCTGAACTACGCGGCGGTGGACCCGGACCTCACCAACAGCAAGTGCAGCTTCTGGCACTTCCGCCTCGATGCCGACACGTCCATGAAGATGGAGGCGCTGACCACCTTCATGAAGGACCAGCCTGACATCAAGAAGGTCTACCTGCTGAACCAGAACTATGCGCACGGCCACCAGGTGGCGCGCTTCGCCAAGGAAAACCTGTCGCGCAAGCGCCCTGACGTCCAGATCGTCGGCGAGGACCTGCACCCGCTGGCGCAGGTGCGCGACTTCGCGCCCTACATCGCCAAGATCAAGGCCTCGGGCGCCGACACGGTGGTCACCGGCAACTGGTCGTCCGACCTCACGCTGCTGGTCAAGGCCGCCAACGATGCCGGCCTGAACGCCAAGTTCTACACCTACTACGCCGCCGTCTCGGGCACGCCCACCGCCATGGGCGCCAGCTCCGCAGGCCGCGTGTACCAGGTGGGCGTGATGCACAGCGCCATGACCGGCGAGGCGCGCAAGATCATGGACGAGTACAAGAAGCGCTTCAACGACGACTACTACACCGGCCAGATCTACCACGCCTACACGCTGCTGTCGGCGGCCATGGCCAAGGCCAGGAGCACCGACCCGCTCAAGGTGGCGTTCGCGCTCGAAGGCCTGCAGGCCAAGAGCCTCAACGGCGACGTCGAGATGCGCAAGACCGACCACCAGCTTCAGCAGACGCTCTACATCGCCGTGTGGCAGAAGGCCGGCAAGGCGCCCAACGACTACAGCGTCGAGAACACCGGCTACAACTTCCAGCCGGTCAAGACCTTCGAACCGTACGTGTCGAGCACGCCCACGTCGTGCCAGATGAAGCGGCCCTCGGCTTCGTAGTCGGCAGCCGACCCGCCGCCCGGGCCCGCCGGAGCACGCTCCGCCGGGCCCGCGGTTCATCAGAAGCCATTCGCCGCACGGAATCCGCTCGTGGACCAGCTTTTCATCAACATCCTCAACGGCATCAGCTCCGGCCTGCTGCTGTTCATGCTCAGCTCCGGGCTCACGCTCATCTTCAGCATGATGGGCGTGCTGAACTTCGCGCACGCCAGCTTCTACATGGTGGGTGCCTACCTGGCCTACGCGATCGCGGGTGTCGTGGGCTTCTGGCCGGCGCTGCTGCTCGCCCCGCTCGCGGTGGGCATGCTGGGCGCCTTGTTCGAGCGCACCGCGCTGCGGCGGGTGCACAAGTTCGGCCACGTGCCCGAACTGCTCATCACCTTCGGGCTCTCGTACGTGATCCTCGAGCTGGTGAAGCTGGTGTGGGGCCTCTCGCCGGTGCCCTTCTCGCCGCCGGCAGCCCTGCAGGGGCCGGCCTTCACCATCGTGCAGTCGTCGGTGGACGGATTCGGCCTGGTGTGGGGCGCCGCGCCGGCCGAGCGCTGCGCCGCGGCGGCGGATGCCGTCGTGCACTGCTCCACCTTTCCGGCCACGCGCTTCTTCATGATGGTGGTGGCGCTGGTGATGCTGGTGTCGCTGTGGCTGCTGCTCACCCGCACCCGCATCGGCCTGGTCATCCAGGCGGCGCTCACCCACCCCGAAATGGTCGAAGCGCTGGGCCACAACGTGCCGCGCGTGTTCATGCTGGTGTTCGGCAGCGGCTGCGCGCTCGCCGGGCTGGCGGGCGTGGTGGGCGGCATGACCTTCGTGACCGAACCGTCGATGGCGGCCATCGTCGGCTCCATCATCTTCGTGGTGGTGGTGGTGGGCGGCATGGGATCGCTGGCCGGCGCCTTCGTCGGCTCGCTGGTCATCGGCCTGCTGCAGACGCTGCCGCTCACCGTGGACGAGTCGCTCGCCACGCTCATCAACGGCCTGGGCGGCTCGGTGGGGCCGCAGACTTTCGGCTGGCCGCTGCTGCGCATCACCCTGCCGCAGGCAGCGCCGATCCTGCCGTACCTGCTCCTGGTGCTGATCCTGATCTTCCGGCCCAAGGGCCTCCTGGGCACCCGGGAGGGTTGAGATGTCCGCCACACCCATGACAACGACACGATCCTTGCCCGCCCGTGCGGGCGGCCGCGGCGACGCCTATTTCCACTTCAAGCCCTACAACGTCGGCCGCTGGGTGCTCTGGAGCCTCTTCGCGCTGCTGCTGGCGCTTGCGCCGCTGGTGTGGAAGTCCAGCTTCGGGCAGACCATGCTCACGCAGATGGGCATCGGCATCATTGCCTGCCTGGCCTACAACATCCTGCTGGGGCAGGGCGGCATGCTGAGCTTCGGCCACGCGGTGTACAGCGGGCTCGGTTCCTTCCTGGCCATCCACACGCTCAACAAGGTGTCAGCAGGCGAACTCGCGTTGCCGGTGAGCCTGATCCCGCTGGTGGGCGGCCTTGCCGGGCTCTTCTTCGCTGCGTTGCTGGGCTACGTCACCACCAAGAAGGCCGGCACCACCTTCGCGATGATCACGCTGGGCATCGGCGAGCTGGTGTGGTCGATGTCGCTGATGATCCCCGAGTTCTTCGGCGGTGAAGGCGGCATCACCGGCAACCGGGTGGTGGGCCAGCCGGTCATGGGCATCACCTTCGGGCCGCAGGTCCAGGTGTACTACCTCGTGGCGGTGTACTGCTTCGTCTGCACCGCCGCCATGTTCGCCCTCACCCGCACGCCGCTCGGACGCATCCTCAACGCCGTGCGCGACAACCCCGAGCGGGTCGAGTTCATCGGCTACAGCACGCAGCACGTGCGCTACATCGCCTTCATGATCTCGGGCTTCTTCGCCGGCATCGCGGGCGGCCTGGGGGCGCTCAACTTCGAGATCGTGACCGCCGAAGTGGTGGGCGCGGCGCGCTCGGGCGCCTACCTGCTGTTCGTCTTCCTGGGCGGAGCCACCTTCTTCTTCGGGCCGATCATCGGTGCGGTGCTGATGGTGCTGGCGCTGGTGCTCCTGTCCGAGCTCACCAAGGCCTGGCTGCTCTACCTGGGCCTCGTCTTCCTGTTCATGGTGGCCTATGCGCCGGGCGGCATCGCCAGCCTGATCATGATGAACCTGCGCGTGGCCGCCTTCGGGAAGCTGCGCAGGCTCTGGACCTCCTACCTCGCGCTGGGCGGCTGCGCCTTCGTGATGCTGGTGGGAGCCGCCGCGATGATCGAGATGGTCTACCACCTGCAGCTCAACATTGCACTCGGGCCCGAACTCACCTTCGCCGGCGTGACGCTCAACGCCAAGGGGCTGGACAGCTGGTTCGGCGCGGCCTTCGTGCTCGCCACCGGCCTGGCGATGTTCGAGCTGACGCGGCGCGAGTTCAAGCGCCAGTGGGACGTGATCCAGGAAGAGATCGAAGCCGAGATCAAGCGACGGGAGGCACTATGACCGGCGGCACCTGTGCAGTCGAGCTGATCGACGTTCGCAAGAGCTTCGGCAAGACGGAAATCATTCGCGGCGCCAACCTGCAGGTGAAGCCCGGCGAGCGGGTGGCCATCATCGGCCCCAACGGCGCGGGCAAGTCCACGCTGTTCAACCTCATCAGCGGGCGTTTCGGCACCAGCAGCGGCGAAATCAGGCTCAACGGCGAGCGCATCGACGGCCTGGCGCCTTACGAGATCAACCGCCGGGGCCTGAGCCGCAGTTTCCAGGTGAGCAACCTGTTCACGCGGCTGTCGGTGTTCGAGAACATCCGCTGCGCGGTGCTGTGGAGCATGAAGGCGCGCTACGCGTTCTGGCGCTTCCTGGCCGACCTGCGCGACGTGAACGACCGCACCGAGCAGGTGCTGGAGATGATCAAGCTCGACAAGAAGCGCAACGTGCTGGCCATGAACCTCACCTATGCCGAACAGCGTGCGCTCGAGATCGGCATCACCATCGCCGGCGGCGCCAACGTGGTGCTGCTCGACGAGCCGACCGCCGGCATGAGCAAGAGCGAGACCAGGCGCTTCGTGCAGTTGATCCGCGAGGTCACCGAGGGCAAGACGCTGCTGACGGTGGAGCACGACATGGGCGTGGTGTTCGGCCTGGCCGACAAGATCGCGGTGCTGGTGTACGGCGAGGTGATCGCCTTCGACACGCCCGACAAGGTGCGGGCCAACGCGAGGGTCCAGGAGGCCTACCTCGGCTCGGTGCTGGCAGACCAGCAGGCCGCGGTGGCGGGAGCGCATTGATGGGCAGCCTCCACCTCGAGAACCTGCACGCCTTCTACGGCAAGAGCCACGTGCTGCATGGCGTCACGCTCGACGTGAAGCCCGGAGAGATCGTCAGCCTGCTGGGCCGCAACGGCTCGGGCCGCTCCACCACCGTGAAGACGATCATGGGCCTGGTGGACGGGCAGGGCTCCATCAAGTGGGATGGCGATGAGATCCTGGGCAGGAAGGCCTACGAGATCGCGCACCTCGGCATCGGCTACGTTCCGGAGAACCGCGACATCTTTCCTGAACTCACCGTGCACCAGAACCTGATGCTCGGCGAGAAGGGCAGCAAGGCCGCCAGGAAGGGCAACCCGCGCTGGAGCTTCGACGACATGTACCGGATGTTCCCGCGGCTCAAGGAGCGCCAGCACACCGAGGCCGGCGTGCTGTCGGGCGGCGAGCAGCAGATGCTCACCCTGTGCCGCACGCTCATGGGCGACCCGGACCTCATCATGATCGACGAGCCGACCGAAGGGCTGGCGCCCAAGATCGTGGAACTGGTGGCCGAGTACCTGAAGGAGCTCAAGCGCCGCGGCGTCTCGGTGCTGCTGGTCGAGCAGAAGCTCACCATCGCGCTGGAGATCTCGGAGCGCTGCTACGTGATGGGGCATGGCCGCATCGTCTTCGAGGGCACACCGGCGGACCTGCGGGCCAACGCCTATATTCGCAAGGAGTGGCTCGAAGTTTGACGTCCCGCCAGACTTCGAAAGCCGGCGTCCCTTGTCACTGATGAGACAGCGCCGGCTTTTTTGATTCCTAAAATCGAACGATCGTTCTATTTCGAGTTCCCCGAGCTCAACACAGCAAGCGAGGCAACGGATGAGTGCTACCTACGAACTGCGCGGCAACGTCGCCGTCATCACGCTCGACAACCCCCCGGTCAACGGCCTCGGCTTCGAGACCCGCAAGGGCGTCACCGACGGCATCGAGCGCGCCGAGAACGACGCGGCGGTCAAGGCCATCGTCATCACCGGCGCCGGCAAGGCCTTTTCGGGCGGTGCCGACATCCGCGAGTTCGGCACGCCCAAGGCGCTGGCCGAGCCCAACCTGCTGTCGGTCATCAAGACGGTCGAAAACAGCAGCAAGCCGGTGGTCGCGGCCATCCACAGCGTCTGCATGGGTGGCGGCCTGGAGCTGTCGCTCGGCTGCCACTACCGCGTGGCCGCGCCCGGCACGCAGGTGGCGCTGCCGGAGGTGAAGATCGGCCTCGTGCCCGGCGCCGGCGGCACGCAGCGCCTGCCGCGCGTGCTGGGCGTGGAAACCGCCCTGAACATGATCGTGAGCGGGGAGCCGGTCAAGAGCGAGGTGCTCGCCGGCCTGCCGGGCCAGAAGCTCTTCGACAAGCTGGCCGAGGGCGACGTGCTCGAAGCCGCCATCGCCTTCGCGAAAGACGTGGCCGACAAGCGGCCGCTGCCGCTGGTGCGCAACCTGAAGGTGGAGCATCCGAACCCCGACGCCTTCTTCCAGTTCGCCCGCAACACCGTGGGTGCGATGTCGCGCAACTTCCCGGCCCCGCTGAAATGCGTGGATGCGGTGGAGGCGTCCCTCAAGCGCAGGTTCGACGACGGCATGGCCTACGAGCGCGAGCTTTTCGTGGGCCTGATGTTCACGCCGGAATGCAAGGCGCTGCGCCATGCCTTCTTTGCCGAGCGCGCCGCCAGCAAGATCCCCGACGTGCCGGAAGACACGCCCACCCGCAAGATCGAGAAGGTGGCCGTCATCGGCGCCGGCACCATGGGGGGCGGCATCTCGATGAACTTCCTGAATGCCGGCATCCCGGTCACCCTCCTCGAGATGAAGCAGGAGGCGCTGGACCGCGGCATCGCCACCATCCGCAAGAACTACGAGGCCCAGGTCAGGAAGGGCAAGCTCAAGCAGGACAAGTACGAGCAGCGCATGAGCCTGCTGTCCACCACGCTCGACTACGCCGGCATCCAGGACGCCGACCTCGTGATCGAGGCGGTGTTCGAGGAACTGGGCGTGAAGGAAAAGGTGTTCAGGACGCTCGACGAGGTGATGAAGCCGGGGGCGATCCTGGCCTCGAACACTTCCACGCTCGACGTCAACCGGATCGCCGGTTTCACGAAGCGCCCGCAGGACGTGGTCGGCATGCACTTCTTCAGCCCGGCCAACGTGATGAAGCTGCTGGAAGTGGTGCGCGGCGAAAAGACCGCCAAGGACGTGCTCGCCACGGTGATGCAGATCGCCAAGAAGATCAGGAAGACCGCGGTGGTCTCGGGCGTGTGCGACGGCTTCATCGGCAACCGCATGATCGAGCAGTACTCCCGTCAGGCCGGCTTCCTGCTGGAAGAGGGGGCCACGCCCGAGCAGGTCGACAAGGCGGTCGAGAAGTTCGGCTTCGCGATGGGCCCGTTCCGCATGGGCGACCTGGCCGGCAACGACATCGGCTGGGCCATCCGCAAGCGCCGCGCGCAGGAGCGGCCGAACATGCGCTACAGCAAGACCGCCGACCTGCTGTGCGAGATGGGCCGCTTCGGCCAGAAGACGGGCGCGGGCTGGTACGACTACCAGGCCGGCAAGCGCGATGCGATCCCGAGCCCGGTGGTCAACGAGATGATCGAGAAGCACCGGCAGGCCCTGGGCATCACGCCGCGCAAGATCAGCGACGACGAGATCGTGCACCGCCTGGTGTTCTCGCTGGTCAACGAAGGCGCCCGGATCGTGGAGGAGGGCATCGCCAGCCGCGCCTCCGACATCGACATGGTGTACCTCACCGGCTACGGCTTTCCGCTGCACCGCGGTGGCCCGATGAACTATGCCGACACCGTGGGGCTGTTCAACGTCGTGCAGGCGATGAAGCGGTTTGCGAAGAACCCGCATGACGACGCGAAGTTCTGGGAGCCGGCACCGCTGCTGGCCCGCCTCGCCGCCGAAGGCAAGAGCTTTTCCTGAAAGCCGCATCCGGACACGACGACGAATTCGAGGAACACACCATGACCAACGCAGTGATCGTCTCCACCGCCCGGACCCCGCTCGCCAAGAGCTGGAAGGGCTCGTTCAACATGACCCATGGCGCCACCCTGGGCGGCCATGTGGTGAAGGCGGCGGTCGAGCGCGCCGGCATCGAAGGCGGCGCCGTCGAGGACGTGCTGATGGGCTGCGCCACGCCCGAAGGCGCCACCGGCAGCAACATCGCCCGCCAGATCGCGCTGCGCGCCGGCCTGCCCGTCACGGCGGGCGGCGTCACCGTCAACCGCTTCTGCTCGAGCGGCCTGCAGACCATTGCCATGGCCGCGCAGCGCGTCATCGCGGGCGAGGGCGACGTCTACGTGGCCGGCGGCGTGGAAAGCATCTCGTGCGTGCAGAACGAAGCCAACAAGCACATGATCGCCGAGGGCTGGCTGCGCGAGCACAAGCCCGAGATCTACTGGTCGATGCTGCAGACGGCAGAGACGGTGGCCAAGCGCTACGGCATCGCCCGCGAGCGCATGGACCAGTACGGCGCCGCCAGCCAGCAGAAGGCCTGCGCCGCGCAGGAGGCCGGCAAGTTCAGCGACGAGATCGCGCCCATCACCGTGACGGCCGGCGTGGCCGACCCGGTGCTCGGGCTGCGCAGCAAGGAAGTGACGGTGAGCGTCGACGAAGGCCTGCGCCCCGGCACCACCTTCGAAGCCGTCTCGGGCATTCGGCCCGCGCTGCCCGGCGGCGTGATTGCCGCGGGCAATGCCAGCCAATTCAGTGACGGTGCGGGTGCCTGCGTGGTGGTGAGCGACACCTACGCGCAGCAGAAGGGCCTGAAGCCGCTGGGCCGCTTCCTCGGTTTTGCCGTCGCCGGCTGCGAGCCCGACGAAATGGGCATCGGCCCGGTGTTCGCCGTGCCCAAGGTGCTCAAGCGCCTGGGCCTCAAGGTCTCCGACATCGACCTGTGGGAGCTGAACGAGGCCTTCGCGGTGCAGGTGCTGTATTGCGCCGACACGCTGGGCATCCCGATGGACCGGCTCAACGTCAACGGCGGCGCCATCGCCATCGGCCACCCCTACGGCGTGAGCGGCCAGCGCCTCACCGGACATGCGCTCATCGAAGGCAGGCGCCGCGGCGCGAAGAAGGTGTGCGTGACCATGTGCATCGGCGGCGGCATGGGGGCGGCAGGTGTCTTCGAGGTGCTTTGACGATCTCTTGCTCCTTGCGATGAAGCGTCAATTCATTCACCGCGGAGGCGCGGAGGGCGCAGAGGAACCGCGGAGAAACGCCGATCTTCTCTGCGGCCCTCCGCGTCCTCCGCGCCTCCGCGGTGAAGGCTGTTGGGTCTTTGGCACGGTGGGTCAACCGAGATGAGTGCCATGCGAGCCACCCTCGACTTCCTGCTCTACGACTGGCTCCGTGCCGACGGCCTGAACGAGCGCGAGCGTTTTGCCGATCACTCGCGCGAGACCTTCGACTCGGTGCTCGACACCTGCGAGCGCATCGCACGCGAGAAGTTCGCGCCGTTCAACCGCCTGTCCGACACGCAGGAGCCTCACTTCGACGGCGAACGGGTGCATCTGCCGGAAGCCACGCGCGAGGCCACGCGGGCCTATGCCGAAAGCGGCATGCTGGCCGCCGCGCAGCCCTACGACGTGGGCGGCATGCAGCTGCCCTGCGTCATCGAGATGGCCGCCAACAGCTTCTTCTCGATGGCCAGCGTGTCGATGGGGGGCTACGCCATGCTCACCAGCGGCAACGCCAGCCTGCTGATGGCCCACGGAACCGACATGCAGCGCGAGGTGTTCGCCAGGAACGAGTTCGCCGGCCGCTGGTTCGGCACCATGTGCCTGTCGGAGCCGCAGGCCGGTTCCAGCCTCAGCGACGTGGCCACCCGTGCGGTGCCCGACGGCGCCGACTTCGAAGCCGACCCGCTGGGCCCGCGCTACCGCCTCAAGGGCCACAAGATGTGGATCTCGGGCGGCGAGCACGAGCTCACCGAGAACATCGTGCACCTCGTGCTGGCCAAGATCCCCGGTGAAGACGGCAAGCCGCTGCCGGGCGTGAAGGGCATTTCGCTGTTCATCGTGCCGAAGAAGCTGGTCGACGCGCAGGCGCAGTTGACCGGCGAACGCAACGACGTGGCGCTGGCTGGCCTGAACCACAAGCTCGGCTACCGCGGCACCACCAACACGCTGCTCAATTTCGGCGAAGGCAGGTTCCCGGTGCGCGGCGGGGCGGGGGCTATCGGCTACCTCGTCGGCAAACCCGGCGACGGCCTGCGCTGCATGTTCCACATGATGAACGAGGCCCGCATCGGTGTGGGCCTCGGCGCCACGATGCTGGGCTATGCGGGCTACGTGGCGTCGCTCGAATACGCGAAGCAGCGCCCGCAGGGGCGGCCGGTGGGGGTGGGCGGCAAGGACGCCGCCGCGCCGCAGGTGCCGATCATCGAACACGCCGACGTGAAGCGCATGCTGCTGGCGCAGAAGGCGTATTGCGAAGGCGCGCTGGCGCTCGAGCTCTATTGCGCGCGCCTGGTCGACGAAGAACAGACCGGCTCGCCCGAAGCGGCTCGCGAGGCGAGGCTGCTGCTCGAGGTGCTGACCCCCATTGCCAAGAGCTGGCCCAGCGAGTGGTGCCTGGAGGCCAACAGCCTGGCCATCCAGGTGCTGGGCGGCTACGGCTACACGCGCGACTTCCCGGTGGAGCAGTACTGGCGTGACAACCGGCTCAACATGATCCACGAGGGCACGCACGGCATCCAGGGGCTGGACCTGCTGGGCCGCAAGGTCGTCATGGAAGGCGGTGCCGGCCTCATGAAGCTGGCCGGCCGGGTGAACCAGACCATCGAGCGCGCCATGCAGGTGGGTGGGCTTGCCGAGCAGGCCAATGCACTGGCGGCGGCGCTCAAGCGCCTGGGCAACGCCACCAAGGCGGCCTGGTCCACAGCGGTGCCGGAGGAGGCGCTGGCCAATGCCACGCCGTACCTGCAGGCCTTCGGCCACACCGTGCTCGCCTGGCTGTGGCTCGACGTGGCGCTGGCAGCGCACGGCCACGGCAGCGACTTCCACCAGGGCAAGCTGGCCGCCGCGCGCTACTTCTTTCGCCATGAGCTGCCCAAGACCGAAGCCTGGCTGGCGGTGGTGGCCAGCCGCGACGCGACCTGCCGCGAGGCCAGAGCAGAATGGTTCTGATGTCCAACCACTGATGAACCACTCTTCATGAAAGCTTCGACGCTCGAAACCTGGGTCTGGGTGCTGATCTACGGCGGCCTGCTGGCGGTGAGCCTGGGCCTCTTCGTCATGCGGCAGGACCCGGTGCTGGGCACCGTGGTCACCACCATCGGCGGCGTGACCGCCGCCGTGGGCGTGGTGCTGATCTACGTCAGGTCGCGCCTGGGTGACAGCGGCCGGGGAAAGGCCAAGCCATGATCCGCCGCGACGGCACCGCCGCCATCACCCCATGACCCCCCGAACACCGGAGACACCCGCACCATGACCCGCAGCATCCAGACGCTTTTCGACCTGACCGGCCGCACGGCCCTCGTGACCGGCGGCTCGCGCGGCCTGGGCCTTCAGATCGCCGAGAGCCTGGGCGAGGCGGGCGCGAAGATCCTGCTCACCTCGCGCAAGGCAGCCGACCTGGAAGAGTCCGCCGCGCACCTGCAGGCCAAGGGCATCGACACCCGCTGGATCGCTGCCGACGCCAGCGCCGAGAGCGACATCCAGCGCATCGCCACCGAGGCGGTGGAGCGCCTGGGCCAGGTCGACATCCTGGTCAACAACGCCGGCGCCACCTGGGGCGCCCCGGCCGAGAACCACCCGGTCGAGGCCTGGGACAAGGTCATGAACCTCAACATCCGCAGCATGTTCCTGCTCTCGCAGGCGATCGGCCGGCTGAGCATGATCCCGCGGCAACGCGGCCGCATCATCAACGTGGCCTCGATCGCAGGCCTGGCCGGCTCGTCGGTGCTCGATGCCATCGCCTATCACACGAGCAAGGGCGCGGCGGTCAACTTCACCCGGGCGCTCGCCGGCGAATGGGGCAAGTACGGCATCACCGTCAATGCCATCGCGCCGGGTTTCTTCCCGAGCAAGATGACCCGCGGCACGCTGGAACGCGTGGGCGTGGATGCGCTGGCCCAGCATGCGCCGCTGCGCCGCATCGGCGACGACGAGGACCTGAAGGGCGCGGCGCTGCTGTTCGCCTCCGACGCCGGCAAGCACATCACCGGGCAGATCCTCGCGGTCGACGGTGGCGTCAGCGCCGTCCATGGCGCCTGACGCCGCGCGGACCATGGAGTTCCCGGTTCACATCCCGTTCGTCGAAGCCCTGGGCTTCGAGCTGGCCCGCATCGGTGACGGTGAAGCCGAGCTGCATCTCGCCCTCACCGAAACCCACTTCAATTCCTTCAAGGTGGCGCACGGCGGCGTGAGCATGACGCTGCTCGACGTGGCGATGGCGCATGCGGCGCGCAGCGTCAACCGCGACCAGGAAGGCTTCGGCCCCGGCGTCGTGACCATCGAGATGAAGACCAGCTTCATGCTGCCCGGCGAAGGCCGGCTGCGCGCCGTGGGCAGGCTGCTGCACCGCACCGCCACGCTGGCCTTCTGCGAAGGCTCGATCTTCAACGAAGCCGGCGAGCTGTGCGCCCATGCCACCGGCACCTTCAAGTACCTGCGCGCGCTGCCGGGCGAGAAGCGCAGCGTGAAACCCCTGCAACGCCGTGAGGGCACGACCCTCGGCGGTGCCGGTTCCGATTGACCCCCCAAAGATCCCTGGAGACACCATGGCCACCCTCAACAAGCAAATCCTGCTCGCCTCCCGCCCGCAAGGCGAACCCACCGTCGACAACTTCAAGCTGGTCGAGCAGCCCGTGCCCGCGCTTGCCGAGGGCCAGGTGCTCGTTCGCAACCATTTCCTCTCGCTCGACCCCTACATGCGCGGCCGCATGAACGAAGGCAAGAGCTATGCGCAGCCGCAGCCGCTGAACGAAGTCATGATCGGCGGCACGGTGGGCGAGGTGGTCGAGTCGAAGAACAGCCACTTCAAGGTCGGAGACAAGGTGGTGGGCATGGGGGGCTGGCAGCAGTACCAGCTGGTCGATGCGAACCAGCGCGGCGTGCTGCAGAAGGTGGACACCACCCACGTGCCGCTGTCGGCCTACCTGGGCGCGGTGGGCATGCCGGGCGTGACCGGCTGGTACGGCCTGGTGAAGATCATCGACCCCAAGCCGGGCGAGACCGTGGTGGTCAGCGCCGCCAGCGGCGCGGTGGGTGGAGCGGTGGGGCAGCTGGCCAAGGTGCGCGGCTGCCGCGCGGTCGGCATTGCCGGCGGTCCCGACAAGTGCCGGTACGTGGTCGAGGAACTGGGCTTCGACGCCTGCATCGACTACAAGCAGCACAAGGACGTGAAGTCGCTCAACGCGGCACTGAAGGAAGCCTGCCCGAAGGGCATCGACGGCTACTTCGAGAACGTCGGCGGCATGATCCTCGACGCGGTGATGCTGCGCATGAACGCCTTCGGCCGCATGGCCATGTGCGGAATGATCTCGGGCTACAACGGCGAGCCCATCCCGCTCTCGGCGCCTCAGCTCATCCTGGTGAACCGGCTCAGGATCGAGGGCTTCATCGTCAGCGAGCACATGGAGGCTTGGCCCGAAGCGCTGAAGGAGCTGGGCATGCTGGTGGCCACCGGCAAGCTCAAGTACCGCGAGACGGTTGCCGAGGGCATCGAGAGCGCCCCCGAAGCTTTCCTCGGCCTGCTCAAGGGCAGGAACTTCGGCAAGCAACTGGTCCGGTTGTGAACCGCCCCGGGAGCGCTTGTGCGCGCCCCCGCATCCGCAGTGTCCGCTGGACTTCATCGGTGTTGCGCTGACCCGAGGCGGTCGTCGGTTTCGTTCGACAGAAGGAGGCGCCCATGACCCCGCTTGTGCAGACCCACGAGGTCTTCAACCAGCCGGCGCCGCTTGCCGGCTACAACCTGTTCACCACGAACCGGCCGCTGCGCGATGCGGTGGCCTTCAATGCGAGAGGGCTGGACCCCGCGCCGCTCGAGCGCCTGGGGGCATTGGCCGGCACGGCCGAGATGCAGCAGCACGCGCGGCTGGCCAACGTGTTCACGCCGCAGCTGCACAGCCACGACCGCTTCGGCCGGCGCGTCGACCAGGTCGAGTTCCACCCCAGCTACCACGCCCTGATGGGCGCGGCGTTGGGGGCGGGCCTGCACGGCACGCCCTGGGCCGGCGGGGCGTACGCGCATGTCCAGCGTGCTGCCGGCTTCATGCTGTTCACCGAGCTCGAGCCTTCTGTGATGTGCCCCATCTCGATGACCTATGCGGTCACGCCGGCCCTGCGTGCCAGCAAGCCGGTGTTCGACGCCTGGTTCCCCAAGCTGGCCGCCACTGCCTACGACGCTCGCTTCGTGCCCTTCACCGACAAGACCGCGGTGACCATGGGCATGGGCATGACCGAAAAGCAGGGCGGCTCCGACGTGCGGGCCAACACCACGCAGGCCACTTTCGAGGAAGACACGCCCTGGGGGCGCCGCTACAGCCTGGTCGGCCACAAGTGGTTCTTCTCGGCGCCGATGTGCGATGCCTTCCTGGTGCTGGCGCAGGCGCCTGCCGGGCTGTCGTGCTTTTTCCTGCCGCGCCTGTTGCCGGACGGCACGGTGAACACCCTGCGCATCCAGCGCCTGAAGGACAAGCTGGGCAACAAGGCCAATGCCAGCTCCGAAGTCGAGTTCCTGGGCGCCCATGCGTGGCTGGTGGGCGAGGAGGGCCGCGGCGTGCCGCAGATCCTCGAGATGGGCACGCTCACCCGGCTCGACTGCGCGCTGGGGACCGCCGGGCTGATGCGCCAGGCCCTGTCACTCGCGCTCAACCATGCCGCCCAGCGCGCGGCCTTCGGCAAGCGGCTGGTCGAGCAGGCGCTCATGCGCAACGTGCTGGCCGACCTCGCCATCGAAAGCGAAGCCGCCACCGCCCTCGGCCTGCGCCTCGCGCGTGCCTACGACCGGCCCGGCGAGGCCCACGAGGCCCACATGCGGCGCCTGCTCACGCCGGTGGCCAAGTACTGGATCTGCAAGCGCGGCAGCCACTTCGCGCAGGAGGCCATGGAGTGCCTGGGCGGTAACGGCTACGTGGAAGAGGGCGGCGAGGGCGTGATGGCCCGCGTGTACCGCGAGATGCCGCTCAACTCCATCTGGGAAGGCGCCGGCAACATCATGGCGCTGGACCTGCTGCGTGCCTTGAAGCGCGGTCCCGACGTGGCCGCGGCGCTGCACCAGGAGCTGCTGCCGGCCCGCAGCCAGCACTCGGCCTTCGAGCGCTTCGTGGTGAGCCTGCCCGAACGCATCGAGGACTGGAGCGAGGAGTCCGATGCCCGCCGCCTGGCCCAGGACATCGCGCTGGCCGTGCAGGGCGCGCTGCTCGCGCAGCAGGCGCCGCCTGCGGTGTTCGACGCCTTCTGCCGCTCACGCCTCGCCGGCGACTGGGGCCACGCCTTCGGCACGCTGCCGGCGGGCGTGGATTTCGACACCATCATCAACCGGGCCATGCCGCAATGACACACGAGGACACGGGCCGCCGCGCCGGGCCGCCCCAAGCAAGGCCCGACCCTCCCGGAGGGTCGATCGCCGTACCCGGCGAGCGGGGTGCCGTCATCCTGCATCAATACGCGAGTTCGCCGTTCAGCGAGAAGGCGCGCCTCATGCTCGGCTACAAGGGCCTGGCCTACCGGAGCGTGTCGGTGCCGGTCATCGCACCCAAGCCGGACGTGGTGGCACTGACCGGCGGCTACCGCAAGACGCCCTTCCTGCAGATCGGCGCCGACATCTACTGCGACACCGCCCTCATCGCGCGCGTGCTGGAGCAGCTGCAACCGGAGCCGTCTCTCTTTCCCGCAGCTGCGGGCCCCATGGCCCATGCGCTGGCGGCCTGGGCCGACAGCACGCTGTTCTGGACAGTCATTCCCTACACCATGCAGCCGGCGGGCCTTCCGCACATCTTCGGCGGCGCGCCGCCCGACGCCGTCAAGGCTTTCGTGGCAGACCGGGGGGCCTTCACCGCCGGCATGCGGCGGCTGCTGCCGCACGACGCCGCCGCGCACCTGGGCACCTACCTGGGCCGGCTGGAGCAGCAGCTGGGCCGCGGCAGCCGCTTCCTGCTGGCCGATGTGCCCTGCATTGCCGATTTCTCGGTCTTCCACTGCCTCTGGTATGTGCGCCGCGCGCCGCCGCTGGCGGTGATCCTCGAGCCGTATTCGCACCTGAACGCCTGGTTCGAGCGCATGCAGGCCATCGGCCACGGCCGCGCTGAAAAGACGACCAGCGCCGAGGCCCTGGCCATGGCCACCGCCGCCCAGGACCGGCGTGCGCCGGTCGAGGTGCAACCGGGGCTGGGTTTCGAGGCCGGCGAATCGGTCACCGTGGCAGCCACCGATTACGGCACGGACCCGGTGGCCGGCACGCTGGTCGGGCTGACCACCGAAGAAGTGGCGGTGCGCCGCAGCGACGAACGCGCCGGCGTGCTGGTCGTGCACTTCCCGCGCGTCGGCTTCCAGGTCAGAAGGGTTGAAGCCTGAATTTCGTTGGTTGACAAATATTTGGAGGCAACTTCTCATGGAAAACTTTAAAGGTGGGACGGCCGTCATCACCGGTGCCGGCTCCGGTTTCGGCTTCGAAACCTCCCGGCTGCTGGCCCGCCTGGGCATGAACATCGTGATGGCCGACGTGCAGCCCGACGCGCTGGAAGCCGCCGCCACCGAGGTGCGCGGCCTGGGCGTGGAGGTGCTGCCCTTCCGGCTCGACATCTCCAAGGCCGCCGAGGTCGAGGCGCTGGGCGCGGCCACGAAAGACCGGTTCGGTGCACCTCACTTCGTGTTCAACAACGCCGGTGTCGGCTTCGGCGGGCTCATCTGGGAACACTCGCTGAAGGACTGGGAGTGGGTCGTCGGCGTCAACCTGATGGGGGTGGCGCATGGCGTGCGCGTGTTCACGCCGATGATGCTGGCCGCTGCCAAGGCCGACCCGGCCTACCGGGGCCACATCACCAACACCGCGTCGATGGCCGGCGTGCTCAACGCGCCCAACATGGGTGTCTACAACGTCACCAAGCATGCCGTGGTGAGCCTCTCGGAAACGCTCTACCAGGACCTGCGCCTCGTCACCGAGCAGGTGCATTGCTCGGTGCTGTGCCCGTACTTCGTGCCCACCGGCATCCATGAGAGCCACCGCAACCGCCCGAAGGACCAGCGCGGCGACGAAAAACCCACCGCCAGCCAGCTGATCGCGCAGGCCATGAGCGCCAAGGCCGTCACCTCCGGCAAGCTCACCGCGGCCGACGTGGCCCAGATGGTGGTGGAGGCGATGCGCGACGAGCGCTTCTACATCTTCAGCCACCCGCAGGCGCTGGGCATGGCGCAAAGGCGCCTCGAGGACCTTGTGCGGATGCACAACCCGAGCGACCCGTTCGAGGGCAAGCCCGAGATCGGCGAGCGCTTGCGCGAGGCGCTGCGACAGGCGGGCGTCTGAGACGGCGGAGGCGAGAAAAACTCCGCATTCGCGGGCCGATGCGACAGCCTGCCGCGGGGGGCCGTGTGGCAGCATCAGGCAGCCCAAACGCTCGCCGGAAGTTCGAAGTGCGCAAAGTCCCACCCCCAGGCAAGCAGGCCGATCGCGGCCGCCGTCGCTCCTCCAGCCCGCCGGGCCGTCTTGCGGCCTGGTTCGCCCGCCAGTGTGAAAAGCGGCTGCGCTTCGAGTGGCGCGGGCTGCACCTGCACGTGCTGTTCGAGCACCCCGACGACACCGCGGCCCGCCTGCTGGCCGCCGGCGTTGCGCCGCCCGCCCAGAAGCCGTCGCAGCAGCCGGCCGTGGCTGCCGATGCCGTGCCGCCGAAGGATGCCGAGCCCGCCGAGGTGGCCAACTGGCGGCTGGCGCTCGTCGAGGTGCTGGAGCGGCACCCGCGCGCCCGCAAGGTGCTGCGCCACCTCGACCTGCTCGAAGGCGCGCTGCGCCATCACGGCGCCAAGGCGCTGGACATGCTGCCGCCCCCGGTGCTGCGCAAGACGGCCAACCAGCTCGACACGGTGCTCGACGCCGGCGCCCCGCGCGGGCTGATCGGCCTGCGCGCTGCCCTGGACGTCACCCTCATCAAGCGCGACCCGCGCGCCATGGCGCGGGGCCGCAACGACCTGATCTCCGAGTTCAACGCCGGCAGCCGCATCGAAGTCGAGGAGGTGGGCGAATCCACCTTCCTGGCGGCGCAGCAGCGCTGGAGCCGGGCCACCGGTTACTGAAAGGCCCCGGGGAGGGGGCCGGGGCTGTGGTAGAAACCCCGGCTTGTCGTCTGAGAGACCCCCTTCATGAGCCACCAGACCATTCAACTCGTCCGCCGCACCAGCGCGCAAGCGGTGGCCGCGGCCGCCGCCCAGCAGCAGCGCTGGCCGGTGGACGCCGTGGCAGCGTTGTTCGAGCTGCCCTTCAACGACCTGCTGTGGCGTGCGCAGCAGACGCACCGCGAGTACTTCGACGCCAACGAAGTGCAGCGTTCGACGCTGCTGTCCATCAAGACGGGCGGCTGCCCGGAGGACTGCGGCTATTGCCCGCAGTCGGTGCACTACGACACCGGGGTCGAAGCCGGCAAGCTGATGGACGTGCAGGCCGTGGTCGATGCGGCCAAGGCCGCGGTGAATGCCGGCGCCACGCGCTTCTGCATGGGGGCCGCCTGGCGCGAGCCCAAGGACCGGGACGTCGAGAAGGTCGCGGTGCTGGTGAAGGAGGTCAAGGCACTGGGCCTCGAGACCTGCTGCACGCTGGGCATGCTGAGCAAGCCGCAGGCGCAGACGCTTCGTGAAGCCGGCCTCGACTACTACAACCACAACCTCGACACCGCGCCCGAAGCCTACGGCCGCATCATCACCACGCGCGACTACCAGGAGCGCCTGGACACGCTGGCCAACGTGCGCGAGGCCGGCATGTCGGTGTGCTGCGGCGGCATCGTCGGCATGGGCGAGTCGCGCCGCGAGCGCGCCGGGCTCGTCGCGCAGCTGGCCAACATGGACCCGTATCCCGAGTCGGTGCCGATCAATGAACTGGTGCAGGTGGAAGGCACGCCGCTGCACGGCACCGACAAGCTCGATCCGCTCGAATTCGTGCGCACCATCGCCGTGGCCCGCATCACCATGCCGAAGGCGCGGGTGCGCCTGTCGGCCGGGCGGCAGGAAATGAGCGAGGCCGTGCAGGCGTTGTGCTTCCTGGCGGGGGCCAACTCCGTTTTCTATGGGGAGAAGCTGCTCACGACCGGCAACCCCGACGTGGCGCGCGACGAAGCGCTGTTCGAGAAGCTGGGGTTGAAGGCGGGGTAGGCCCTTGCCGCCTCCGATGTCCGTCAAGGTCGCCATCGTCGGCGGCGGCCCAGCCGGCCTGATGGCCGCCGAAGTGCTGGCCGCGGGCGGCGCCGAGGTCGACCTCTACGACGCCATGCCCTCGGTCGGCCGCAAGTTCCTGCTGGCCGGCAAGGGCGGCCTGAACCTCACCCACTCCGAGGGCTTCGAGCCCTTCCTCGGCCGCTATGGCGCCCGCCGGACACAGCTCGAGCCCTGGCTGCAGGCCTTCGGTGCGAACGATCTGCGCGACTGGGCCCGGGGCCTGGGCATCGACACCTTCGTGGGCACCTCCGGCCGCGTGTTTCCCACCGACCTCAAGGCCGCGCCGCTGCTGCGTGCCTGGCTGCACCGGCTGCGCGAGGCCGGCGTGCGTTTCCACATGCGGCATCGCTGGCTCGGCTTTGCCGAAGGGGCAGGGCACGGGTTGCGCTTCGCCACGCCCGCCGGCGAAAACGAGGTGCATGCGGATGCCGTGCTGCTCGCCCTGGGCGGCGCCAGCTGGGCCCGGCTGGGCTCCGACGGCGCCTGGGCGGCGTTGCTGCGTGAACGAGGTGTCGAGATCGTGCCGCTGCAGCCTGCGAACTGCGGGTTCGACGTGGGGCAGGGCGCGGCGGCGCCCCCGGGCCGCCCCGCGCAGGGCTGGAGCGAGCATTTCCGCAGCCGCCATGCCGGCGAGCCGCTGAAGCCGGTGACGCTCTCCTTCTGCAGCGCCGACGGCCGAACGCAGTTCCAGCGTGCGGGCGAGTTCATCGTTACCGAGGGCGGCGTCGAAGGCAGCCTCATCTATGCCGCGTCCGCGCTGCTGCGCGACGAGATCGCGGCCGCCGGCAGCGCCACCCTCCACCTCGACCTGCTGCCCGCCCACGAGCCGGCTCGCGTGTTGGCCGAGGTGGCCCATCCTCGCGGCTCGCGTTCCATGGCCAGCCACCTGCAAAGCCGCCTCGGCCTGCACGGCGTGAAGGCAGCGCTGCTGCGAGAAGTGCTGCCGGCCGAGATGTTCAACGACCCCGCACGGCTGGCCGCGTCCATCAAGGCGCTGCCGCTGCGCCTGGTCGCTCCGCGGCCTATCGACGAGGCCATCAGCACCGCTGGCGGCGTGAGCTTCGACGCGCTGGACGAGACCCTGATGCTGCGGGCGCTGCCGGGCGTCTTCTGCGCCGGCGAGATGCTCGACTGGGAAGCACCCACCGGCGGCTACCTGCTGACCGCCTGCCTGGCCGGCGGCCGCATCGCGGCACACGGGGTGCTCCAGCGGCTCAGCGCTTCCCCCGCTCGTTGATCTCGCCGCGGCCGGCCACCGTGCGCCGGACGACCGGCGAGCCCCAGTAGTCCACGCTGCCCACGCCCGAAATCGAGACGTCGAGCTGCGAGGCGGCCCACACCTCCACGCTGCCGACGCCGTTGATCGTGACCTGCGCCCGCTCGCTCGCGAGCCGGCCGCCGGCGAAGTGGCTCTTGCCCGAAATCTGCACGTTCACCGTCCCCACCGCGCCGGCCATCTGCCCGTCGCCCGCGCCAGAGACCGTGAAGTTGAGCTGGTCGGCCTTGAGCTGGTCGAAGCGGGCGCTGCCGGCGCCGGAGATGTCGATCGCCAGCGTGTCGGTCTTCACCGGCGAGGGGGCATGGAAGTCCGCGGCGCCAGCAATGCTCACCCGTCTCAGGGCCCGTGCCTTCACCAGCAGGTGCAGCTTGCGGGCGTTCCAGAACTTCCAGGCGCCGCCCTGGTGCAGCAGGAGGGTGCCGTTGCGCACCTCGAGTTCGGGCGCGTTCTGCGCGGTGTCGTCGCCCTCGAACAGCACCTCGTCGCGGGGACCCTGCTCGAACCTCACGACGGCGGAACCCGAGATGTCGATGGCATCGAAGCTGCCTGGCGAGATGGCACGTACGGCGCTGGACTGGGCCTGGCACACCGGGGCCAGCAGCAGGGGCGCCGCCAGCGCGAACACGAACAGGAATGGGCGTCGTTTCATACGATCTGCGACCTCAGCTGTTTCGACACCTCGCGGCTGGCCGTGACGCTGGTGCCGTCGCGCAGGCGGATCACGTATTGCGAGCCTTCGTCGGGCGTCATGGTCTCGACGTAGTCGAGGTTGATGAGGCAGGAACGGTTCACCTTGAGGAAGCGCCGTGCATCGAGCCGCTTCTCGAAGCTCGCGATCGGCAGGCGCACCAGGTAGCTGCGGCCCCGGCTGGTGACGGCGGTGTATTTCGTGTCCGAGCGCAGGTGCTCGATCTCCTCGACCATCAGCGGCACGATGCGCGGGCCGTCGCGCACCAGCAGGCGCACCAGCGGTTCGTCGTCCTGCTCAGCCCGCGCGGCGGATGCGAGCGCCGGCAGCAGTGCCGCCGCCTCGCCGCCGGCCAGGCGCGACAGCGCATGCTCGACCGCTTCGTTGAAGCGTTCCTGCGCAAACGGCTTCTGCAGGTAGTCCACCGCATGCAGCTCGAAGGCGGTGAGGGCGTGTTCGTCGTAGGCGGTGGTGAAGATGACGGCGGGCTGGCATTCGTCGGCCGACAGTGCGCGCAGCACCTCCAGCCCGGTGCGCCCGGGCATCTGGATGTCCAGCAGCACGAGGTCCGGTTGCAGGTCGCGGATGCTGCGCAGCGCGCTGTCGCCGTCGGCGCACACGGCCGCCAGCTCCAGCTGCGGCAGCTCGCGCACCCAGTCGGCCAGGCCTTCGGCGGCCAGGGGCTCGTCCTCGGCGATGAGGGTTCGGAAACGCTTCATGGGTGGAGCAGCTCGAGTTGAGGAATCACGATGTGGACCCGGAAGCCCGCGCCCGGGGCGGTGGATACGTCCAGCCGCGCACGGCCTTCGTAGTCCATCTCGAACCGGCGCATCAGCGAGTGCAGGCCGACGCCCCGGCCGCCCGGGCCCGACGCGGCGGGCGGCCAGTCGCAGCCCGCACCGTCGTCGGCCACCTGCAGCGACAGCGTGCCGTCGCCCTCGGTGCGGCGCGCTTCGATGCGCACGGTGCCGCCTTCGACGCGCGGCGCAATGCCGTGGGCGATGGCGTTTTCGACCAGCGGCTGGAGCGTGAGCGGCGGGATCTCGTCGTCCAGGGCCGTCTCGTCGACGGCCCATTGCACCTGCAGCCGCGCGCCCAGGCGCAGCGACTCGAGCGCGAGGTAGTCGCGCACGAAATCGAGCTCCTCGCGCAGCGGCACGCGGTCGGCGGCGCCACGCCGGCTGTCCAGCAGGTAGCGCATCATGCGGGCGAAGCCGAGCAGCGCCTGTTCGGCCGCGGGAGTGTCGCGGCGCATCAGGAAGTGGATCGAGTTGAGCGTGTTGAACAGGAAGTGCGGGTTGAGCTTGCCGCTGATCACGGCCAGCTCGGCGCGCACCAGGGCCGATTCGGCCTGAGCCGCGCTCACCGCGGCGTCGCGTGCGCGGTGCGCATGCAGCGCGCCGCTGAAACCCAGGTAGATCGCGAGGTACACGAACACCGCCCAGGCGCTGCGCCACAGCAGTTGCTGAGCCAGCGTCGCCCACGCGTGGTCCGGGCCGAAGAACCACCACGAGAGGGCGAAGTCCATCGCATGCCAGAGGACGGCGAACACCGCGGCGCCGAGCACGTGGAGGGCGGCGCGCAGCGGCCAGGGCGGGGCCAGGCGCTGCAGCCGCCGCGCCCAAGGCAGCACCAGCGCGCCCAGCAGCATGCCCGGCGCGAGATTCCAGGTGGCTTCGTACAGCGCGTCGAAGGTCCGCAGGCCGCCGCGCTGCCAGTCGGTGCCGGCCACCCCGTACAGCACCCAAGCCAGCAGGCACAGCCCGGCGTAGCCCAGCCACAGCGACCGGTCGCGGCGGTGTGGCGGGGCGGGGTGCGGCAGGAGGGGAGGCTGCGTCATGGCCGCCATCGTAGGGGCATGCCGTGGCTTGGCGCCGGCTCCGGTGACGAAGTGCGAAACGGCTGCCTGCAATCGTCGCCAGGACAGGGTGAACGGTGGGTGGCGGCCGGCCGGGCCGCGGCGAGAACCTCTGCTCACAAACTGCGGTTCCTGCCGGGGAGTCAAGCGGTTTTCGGCCCCGCCCGCTATGGCAAACTCGCCCGTTTCCCGCGACCCGACGTCTCTAGTTTTGGAAAAGATCCTGCTGCAAATCGCCGCCGAGCTGAAGGTTCGGCCGGCCCAAGTGAATGCCGCCGTCGAACTGCTGGACGGCGGGGCCACCGTGCCCTTCATCGCGCGCTACCGCAAGGAAGCGACCGACGGCCTGGACGACACCCAGCTGCGCGACCTCGAAGCGCGCCTCACCTACCTGCGCGAGCTCGAAGAGCGCCGCGCCGCGGTGCTCAAGAGCATCGAGGAGCAGGGCAAGCTGACGCCCGAGCTGCGCGCCGCCGTGGAAGCGGCGCCCACCAAGCAGGAGCTCGAGGACATCTACCTGCCCTACAAGCCCAGGCGCCGCACCAAGGCCATGATCGCCCGCGAGGCGGGCATCGAGCCGCTGGCCGACAAGCTGTTCGCCGATCCGTCGCTCGACCCGATGGCCGAGGCCGCCGGCTTCGTCAATGCCGAGGCCGGCTTTGCCGATGCGTTCGCGGTGCTCGACGGCGTGCGGGACATCCTGTCCGAGCGCTGGGCCGAAGACGCCGCGCTGGTGGGCAAGCTGCGCGAGTGGCTGTGGGAAGAGGGCCTGTTCAAGTCGAAGCTGATGGACGGCAAGGACGAGAACAACCCCGACATCGCCAAGTTCCGCGACTACTTCGACTACGACGAGCCGATCAGCCGAGTGCCCTCGCACCGGGCGCTGGCCGTCTTTCGCGGCCGCACGCTGGAGTTCCTCGACGCCAAGCTGGTGCTCGACGAAGAGGTGGTGCCGGGGCAGCCCTCGCTCGCAGAGGGGCGCATCGCGCGCCACCTGGGCTGGAGCCACGGCAAGCGGCCGGCTGACGACCTCATCCGCAAGTGCATCGCCTGGACCTGGAAGGTCAAGCTGAGCCTCAGCCTGGAGCGCGACCTGTTCGCCCGCCTGCGCGAGGAGGCCGAGAAGGTGGCCATCAAGGTGTTCGCCGAGAACCTGCGCGACCTGCTGCTGGCCGCGCCTGCCGGCAAGCGCGTGGTGATGGGCCTGGACCCCGGCATCCGCACCGGCGTGAAGGTGGCGGTGGTCAACGACACCGGCAAGGTGGTCGATACCGCGACCGTGTATCCGCACGAGCCCAAGCGCGACTGGGAGGGCTCCATCCACACGCTGGGCCGCCTGGCGGCCACGCATGGCGTGAACCTCATCGCCATCGGCAACGGCACCGCCAGCCGCGAGACCGACAAGCTGGCGGCCGACCTCATCAAGCGCATCCAGCAGATGGCGCCGGGCACGCCGCTCGAGAAGGTGGTGGTCAGCGAAGCCGGGGCCTCGGTGTATTCGGCCTCCGAGTACGCGAGCAAGGAACTGCCCGAGCTCGACGTCAGCCTGCGCGGCGCGGTGTCGATCGCGCGGCGTGTCCAGGACCCGCTGGCCGAGCTGGTGAAGATCGAACCCAAGAGCATCGGCGTGGGCCAGTACCAGCACGACGTCAACCAGAGCGAGCTGGCCCGCAGCCTGAACGCCGTGGTCGAGGACTGCGTGAACTCGGTGGGCGTGGACCTCAACACGGCCTCTGCGCCGCTGCTGGCGCGCGTGTCGGGCCTGTCTGCGGCGGTGGCGGCCAGCATCGTCCGTTGGCGCGACGCCAACGGCGCCTTCAAGAACCGCCGCCAGCTGCGCGAGGTGGCGGGCCTGGGCGAAAAGACCTTCGAGCAGGCCGCCGGCTTCCTGCGCATCCGCGGTGGCGACAACCCGCTCGACGTGTCGGGCGTGCACCCCGAGACCTACCCGGTGGTCGAGAAGATGCTGGCAGCGACCGGCAAGCCGATCACCGAAGTGATGGGCAGGAGCGACGTGATCCGCTCGCTCCGGCCCGAGGCCTTTGCCGACGAGAAGTTCGGCGCCATCACGGTGAAGGACATCCTGGCCGAACTCGAGAAGCCCGGCCGCGACCCGCGCCCGGACTTCAAGGTGGCCCGCTTCAACGACGGTGTCGAAGACATCAAGGACCTCGCCGAAGGCATGGTGCTCGAGGGCACGGTGAGCAACGTGGCCCAGTTCGGCGCCTTCGTGGACCTGGGCGTCCACCAGGACGGCCTGGTCCACGTGAGCCAGCTGTCGAACAAGTTCGTCAACGACGCGCGCGAAGTGGTGAAGGCCGGCGACATCGTCAAGGTGAAGGTGCTGGAGGTCGACCTCGCCCGCAAGCGCATCTCGCTCACCATGAAGCTCGACGCGGCGCCGGCGCCGCGCGGTGAACGCGGCGACAACAACTTCCGCCCGGCGGCGCGCAATGAACGCATTGGCGGCAGCGGCGGTGGTGGCGGTGGTGGCAGCAGAGGGGCCGGCCAGCCCGCCGCGCAGAACGCCATGGCGGCGGCCTTTGCCAAGCTGCAGACCAAGCGCTGAACGGCGCGTTTCGTCACCGCGTTCTTGGTGGTGACGGCGCGTCCGTATCGTCGGAAACTCCGCAGGTCGCGTGAACCGCTCAACGAATCACAACCCAAGGAGTTCCTGCATGAATCGATACGCCAGCGTTCTTGCCGTCACCACCCTGGCCGCCCTGGCCGCGGCCTGCGCAGACATGTCCAGCGCGCCGCAGGCGGCCGCCGCCAAGCCTGCCGCCGCCCTGGCTTCCGGCCCCACGGCCGTGGCAACGCTGCAGGCCACCACGGGCAACACCGCTTCGGGCACCGCCTGGTTCACGCAACTGCCCGACGGGGTGCAGGTGCGCGTGAAGGTGGCGGGCCTCAAGCCCAACCAGGAACACGGCTTCCACGCGCATGAGAAAGGCGACTGCTCCAGCGGCGACGGCATGAGCACCGGCGGGCACTTCAACCCGACGGGCAAGCCGCACGGCCCGCAGCATGCCGACCACCATGCCGGCGACATGCCGGGGCTCAAGGCCGATGCCAACGGCTATGCCGAGGCCACCTTCAAGCTCACCGGCGTGACCGTCGGCTCCGGCGCGACGGACCTCGTCGGCAAGGGCCTCATCGTCCACGCCAACCCCGACGACTACAAGACGCAGCCCACCGGCAACGCCGGCGCACGCATCGCCTGCGGCGTCATCAAGGCCGGCTGAAGCACCGGGGGGAAGGGCGCCCGGCGGGCGCCCCGCCTCAGCTCTTCTTGAGCTTGAGCATCAGCGTCACGGCACTGGCGATGCCCTGCTCGATCTCCAGCGCGTCGGCGAATTCCTTGCCGTAGAGCAGGGCGCCGATCCAGCTGTTGTCGAGCAGCGACTGGCGCCAGGCCGGCGTCTCGGTTGCCCTGATGACGATGCGGCGCAGCGCCTCCTTCTGCTCCTCGCTCACCAGCCCGGGCCCGAACACCCCGCGCCAGTTGGCCAGTTCGGTCGATACGCCGCGTTCCGAAAGCGACGGGATGCCGTACAGCGACTTGCGCGACGAGGTGGCCAGCGGAATGAGCGTCTTGTTCTCGATGTCGGTCTTGAACTCGCTGTAGCTGGAGATCGCGACCTGGGCCTTGCCGTTCGCCAGCAGCGCCATTGCTTCCTTGCCGCTGCTGGTGGCTTCGTACTTCAAGGCGCCGGCGTCCAGGCGCAGCTGCCGGGCCATCATGCCGGCGAGCATGTGGTCCACGCCACCGGTCGAGCCGCCGGTGAAGGTGACGGAGCCCAGGTCCTGCTGCATGGCGGCCACGAGCGCCTTCATGTCCTTCAGCTTCGAATTGGCCGGCACCACCAGCACCATGTAGTCGCTGGTGAGCCTGGCGATCGGCGTGACCTGGGCGAGCGTGGTCTTGGGGTGGTTCACCGCAATGGCGCCCACCATCACCATGCCGCCCACCATGAGCGCGGCCGGGTCGCGGTTGTAGCGCTCCACGAAGTCGGCCAGGCCGATGGTGCCGCCCTTGCCGCCCTTGTTCTCGTACTCCACCTGCTGCGCGAGCCCGGCCGACTGGATGGCGGCACCCAGCGCCCGCCCGGTCTGGTCCCAGCCGCCGCCGGCGCCGCCCGGGATGTAGATGCGCAGCAGAGGCAGCGCTGCAGGGGTGCCTGCGGCACCCGCCTTCGCCTTGGAGCCGGCCTGCGCATACGCAGCCACGCCCATCGCTGAAATCAATGCGCCAGCGGTAGCTTGCAGGCAGGTTCGACGGTCCATCTCTAATACTCCTCGACAGCTTGGTACGGTTGGCTCTTATGGCTGTCTTCCGGGGGGCGTCATCTACGGGTTACTACTGACGAGGTGCAAGTAATCGCCCTTCATCCGAAAAACGTCACGCGCAGCAGGTTCAGCGCCCAATGCAAGGCCGCCGCGGCCCACAGGCTGCCGCCGCTGGCGAGGTAGACGCCGGCATAGGCCAGGCCGGCCACCGTGGCCAGCAGTGCGAAGGTCGTACCGCCGCCCAGATGGGCCAGCCCGAACAGCACGGCGCTCGCCACGAGCGCCACGGTCGAGCCCCGGCGCGCCAGCGGGCGCTGCACCCAGTGGCGGAAGAACCATTCCTCGGCCAGCACGGTGAACGCGTTGGCCAGCGCAAAGGCGAGCAAGGTCTGCGGTGCGGCCGGTGCCCAGCGCACGAAGCCCACCGACAGCGCCAGCAGGGGCACACCCGCCAGGCAGGCCACGGCGATGAAGGTGCAGCGCCGGTTCCATGCCCAGCGCGAGGGGAACATGGCCACCGCCGCCAGCCCCGCCACGGCCTTCGCGGCGTTGACGGACGCCCCGCCCAGCGGCACGCGGCCGAACCCCGGCACCGCACCCGCGGCCATGGCCAGGAGCACCACGCCGGCCAGCGCGAAGCAGGCCGGGGCCCAGCGGGTGCCGGGCTGCACGGCCCCGAAGAGCAGGGCCGCCAGCAGCAGCGAAGCGAGCATGGGCGCGGCACCGCCGGCCGCGCCCAGCCCGTACATCGCCAGGCAGGCGAGAGGGCCGACGGCGGCGGGCAGCAGCGAGCTGGCGCCGCGCGCCTGGCCACGGGGGGTGGTCGTGTTGCCGGTCATCGGGAAGTCGTCCTTCGAAGGTGCGAACCGAAAGCCCGCGACGAAAGCCCGCGAGCATAGGCCAAGGGCCTGCTGACGCCATTCGGAGCCGCACGTGGAGCAGCCCCTTAACATCTCGCGCCATGCAAGCGCTACGCATCTACGCCGGCCCCAGTGCGCGGGCCCGCATCGAACAACAAGGCCTGCAGCCGCAGGATGTCCGTGTCATCGCCGGTGCCGCCGGCGGCCCCAAGGGCCTGGTGCTCAACCACCTCGACCGCCACCTGTTCGGCCGCTGGCTGCCGCCGACCGGCCACACCGTGCACCTGGTGGGCGCCTCCATCGGTGCCTGGCGCATGGCCACCGGCGCGCTGGTCGATCCGGTGGCGGGGTTCGAGCGGCTCGCCCATGACTACATCCACCAGGACTACGAACTCGAGCCCGGCCGCAAGATGCCCACCGCCGAGCAGGTGAGCCGGGAGTTCGAGCGCGAGCTGCTGCAGTTCTTCGACGGCCAGGTCGAGGCCCTGATCGAACACCCGCGGCTGCGGCTGCACATCGTCACTTCGCGCGGGCGCCACGTGCTGGGGCGCGAGGGCCGCCTGCGCACGCCATTGGGCTACCTGGGCGCCACGCTCACCAACGCCTTCACCCGCAAGGGGCTGGGCGCCTGGCTGGAGCGCGTGGTGTTCTCGTCGCACGGCGAGGACATGCCGGTGGACCTGAACGACCTGCGCCACCGCAAGGTCAGGCTCACGCCGCAGAACTTCAGGCCGGCCCTGCTGGCCTCCTGCTCCATTCCCTTCGTGCTGAAGGCGGTGCACGACATCCCGGGCGGCCCGCCCGGCGCCTACTGGGACGGCGGCATCACCGACTACCACCTGCACTGGAACTACCGCTCGATGCAGGGCGGCGGCCTGGTGCTCTATCCGCACTTCCAGAAGCAGGTGGTGCCGGGCTGGCTCG
The DNA here is from genome assembly GCA_946481025.1 of uncultured Rivibacter sp. The sequence continues at coordinate 71,358 of CAMLNA010000002.1, forward strand.
ACAAGATGCTCAAGCATCGGCATCGCAGCACGCCCTTCCTCGACAACGTGGTGGTGCTCGCCCCGGCGCCCGAATGGGTGGCCACGCTGCCCAATGCCAAGCTGCCCGACCGTGCCGACTTCAAGCGCTACGGCACCGACCTCGCCAGCCGCGTGAAGGCCTGGCAGCGCGCGGTGGACGAAAGCGAGCGGCTGGCCGACGAATGGGCGCAATGGCTGGAGCGCGGCGCCCCCGTCGACGCGCTGAGCGCACTCTGATCGCGCTTTCATCGCCCCCTGATCGCGCCAAGCGGCGCGTCTACACTCGCACGCCATGGGACTCACCGGCAGCCTCGCCGCCATTGCCGCGCTCATCGCCACGAGCGCCTTCCTTTCCATCGCGGAGATCTCGATGGCGGCCGCCCGCCGCCTGCGGCTGCGGCAGATGGCCGATGAAGGAGACGCGCGTGCCGAGCGCGTGCTCGTCGTGCAGCAGCAGCCCGGCAACTACTTCACCGTGGTGCAGATCGGCCAGAACATGGTGGCCATCCTCGGCGGCATCGTCGGTGAAGGGGCGCTGACGCCTTACTTCGTGTCGGTGCTGTCGTACGTGATGGAGCCGCGCACGGCCGAGACGATGGGGTTCCTGGCCTCCTTCCTGGCCATCACGTCGTTGTTCATCCTGTTTTCCGACCTGTTCCCCAAGCGGCTGGGCATGACGGAGCCCGAACGCGCCGCCGTGCGCGTGGTGGGTCCGATGCGCTGGTGGATGACGCTGCTGAGCCCGGTGGTGTGGGTGTTCAACGGCCTGGCCAGCCTGCTGTTCAAGCTGTTCGGCCTGCCCGAGCAGCGCGACGACCGCATCACGCCCGACGACATCCTGGCCATGGCCGAGGCCGGCACGCAGGCCGGCGTGCTGCACCAGCAGGAGCAGCAGGTCATCGAGAACGTGTTCGAGCTCGACACCCGTACCGTCGAAAGCGCCATGACCACGCGCGAGCGCATCGTGTACCTGCTCCAGGACGACGACGAGGAGCTGATCCGCGCGCGCATCGCGGCGCAGCCGCATTCGACCTACCTCGTGTGCGACAAGCACATCGACCAGGTGGTGGGCTACGTGGACGCGGCCGACCTGTTCGCCCGCGTGCTGAAGCAGGAGCCGATCGGCCTGCGCGGCGAGGCTGCCAAGGGCTTGCTGCAGAAGGTGCTGCTGGTGCCCGACCGCATCACGCTGTCGGAGATGCTCACGCAGTTCCGGCAGGCGCACGAAGACTTCGCGGTCATCGTCAACGAGTACAGCCTGGTGGTGGGTGTCATCACCCTCAACGACGTGATGAGCACGGTGATGGGCAGCCTGGTGTCGCCGGGGGACGAGGAGCAGATCGTTCGCCGCGACGACGGCTCCTGGCTGATGGACGGGCTCACGCCCATCGTCGACGTGCTGCGCGCGCTGGAGCTGGACCCGGCCGAGCTGCCGCAGCGCGGCCAGTACGACACGCTGGCGGGCTTCCTGATGGTGATGCTGCGGCGGGTGCCCCGGCGCACCGACTGCGTGACCTGGCACGGCCACCGCTTCGAGGTGATGGACGTCGACAACTACCGCATCGACCAGGTGATGGTGACGCAGCTGGCTGATGCCGCCAGCGTGCCGATCGAAGCCGCGGTCTGACGGCCCCCCGTAGCGGGGCGCACGCTGCCGGGCGTGCGCGCGAAGAATGGGCCGCACCGGCCGTTGCCACTGAAAACTGAAATCGTCCGCCAAAAGGCGCATCATCGACGCTCCTCACGAGCGTGGAGACGTCCATGTTCCGCCAGCTCTTCGACCCCGAATCCAGCACCTACACCTACCTGCTCGTCGACGAGCCCACCCGCGAGGCCGTGATCGTGGACCCGGTGCTTCCGCAGGTGCAGCGCGACCTCAAGCTGCTGCGCGAGCTGGCGGTGCGCCTGGTGGCCGTGGTCGACACGCACGTGCATGCCGACCACGTGACGGCCGCCAGCGCGCTGCGCGCCGACACCGGCGCGAAGACGATGGTGGGCGCCGAGTGCCATGCCGCAGGCTACGACCGGCCGCTGGCCGAAGGCGACCGTGTGCGCTTCGGCGGTGACCACCTGCAGGTCATCACCACCCCCGGCCACACGCCCGGCAGCTGCTGCTTCCTGTGGGTGGACCGCCTGCTCACCGGCGACACGCTGCTCATCGGGGGCTGCGGCCGCACCGACTTCCAGAACGGCGACGCCGGCGCGCTGTGGGACAGCGTGACGCGCAAGCTGTTCACGCTCCCGGACCACACCATCGTGCTGCCCGGCCACGACTACCACGGCCGCACGCACAGCACCATCGGCGCCGAGCGGCGCAGCAATCCGCGTTTTGCCGGCCACACGCGCGAGAGCTTCATCGCCCAGATGGCCGAGCTGAAGCTGCCGCGGCCGCGCCTGATCGACCAGGCCGTGCCGCGCAACAAGCTTGCGGGCCAGGAAGTGCAGGCGGCCTGAACGCGGCAGCGCTGCTCAGCGCTTCTGCAGCAGGCAGGTGCGCAGCGGGGCCGATGGCCGGTGTCTGCGCATTCAGCAGCCGGGCTGCAGTCCCAGCCTGCGCAGCAAGCTTTCCGTCAGGCACCAGCCGGTGAACGCGCTTTGCAGCAGGTTCAGGCCGACGAAGGCGGTGAAGGCCAGCCACCATTCGCTCACGAACAGTGGGGTGCCCGGAATGCCCAGCGCCAGCGACAGCAGGATGAAGATGCCGGCGATCAGACGAACGGCTTGCCACGAGGTCATGTCATTGCTCCTTCAACAGCGGGGACGAAACGGGAAACCGGGCGGTGGCGCCAGGCCACGAAATAGAGCAGCGGGACGACCACCAGCGTGAGCAGCGTGGAGACCAGGATGCCGAAGATCAGCGAGATCGCGAGCCCGTTGAAGATGGGGTCGTCGACGATGAAGAAGGCGCCGACCATGGCCGCCAGGCCGGTCAGTGCGATCGGCTGGGCACGCGTGGCGACCGAACGCACGATGGCCTCCTTCAGGGGCACGCCGGCGTCCAGCTGCAGGTTGATGAAGTCCACCAGCAGGATGGAGTTGCGCACGATGATGCCGGCCAGCGCGATCATGCCGATCATGCTGGTGGCGGTGAACTGCGCACCGAGCAGCGCATGGCCCGGCATCACGCCCACGAGGGTGAGCGGGATCGGCGCCATGATGATCAGCGGCACGAGGTAGGAGCCGAACCGGGCCACCACCAGCAGGTAGATCAGCACCAGTCCCACCGCGTAGGCCGCCCCCATGTCGCGGAAGGTCTCGTAGGTGATCCGCCATTCGCCGTCCCACTTGATCGCGTAGCCGCGATACGGGTCCGCCGGCTGGCTGATGAAGTACTCGTCCAGCGTGCCGGCGCCGGGCACGTGGATGCCGGCGAGGCCGGAACGCATGGCGAACATGCCGTACAGCGGGCTGTCCAGCTCGCCGGCCATGTCGCCCACGACGTAGTTCACCGGCAGCAGGTCCTTGTGGAAGACCGGTTGTTCGCGCTGCGTGTCGCTTGCGGTCACCAGCTCCCGAATGGGCACCAGCCGGCCGCCGGCGCTGCGCACGGCCAGCTGCAGCAGCGCTTCCAGGTCGCCATGCCGCTCGGCGGGCAGCTGCAGCACGGCCGCGGCGGGGTACTTGGTCTCGTCATGCAGATAGCCGGCCGCCTCGCCGGCCAGGCCCGCGCGCAGCGTGCTCACGACGGCCTGCTGCGACACCCCCAGCAGCGCCGCCTTGCGGCGGTCCACTACCAGCACCGTGCGCGGCGCCGCCGCGATGCTGCTGTCGTCCACGTCGACGATGCCGGGCGTCTGCTCGAACGCCGAGCGCACCGCCTTGGCCACTTCCCGTCGGCCTTCGGCCTCGGGCCCGTAGACCTCGGCCACGATGGGCGACAGCACCGGCGGGCCGGGCGGCACCTCGACCACCTTCACGTTGGCCCCGAAACGGGCGCCGATGCGCTGCAGGGCCGGGCGCTCGCGCATCGCGATGGCGTGGCTCTGCTCGTCGCGCAGATGCTTGTCGGCCAGGTTGACCTGGATGTCACCCACTTCGCCGCCGGCGCGCAGGTAGTACTGCCGCACCAGGCCGTTGAAGTTGATCGGCGCGGCCATGCCGGCATAGGCCTGGTAGTCGGTCACCTCGGGCACGGTGGCCAGGTGTGCGCCCAGCTCGCGCAGCGCGGCTGCGGTCTGCTCGACCGGCGTGCCGGCCGGCATGTCGACCACCACCTGGAACTCCGACTTGTTGTCGAAGGGCAGCATCTTCAGCCGCACCAGGCCGGTGGCGGGCAGGGCCAGCGACACGGCAACCAGCGCGGCCACGCCGAGCCCCGCGAAACGGCGGCTGCGCCGACCTCGTTGCTCGTCGAGCAGCGGGCGGAACACGCGTTCGAACAGCGGGCCGAGCCGGCTGCCCAGACCGTCGTGCGTGCCTTGATCGTCGCCGTGGGCGGCCTTCATCCACCATCGCGCCAGCCAGGGCGTCACCGTGAAGGCGATCGCCAGCGACAGCAGCATGCCCATGCTGGCGTTGATGGGGATGGGGCTCATGTACGGCCCCATCAGCCCGGAGACGAAGGCCATGGGCAGCAGCGCGGCGATCACCGTCAGGGTGGCGAGGACGGTGGGCCCGCCGACTTCGTCCACCGCGCGAGGGATGATCTCTGCCAGCCGCCTGCCCGGGCGCAGCTGCTGGTGGCGGTGGATGTTCTCGACCACCACGATGGCGTCGTCCACCAGGATGCCGATGGAGAAGATCAGCGCGAACAGCGAGACCCGGTTGAGCGTGAAGCCCCAGGCCCAGGAGGCGAACAAGGTGGCGGCGAGCGTGAGAATGACGGCCGCACCCACGATGGCAGCCTCGCGCCGGCCCAGCGCCACGAACACCAGCGCCACCACCGAGGCGGTGGCGAACAGCAGCTTCTGGATCAGCCTCATCGCCTTGTCGTTGGCGGTGGCGCCGTAGTTGCGGGTGACGGCCACTTCCACGCCGGCCGGGATCACCGTGTTGCGCAGCGACTGCACCCGCTGCAGCAGGGCGTCGGCCACCGCGATCGCGTTCTCGCCGGGCTTCTTGGTGACCGCCAGCGTCACCGCCGGATACTCTGCGCCGCCGGCCACGCCGTGCCACACGTAGCGCGAGGCGGGCGGGGCACCATCGCGTACGCTGGCCACGTCGCGCAGGAAGACCGGCTTGCCGCCGTGCACCCCCACCACCAGCTCGGCCACCTCGGCGGCGCTGCGCAGGAAGGTGCCGGACTCGAGCGCCACCGCCCGGTTGCCCGACACCAGCTCGCCCAGTGGCATGCCCGCGTTGGCTGATTGCAGGGCGGCTCGAAGGTCGGGCACGACGAGGCCAGTGCCGGCCAGCCGGGCCGTGTCGATCTCGACCAGCACGGCGCGTCCGGGGCCGCCCAGGCTGGCGACCTCGCGCGTGCCGGGCACCCGCTTCAAATCGCCTTCGAGGCTGTGGGCCACGCGCTCCAGGTCGAAGGCGCCGGTATCGGGGTCCTTGCTGAAGAGGGTGAGCGTGACGATCGGCACGTCGTCGATGCCTTTGGGCTTGATGAGCGGGGTGGCCACGCCCAGGCCGCCGGGCAGCCAGTCGGCATTGGCCTGGACGGTGTCGTGCAGCCGCACCAGCGCCTCGGTGCGCGGCACGCCCACCTCGAACTGCACGGTGAGCACGGCCAGCCCGGGTCGCGACACCGAGGTCACGTGCTCGACGCCGGCGATCTGCGAAAGCACCTGCTCGGCCGGCGTGGCGACCATCTGCTCCACGTCGCGCACCGACGCTCCGGGGAAGGGCACCAGCACGTTGGCCATGGTGACGTTGATCTGCGGCTCTTCCTCGCGCGGCGTCACCAGCACGGCGAAGCCGCCCACCAGGAGCGCCGCGAGCGCCAGCAGCGGCGTGATCTGCGCGTGCTGGAAGAAGGCGGCGATGCGTCCGGAGAGGCCGAGGGCGCTGTCGTGGCGGCTCATCGTTGCGGGGCGGTCAGGGCAGGCGGGCCGCGGCCTGCGGGTCCAGGGCGACGCGCTCGCCGGCCGACAGGCCCGCGAGCACCTCGGTGCGGCCGTCGGCTGACGGGCCCAGCCGGACCTGGCGCAGCAGGGCACGGCCGGCGGCGTCCACCACGTAGGCGCCGGTCATCTCGGCGCGCCTGACCACGGCCTGCGTGGGGATGAACAGCCGCGCGCCGGTGGTGGCCCGAACCGGGAGCCAGGCGCGGGCAAACATGCCGGGTGCCAGGCCCTGGAGGCCCGGCGGCAGCGACAGCCGCAGCAGCACGGTGTGGGTGGCGGGGTCCGCGGTCGGCAGGACTTGCAGCGCTGCCGCGGCGACCCGGCGCTCGGCGGGCTGGCCCGGCAGTTCGAGGCGCACGCCGGACGCGTCGCCAAGACGTGCCACGGCCGACTGGGGCACGGCCGCGGTGACGCGCAGTGTCGAAGGGTCGTACAGCGACACGAGCAGGCGGCCCGGCAGCGCCATGTCGCCCAGCGTGGCGGGCAGCTCGGCCACCACCCCGGCATAGGGTGCCTTCACGACATGGAAGCCGGACTGGGTGCGCATCGCGCCCGCCTGGGCCAGCTGCGCCTGCGTCTCGGCCTGCGCGGCCTTGAATTGCGCCTCGGCGCGGTCGAGGGCGGCCTGGCTGATGTACTGCTGTGCGAAGAGCTGCTTCTGGCGTTCGAACTCGCGCGCAGCCCACACCAGGCTGGCGCGGGCCGCCTGCACCTGGGCGGCACCGGCGGCGGCGGCCTGCTCGGCCGCCCGTGCATCGATGCGCACCAGCACCTGGCCGGCTTTCACCGTGTCGCCCACCTTGACCTCGATGCCGACGATGGCGCCGGCAACCTGCGCAGCCACCGCGGTCTGTCGCACGGCCTCGACCACGCCGTCGAAACCGGTGCGGGCTGCCGTGGCGTCTGTCTCGACCAGGGCGGTCGCCCGTGCCGGCGCCTCGGCCGCAAAGGAGGTGTGCAGGCCGAGCAGCACGGCCGCCAGCATGGCAGCGTGAAGCACCGGCCTGGGTGTGGCAGGCAGCAAGGACTCTGCGGGCGGGTGGTGTTTTGCCGTCATGATGAGTTGCATTATTTAGCTAATAAGCTAAATAGTCAAACAACAACCAAGGCAAAGACGACAGGAAGGTGCGCCACGTTCATGCATCATGGAGGCCTCATCACCCCAGTCGTGTCTTCTCATGGAAGGTTTGTCCGCCGAGGCGCTGGAGCAGGTCGCGACCTATTTCCAGGCGCTGTCCGAGCCCACCCGTTTGCGCATCCTCAATTTCCTGCGCGAGGGGGAGCGCAACGTGGGCGAGCTCGCCGAGCTGTGCGGCTACACGGCGGCCAACGTGTCGCGTCACCTGGCGATGCTGACCAAGCAGGGCCTGGTGGCACGTGAAAGCCGCGGCACCAGCGTGTACTACCGCATCGCCGACGAGTCGGTCTATCAGCTGTGCGACCTGGTGTGCGGCAGCATCGCCCGGCGCTTCGAGCGCGCGAGCAAGGAGAGGCAGGCCTTCATGCGCACAGCCCAGGCGTCGGCGCGCAAGCGTTCATGAAGGGAGAAGACATGGCACAGACGGATCCATTGCCGCCGCTGCCCGCGCTCGCTCCCGGGCGCTACCGGCACTACAAGGGCGGCTTCTACGAGGTGTACGGCGTGGCCCGCCACAGCGAAACCCACGAGGCGCTGGTTGTCTACCGGCCGCTGTACGGCGAGGGTGCCCTGTGGGTGCGGCCGTTCTCGATGTTCGTCGAGACGGTGATGATCGACGGCGTGGCGCAGCCACGGTTCGCGCCCCAGTCACAAACCGGGTCCTGACACCGTCAAAGGCAGTTCCAGGCTTGCAGAGGAACTGCCATGACGACCGAGTCCGCCCCGATCCGCCTTGCCGATGCCGCCCGAGTGGCCACCGGCAGCGCCTTCGACTTCACCGATCTGTTCGCCGCCACGCGCCAGGTCATCGCCATCAGCCCGTTCGCCCGCTGGATGGGCACCGAGGTGGCCGATGTGACCCCCGGCCGCGTGGTGCTGCGCGTGCCGCTGCGCCCCGAACACCGCCAGCACCACGGCTCTGCGCACGGCGCGGTGCTGGGCTACATGGCCGACACCGCCTGCTCCTGGGCCGCCGCCACCGTGGTGGGCGACGTGGTGACCTCCGAATTCAAGATCCATCTGCTGGCGCCGGCGCGCGGGAGCACGCTCGAAGCGGTGGGCGAGGTGGTGCGCGTGGGTCGCCGGCAGGTGGTGGCCCGCGCCGACGTCTACACGCTCGCCACGCAAGGCGGCCGCGAACATGTCGCCACCGCGCTTGCCACGATCGCGGTGCTGGGACAGCCTGCGCATGGAGCCGACGCATGAAAGGCGATGACGAACAACTGCTGCAGGAGGTCGAGGCCGCGCTGGCCGGCAGCGAGGCGGCGCTGCGGCGGGTGGTGGAGGCGGTGCAGCACGATGTCTTTCGCCTCGCGCTGCGGATGCTCGGCCATTTCGCCGACGCGCAGGACGCCACCCAGGAGATCCTGATCCGGGTCGTCACGTCGCTGGCCACCTTCGAGCGGCGCAGCGCCCTGCGCACCTGGGTCTACAGCATCGCGTCGAACCACCTGCGTGATGCTGCGCAGAAAAGGCGGTCGCAGGCGAATGCGAGCCTGGACGACATGACCCGCCAGCTGGATGCCGGCCTGGCGCTCACGCGGCAGCACCCGCTGTCGCCGGCCGACACCGCCGATCCGACGCTGCGGCTGGAAGCCCGCGAGGTGGGGCTGCGCTGTACGCAGGGCATGCTGATGTGCCTGGACGTGGAGCATCGACTCGCGCTCGTGCTGAGCGAAATCTTCGCGCTCGATACCGCGCACGGCGCCGAAGTCCTGGGCGTCAGCCCGGCGGCCTACCGGCAGCGCCTGTCGCGAGGGCGGCGGCGGCTCGAGTCCTTCATCCGCGGGCGCTGCGGCCTGGCGGATGCCAGTGCCGAATGCTCGTGCGAGCGCCAGGCCGCGGCGTTGCGCCTGCAGCGGGGCGGGCGGCCCTTGCGCATCGAGTTCTGTGCGGGCAGCGGGGCCGTGCCGGGCGAGCCGCTGCAACAGGCCCATGGCGAGTTGAAGCTGCTGTGGCGGCTTGCCGCGGTGATGCGCGGCGCGCCGCAGTGGCAGGCGCCGCAGGCGGTGACCGAACGGCTGCGCGAAGTGATCGCCGCGAGCACGCTGCTGGCCAGGCACTGAGCCGGGAGCGCTACATCGACGCTTCGAGCATCTGCCGGTAGTCCTCCGCCGAAGCCAGCCGCGGGTTGGTCTTGTGGCAGTGGTCGAGCAGGGCGTGCTCGATGATGCGGTCGAACATGCCGCGCTCCACACCCATGGCCGACAGGCCCGCCGGCAGGCCCAGCCTGGCGTTGAGATCGCGAATGGCGTCGGGAATGTCGCCAGGGGCCTGGAGCCCCATCGCATGCGCCATGCGCTCGAGCCGCCGCTCGGCCTGCACGCTGGCGGCGCCGGCGTTGAAGCGCACCACCGCCGGCAGGAACACGGCATTCAAGGTGCCGTGGTGCAGCCGGGGGTTGATGCCGCCCAGGCTGTGGCTGAGCGAATGCACGCAGCCCAGCCCTTTCTGGAAGGCCATGGCGCCTTGCATCGACGCGCTCATCATCTGCCGCCGCGCCTCGCGATCGGCGCCGTTGCGCGTGGCCTGCCCGATGTGCGCCCAGCCGCGTTCCAGGCCGTCGAGCGCAATGCCGTCGGCCGGCGGGTTGAAGGCGGCCGACATGAAGGTTTCCATGCAGTGCGCGATGGCGTCCATGCCGGTGGCCGCGGTGAGCAGCGGCGGCAGCCCCAGCGTCAACTCGGGGTCGCACAGGGCCAGCCTGGGCACGAGGTGCCAGGAGTGGAAGCCGAGCTTGCGCCCGTCGTCGACGATCACGATGGCGCCGCGCGCCACCTCGCTGCCGGTGCCGGCGGTGGTGGGCACGGCGATGAGCGGCGCGGCCGCCGCGGTGATCTTGGGCGAGCCGCCTTCGATGGTGGCGTAGGTGGTGAGCGGCCCGGGGTGCGTGGCCATGATGGCCAGCCCCTTGGCCAGGTCGATGCTGGAGCCGCCGCCCACGGCCACGAGGCCGTCGCAACGGTGGGCGGCCCACACCTCGTGCGCGGCACGCACCGCGGCTTCGGTCGGGTTCGACGGCGTCTGGTCGAACACGGCGGCCGGCAGCCCGGCCAGCGCGTCGAGCGCCTTGGCCAGCACGCCGGCGGCGCGCACTCCGGCATCGGTGACGACCAGCGGGCGCGTGATGCCGAGGCGCTCGCAATGCGAGGCCAGCGCCTTGACGGCACCGAAGTCGAACTCGATCTGCGTGACGTAGAAGATGCTGGCCATGGCTGCCTCGGGGAATGCCTGCTGCGAGTATCCTCGCGGGAAAAATCATCAACCATGAGGGCTCACCATGAAGCAGGCTGTCGTGTCGGCGACAGCGCACCGGTGGCCCCGCGCAGAAGCTCTCCCGAGGATGAAAGCGACGTCGACTGCGGAGCACTTGCTGACCCCGCGCATGCGAGAAGTGCTGGAACGCATCCGCCGAGCCAAGGTGCCGGCCTATCACACGCTCAGCCCCAAGGAAGCCCGCTGGGCCTACAACTCGGCGGCCGAGATCCTCGACCTGCCGCGCGTGCCGCTGGGGCGGGTGCAGGACCTCGACATTCCCGGTGCCGGCCATGCGCCGCTGCGTGCCCGTCTGTATGCACCGGGCCACGAGCGCCTGCCGGTGCTGCTGTACCTGCACGGCGGCGGCTTCACCATCGGCGGCATCGAGACGCACGACAGCTTGTGCCGGCAGCTGGCGCAACGCAGTGGAGCGGCGGTGGTGTCGCTGGCCTACCGCCTGGCGCCCGAACACCGCTTTCCCACCGCGGTGGACGACAGCTTCGCGGCCCTGCAGTGGCTGGCCTCGCAGGCGGGCGAGCTCGGTCTCGACGGCAGCCGCCTGGCGGTGGGCGGCGACAGCGCCGGCGGGACGCTGTCGGCGGTGTGTGCGCTGATGGCCCGCGATGCGGGTGTCGAACTCGCGTTGCAGCTGCTCATCACGCCCGGCACCACCGCACGGCAGGACACACCCTCGCACGCCACCTTCGCCCGCGGCTTCCTGCTCGAGGCCGAGGGGATCGACTGGTTCTTCAGGCACTACATCGACGACACGCAGCGAGACGACTGGCGCTTCGCGCCGCTCAACGCCACCGACGTGGACGGCGTGGCACCGGCCTGGGTGGGGCTGGCGGAATGCGACCCGCTGGTGGACGAAGGCGTGGCCTATGCCGACAAGCTGCGCCTGGCCGGCGTGCCGGTGCAGCTGGAGCTGTGGCGCGGCATGACCCACGACTTCATCAAGATGGGCCGGGCCATCCCGCAGGCGCTGGAGGCGCAGGCTTCGGCCGCACAAGCATTGAAAGAGAGACTGTTCCCATGAAACGCAGCGACTTCCGCTTCATGCACCGACTGCGCGTGCGCTGGGCCGAGGTGGACGCCCAGAAGATCGTCTTCAACCCGCAGTACCTCATGTACTTCGACACCGCCACGTCGGACTACTGGCGGGCGATGGCGTTTCCATATCCGCAGGCCTTCGAGCACTTCGGCGGCGACCTCTTCGTGCGCAAGGCCTCGGTGGAATACCACGCGTCGGCGCACTACGACGACGTGCTCGACGTCGGCATCCGCTGCGCGCGCATCGGCAACTCGTCCATCGTGTTCTCCAGCGGCATCTTCCGGCAGGACGAACTGCTCGTCGGCTGCGAGGTGGTCTACGTGTTCGCCGACCCCGCCACCAAGACCTCCAAGATGGTGCCGCCCGACTTCCGCCAGGTGCTGCAGGACTTCGAGGCCGGCAAGCCGATGGTGGAGGTGCGGGTGGGCCGCTGGGCGGAGCTCGGCGAGCACGCACGGGCCATCCGCACCGAGGTGTTCGTCCAGGAGCAGAACATCCCGGCCGACATGGAATGGGACGAGGCAGACCACAACTGCCTGCATGCGGTGGCCTACAACCGCTACGGCCTGCCGCTGGCCACCGGCCGGCTGCTGGAGCACGTGCCCGGCGTGGCCAAGATCGGCCGCATGGCGGTGCGCCAGCCCATGCGCGGCAGCCGCGTCGGGCGCGCGGTGCTCGATGCGCTGATGAAAGCCGCCAGGGAGCGCGGCGACCGCGAGGCGGTGCTGCATGCGCAGACCTCGGCGGCGGCGTTCTACAGCCGGGCGGGCTTCGCCGCGCGCGGGCCGGAGTTCGACGAGGCCGGCATCGCGCACGTGGAGATGGTCAAGGTGCTGTGACCGTCACACGGCCTGCAGCGCCCGCTGCAGGTCTCGACGCAGGTCCTCCACGTCTTCCACGCCCACCGACAGCCTCACCAGGCCGTCGCCGATGCCCAGCTTCGCCCGCTGCTCGGGCGGGATGGTGGCGTGGGTCATGATGGCCGGGTGCTCGATCAGGCTTTCGACGCCGCCCAGGCTTTCGGCCAGCGTGAAGACCTCGCAGCGTTCGAGGAAGCGGCGCGCGCCGGCGAGGTCGGTGGCCAGGTCGATGGAGATCATGCCGCCGAAGCCCGCGTGCATCTGCCGCCGCGCCAGCGCGTGCTGGGGATGCGAGGGCAGGCCGGGGTAGCTCACGCGCGCGACCTGGGGCTGCCCCTCGAGCCATTGCGCCAGTTCGAGCGCATTGCTGCAATGCCGCTCCATGCGCAGCGCCAGCGTCTTCACGCCGCGCAGCGCCAGGAAGCTGTCGAAGGGACTGGCGATCGCGCCCACCGCGTTCTGCAGGAAGCCCAGGCGCTCCAGCCATTCGGCCTGGCGGGGCTGCCTGCCCACGACGGCCACGCCGCCGATGACGTCGGAATGGCCGTTGAGGTATTTCGTCGTCGAATGCACCACGATGTCGAAGCCCAGTTCGAGCGGCCGCTGCACCCAGGGGCTTGCGAAGGTGTTGTCGGCCACGGCGATGAGGCCGCGCTCGCGCGCCACGCGTGCCGCGGCTTCGAGGTCGGTGAGCTTGAGCAGCGGGTTGCTGGGCGTCTCGACCCAGAGCACCCGCGTTTCGGGCCGGATGGCATCGGCCAGCGCCCGGGGATCCGACAGGTCCACGAAGCTGAAGCTGTGGCCGGCGCTGCGCCGGCGCACCCGCTCGAACAGCCGGTAGGTGCCGCCGTAGAGGTCGTCGCTGGCCACGACGTGGGCGCCGTGGTCCACCAGTTCGAGCACGGTGGCGATGGCCGCCAGCCCGGAGGCAAAGGCAAACGCGCCGGCGCCGCCTTCGAGGTCGGCCACGCAGCGCTCGAAGGCCCAGCGGGTCGGGTTGTGCGAGCGGCCGTAGTCCAGGCCCTTGTGCACGCCCGGGCTCTGCTGCACGTAGGTGGAGGTCGCGTAGATCGGCGGCATCACCGCGCCGGTGGATGGGTCGGGCGACTGGCCGGCGTGGATGACGCGCGTGGCAAAGGCGAGGCGGGAGGTGTCTTGTGTCATGAGGCGGTCCGTTGTCTACGCAGGTGGTTGAGCAGGTCGAAGCGGGTGATGAGGCCGTGGAAGCCGTCGGCGTCGGCAACGATCGCCACCAGGCCCCGGTCGAGCACCGAGCGCAGGGCCTGCAGGCTGTCGCCCGGCGCCAGGGTCTCGAGCGACGTGGTCATCGCCTCGGCCACCGTGTCGCCGTAGTGCCTGGGGTCGGCCTGCAGCCTGAAGAGCAGGTCGGACTCGTCGACCACGCCCACCAGCTTGTCGCCCTCGTCGAGCACCGGCAGTTGCGACACGTCGGCCAGCCGCATGCGCTGGAAGGCGGTGAGCAGCGTGTCCTGGGGCCCCACGCTCACCACCGCCCCTTCGTTGCGCCGCCGGCCGACGAGGTCGCGCAGGTCGCCGTATTCGCGCCTGTGCAGCAGGCCCTCGTCGATCATCCAGGCATCGTTGTAGACCTTCGACAGGTAGCGCGTGCCGGTGTCGCACACGAAGGTGACGACCCGCAGCGGCCGCGTCTGCCCGCGGCAGAAGCGCAAGGCCGCGGCCAGCAGCGTGCCGGTGGACGACCCGGCCAGGATGCCCTCGGTCCGCAGCAGCTCGCGAGCGGTGTTGAGGCTTTCCTCGTCGCTGATGCTGTAGGCGTGCCTGATGCCCGACAGGTCGGCAATCGGCGGTATGAAGTCCTCGCCGATGCCTTCGACCACCCAGGAGCCGGGCTCGCCGTGCGTGCCGGTCAGCACCTGGTCGCGCAGGATCGAGCCCACCGGGTCGGCCAGCACGAATTCGAGCCGGGGCTGCACGTTGCGGAAGTAGCGCGTGAGCCCGGTGAGCGTGCCCGAGGAGCCGATGCCCACCACGATGGCATCGAGCTCGTGGCCGGTCTGCTGCCAGATCTCGGGGCCGGTGGTGCGCTCGTGCGCCAGCGGGTTGTCGGGGTTGTTGAACTGGTCGGCGTAGAACGCGCCGGGAACTTCCTTCGCCAGGCGCGCCGCGTAGTCCTGGTAGTAGGCGGGGTGGCCCTTGCCGACGTCCGAGCGCGTGGTGTGCACCTCGGCTCCCAAGGCCTTCAGGTGCAGCACCTTCTCGTTCGACATCTTGTCGGGTACCACCAGCACCACGCGGTAGCCCTTGGCGCGGGCCACCAGCGCGAGGCCCAGTCCGGTGTTGCCGGCGGTCGCCTCGATCACGGTGCCGCCGGGACCGAGCCTTCCGTCGCGCTCGGCGGCCTCGATCATCGCGAGCCCGATGCGGTCCTTGATGGAGCCGCCCGGGTTCTGCGATTCGAGCTTCAGGAAGAGGGTGCAGGGGCCTGTGTCCAGGCGGGTGACCTGCAGCAGCGGCGTGTTGCCGATGAGGTCGAGTACGGCAGGTCGCTGGGTTGACGACGGCATCTCGGGTCTCCTTGTGGGAGAGCCGAGCATAGGCCGTGGCCTTAATCGCTATGCGAGTAAGTTCATGAGGCGACGGCCCGTCGCGCTCGGGTCAGGGCGCCTTCTTGAGGCGGATGTGCGCCACCAGGCCGCCGTCGGGCGCGTTGTTGATCTCGAAGGTGCCGCCCATGCGCTGGATGGCCTTTTCGACGATGGCGAGGCCCAGGCCGGCGCCGGTGGCGGCGGTGCGGGCGGCGTCGCCGCGGAAGAAGGGCGTGGTGAGCTGGGCCAGCTTCTCCTGCGCCACGCCCGGGCCGTGATCGCGCACGCTGATGATCACCCAGGGCCCGGTGCGGGCATAGCTCACCTGCACCCGCGCCCAGCCGGTTTCGGTGGTGCGGCCGTAGCGGCGCGCGTTCTCGAACAGGTTGGCCAGCACACGGCCGAGTTCGGTGTCGTCGGCCATCACGTGGGTGTCGATCGGCAGGCGCACCTCGATGCGGATCTGGCTCGGGTCGCGGAAGGCGGCGGCCTCGCGCTCCACCAGCGGCGCCAGGTGCACCGGCACCAGCTTCACCTCGCCGGGCCGCGCGTAGTCCATGAACTTGTCGATGATGGCGTCGAGCTGGTCGATGTCGGCCGCCATGTTGCGCTTGGCTTCGTCGTCGACCACGCTCATCTCGGTTTCGAGGCGCAGGCGCGCGAGCGGGGTGCGCAGGTCGTGCGAGATGCCGGCGAGCATGACCGCCCGGTCTTCTTCGACCTTGGCGAGCTCGCGGGCCATGCGGTTGAAGCCCTGGTTCACCTCGCGGATCTCGCGGGTCATCATGGTCTCGTCGAGCCGCGAGTCGTATTCGCCTTCGCGGATCCGGCTGGCGGCGAACGACAGCTGCTGCAGCGGCCGGTTGATGAGGCCGGCGATCGCCGCGGAGCCCAGCACGGTGGCGAACAGGGCGATGCCCACCCACACGAAATAGGTCGAACCCTGCACCGGCTGCACGCGGGTGCGTTCGGCCTGCAGCCAGTACTGGTCGTTTTCGATCACGAAGCCGACCCACAGGCCCGGTTCGCCGTTGACCGAGCTGGCAACCACCGTGTTGGGCCCCAGGCGCGAGCGCAGCTCCTGGCTGATGGCACGGGTGAGGCGGTCGACCTCGAAGGGTTCGTACTTGTCCTTGGGCTCGCGCGGCAGCAGCTTCATCGACTCCTGGTCGGAGATCGCCTTCACCACCGTGACGCGGTTGATCACGTCGGCGTACTTGAGCGCGTTGCGCGACAGGTTCACCAGGCTGGCGATCTGCTGCGCCGCCTGCACCGCGCGCGGCTCGAACTCCAGCGCCCGGAAGGTCTGCACCCAGGCGAAGATGCCCCAGCCCAGCAGCAGCGAAAGCAGGATGAAGGTGCGCCAGAAGAGGCTGAGCGCGATGCCGCGGCGCGGCAGCAACCGGGGGAGCTTGAAGCGCTTGCGAGGCCGCGAGGCGTGCGAAGACGAGCGCTCACGCTCCTTGTCGCGTCGCGGCCTGCCCTGGGCAGGCGCACGAGGCTGCATGGGTTGCGTGTCGGCTGTGCTGTCCCCCTTGCTGGCCAAGCTTCCCCCTGTGTCTGGTCCCTCAGGCCGTGCCGTCCGGCACGAACACGTAGCCTACGCCCCACACGGTCTGGATGTAGCGCGGCTGGGACGGGTCGGGTTCGATCATCTTGCGCAGGCGGGAGATCTGCACGTCCAGGCTGCGGTCGAAGGGCTCGAATTCGCGGCCGCGCGCCAGCTGGGCCAGCTTGTCGCGCGAGAGCGGCTGGCGCGGGTGGCGCACCAGCGCCTTCAGCATCGAGAACTCGCCGGTGGTGAGCGCGATCGGCTCGCCTTCCTTGCTGAGGCGGCGCAGCGCCAGGTCGAACTCGAACGGTCCGAAGGTGACGGTCTGCGGCTCCTTGGCCGGTGCGCCCGGCGCTTCGAGGGCAGGGCGGCGGCGCAGCACGGCATGGATGCGGGCCAGCAGTTCGCGCGGGTTGAAGGGCTTGGGCAGGTAGTCGTCGGCACCGACTTCGAGACCCACGATGCGGTCGACGTCCTCGACCTTGGCGGTCAGCATGATGATCGGCGTGGAGTCGCTGGCGGCGCGCAGGCGGCGGCAGATGGAGAGGCCGTCTTCGCCCGGGAGCATGAGATCCAGCACGATGAGATCCACGGTCTCGCGCGTCAGGAGGCGGTTCAGCGCCTTGGCATCTTCGGCGAGCAGCACCTCGAAGCCTTCCTGCGTGAGGTAGCGCCGCAGCAGGTCGCGGATGCGGGCGTCGTCGTCGACGACCACGATGCGGTCAGCGCGTTGATTTGGATTGCTCGGCGGGGTCATAAAGCACCTCCATATTTGTAACAGCCGCGCATTGTGAGCGGCATAACTGCCCAAAACCGGTTCCCCTGACCAGCTGTTACAAATCTTGCCCCTCGGCGCTCTTGGGTGCAAGTCCCTGGCTTGAAGTCGTCTTTACCTTGATTTACGCGCTCCCGCCGAAGGCGGTGTCGGCGACACCGCGAGAGTCGTCGTTGTTCGTCCCAGCCAAGAGAAAGAAGAAGCGACAGACCATGATGCAGCTCCACCGACGTGTCCTGGCGGCGGCGACCCTCGTGCTGGCAAGCGCGGGCGGAGCCTGGGCCGCGCTGCCGCAGCGGCTCGACGAAGCCGATGCCCGGCACCTGCTCACCCGCACCGGCTTCACGCCGTCGCCTGCCGAGCTGCGGGCCTGGGTCGGCCAGACACCCGCCGAGGCCGTCGACAGGCTCCTGGCCGATGCGCAGCAGGCGCGCCTGCTGCAGGAGCCCCCCGCCTTCACTCGCGAGCCGATCGAGCCGCCGCTCAACCGCCTGGCCGACCCCGCGCAGCGCAAGGCGGCGCTCGAGCGGGTGGTCGAGCAGTCGCTCGAGCTGCGCACCTGGTGGCTCGAGCAGATGCTGGCCACGCCGACGCCGCTGGCCGAGCGCATGACGCTGTTCTGGCACAACCACTTCGCCACCTCGGTGCAGAAGGTGCGGCAGCCACAGGGCATGTGGCGACAGCACGAGCTGCTGCGGCGCCACGCGCTGGGCAACTTTCGCGAGCTGCTGCACGACGTGGCACGCGACCCGGCGATGCTGATCTACCTCGACGGCGCCGGCAACCGGGTGCAGGCGCCCAACGAGAACTTCGCCCGCGAGGTGATGGAGCTGTTCACCCTGGGCGAGGGGCACTACACCGAAGCCGACGTGAAAGAGGCGGCCCGGGCGTTTTCGGGCTGGACGGTGGACCGGGAACAGTGGCAGGCGCGCCTGCGACCGCGGCTGCACGACGCCGGCAGCAAGACCGTGCTGGGACGCAGCGGCCGTTTCGGCGCCGATGAGGTGCTGGACCTGCTGCTGGAGCAGGCTCAGGCGCCCCGGTTCATCAGCGGCAAGCTGTGGCGCGAGTTCGTCTCGCCCGAGCCGCGCAATGCGGCCGAAAAGGCCGAGCTCGAACGCGTGGCCGCGCGCCTGCGTGCGGGCGGCTGGCAGGTGGCACCCGCGCTGCGCGAACTCCTGCTGAGCGAGGCCTTCTGGGCGCCGGATAACCGCGCCGTGCTCATCAAGTCGCCGGTGGAGCTGGCGGTGGGCAGCCTGCGGCAGTTCGAAATGCAGCTCGCCGATGCGCTGCCGGTTGCGCTGGTGACGGCCAAGCTGGGGCAGGGCCTGTTCGCGCCGCCCAATGTGAAGGGCTGGCCCGGCTACACGGCGTGGATCGACAGCACGACGCTGCTGGAGCGCAAGCGCTTCACCGAGCGGCTGTTCCGCGCGGTCGAGATGGCGCCGTTGCAGGCCGGCGACGGCATGGCCATGGGCCGGCGGGGCGAGATGCGTGAGATGCGAGACACCCTGGGCGATGCGAGGCCGCGCGAGCGCAAGGCGGCGCGTGCCCAGCTGCGAGAGCTTCAACGCGGCGGCGCGGGAAAGGTCAACCCGTTCGGCTTCGTGTTCGATGCCGACGGATGGCTGCGAGGCTTCGGCGCCTGGGCCGACCGTGAACCCGACGCCGCTGCCAAGGCGCGCATCGAATCCGCGGTGCTGGCGGCACCGCCCGTCAATGCGGTGCCGGCGGGCACCGTCGGGCTGGCCTACCTGCGGGCCCTGACGCTCGATCCCGCCTACCAGCTCAAGTGAAGGAGGCCGCCATGACGCATCCGAATCGACGTGACTTCGTTTCGCTCGCGCTGGCCGGCCTCTGGCTGCCGGGCGCCTGGGCGCAGGAGCAGCAGCGGGCCCTCGGTGCAGCCGATCGCGTGCTGGTGCTGGTCGAGCTCAAGGGCGGCAATGACGGCCTGAACACCGTGGTGCCGTATGCCGACCCGCTGTATGCGCAGCTGCGGCCCACCATCGGGCTCAAGCCGGGCGAGGTGCTTGCCCTCGACGAACGCCTGGGCCTGCACCCGTCGCTCCAACCCCTGCTGCCGCTGTGGGAGCGCCAGGAGCTCTCGGTGCTGCTGGGACTCGGCTATCCACAGCCCAACCTGTCGCACTTCCGCTCGATCGAGATCTGGGAAACCGGCTCGCGGTCGAACGAATACCTCGACGAAGGCTGGGTGGCGCGTGCAATGGCTTCTGGCCTGCGCGAGAACAGCCGCTTCACCACCGAAGGCGTGGCGGTCGGCAACGCGGGGCTCGGCGCGCTGGCCGGGGCGCGTGCCGTTGCGCTGACGCAGCCGGAGGCCTTCATCAACCAGTCCCGCCTGGCCCGGCCGGCGGCCAGCACCGGCAACGCGGCACTGCGCCATGTGCTGCGTGTGGAAGGCGACGTGCTGCAGGCGGCCGAGGGCCTGCGCGGTTCGGCCACGGCCCCGCTGTCCACCGAGTTCCCGAGCCATGGCTTCGGGCAGGCCGTGAAGGCGGTGTGCCACATCGTGGCGGGGCAGAAAGGCAAGGGCGGCGTGCCGGTGTTCCATGTGTCGATCGGCAGCTTCGACACCCACCAGGGACAGCCCGGCACCCATGCCAGCCTGCTGAAGCAGCTGGCCGAAGGCCTGACTGCGCTGCGTGCCGGGCTCGTGGAGGCGGGTGCCTGGGACCGCACGCTGGTGCTGAGCTATTCGGAGTTCGGGCGGCGCGCCCGGCAGAACCAGAGCAACGGCACCGACCATGGCACTGCGGCCGCGCACTTTGCGCTGGGCGGAGCGGTGCGCGGCGGCCTGCACGGCCGGCAGCCAGCGCTCGACGTGCTGGACGGCACGGGCAACCTCGTGCACACGGCCGACTTCCGTCAGGTGTACGCCACCGTGGCGGCCCGCTGGTGGGGCATCAGCCCCGAGCCGGTGGTCAAGGGCCGCTTCGATACCATCGACTTCCTCAAAACCTAAATCCCCTCAGGAGAGACGCTGATGCATCTGCTACGACATACCGCTCTCGCCAGCGTGATGTTCCTGGCCTGCGGCCTGGCCGCGGCCCAAGGCCACCCGCCGCCGCAGAACGTGGTCGCGCTCAGCTCGAGCGCCGAGCTCGAGGTCACGAAAGACCTGCTGACCGTGACGCTCAACGCCACCCGCGACGGCGCCGAGGCAGCCGGCGTGCAGGCCGCCTTGAAGCAGGTGCTCGACGCCGCGCTCAACGAAGCGAAGAAGTCCGCGCAGCCCGGCGCGATGGAGGTGCGCACCGGCAACTTCTCGCTGTATCCGCGCTATTCACGCGACGGCCGCATCTCGGGCTGGCAGGGCAATGCCGAGCTGGTGCTCGAGGGCAAGGACACTCAGCGCGTGGCCCAGACCGCCGGCAAGCTGCAAGGCATGAACATCACCAACGTGGGCTACAGCCTGTCACGCGAGCTGCGCGAGAAGCATGAGGCCGCAGTCACCGCCGAGGCGATCAAGAAGTACCAGGCCAAGGCAGCCGACGTCGCCCGGCAGTTCGGCTTCAGCGGCTACACGCTGCGCGAGGTGGCGGTGCAGTCGAGCGAGCCCGGCTTCGCCCCGATGCCGCGGATGATGAGCATGGCCAAGGGTGCGGCCGAGGCGGCCGACGCGGCTCTGCCGGTGGAGCCTGGCAAGGGCACCATCACCGTCAACGTGAGCGGCAGCGTCGTCCTGGCCAAGTAGGCCGAAGACCACCTCGAAGCGCCCCGTGCGCAAACCGGGTGGTGATGTGAGTGTCACCACCGGGCTGCCGCGCCGGGCCGCCCCAAGCGCAGCAGGGGCCGACGTCACTGCGCGGCCCAGCCGCCGTCCATGTTCCAGGCCACGCCGCGAACGTTGTCGGCGGCGGGTGAGCACAGAAACACCGCCAGCTCGCCCAGCTGCTCGGGCGTGGTGAACTGCAGCGACGGCTGCTTTTCGCCGAGCAGGTCCTTCTTGGCCTTGTCGACCGAGAGGCCTTCGCGAGCGGCGCGGTCATCGATCTGCTTCTGCACCAGGGGCGTGAGCACCCAGCCGGGGCAGATGGCATTCACCGTGACGCCGGTGGTCGCGGTTTCCAGGGCCACGGCCTTGGTGAAGCCCACGATGCCGTGCTTGGAGGCCACGTAGGCCGACTTCTGCGCCGAAGCCACCAGGCCGTGGGTGGACGCGACGTTGATGACGCGGCCCCAGTTCTTCGCCTTCATGCCGGGGATGGCCAGCCGCGTGGTGTGGAAGGCCGAGCTCAGGTTGATGGCGATGATGGCGTCCCACTTCTCGGCCGGGAACTCCTCCACCGGCGCCACGTGCTGGATGCCGGCGTTGTTGACGAGGATGTCCACCCCGCCGAACTCCTTGGCGGCGTAGTCCATCATCGATGCGATGTCGCCGGACTTGCTCATGTCGGCACCGTGGTAGCCCACCTTCACGCCCAGCGCGGCCACCTGCGCCTTCGGCGCTTCGACGTCGCCGAAGCCGTTGAGCACGATGTTGGCGCCCTGGCGCGCCAGGGCGAGCGCGATGCCCAGGCCGATGCCGCTGGTGGAGCCGGTGACGAGCGCGGTCTTTGCTTTCAGCATGTCGATATCCTCCGAAGGGGTGCAGGGGCTTGGTTACGATCGAACCATTTTGACCCCGGACCTTGAAAAATGACTGAACCGCGTCTGCAGCACGTGCAATGCCTGGACCCCCAGGGGCTGCACCGCATGGCCTATTGGGAATGGGGCGACCCGGCCAACCCTCGCGTGCTGGTGTGCGTGCACGGCCTGTCGCGGCAGGGCCGCGACTTCGACACGCTGGCGCAGGCGCTGTGCCGGCACTACCGGGTGGTGTGCCCCGACGTGGTGGGCCGCGGCCGGTCGGACTGGCTGGCCGACCCGGGCGGCTACCAGATCCCCGCCTACGTGGCCGACATGGTGACGCTGCTGGCGCGGCTGAACGCACAGCAGCTCGACTGGGTGGGCACGTCGATGGGCGGGCTCATCGGGCTGGGGCTCGCCTCGCTGCCCGACACGCCGGTGCGCCGGCTGGTGCTCAACGACGTGGGGCCGGTCATCCAGTACGACTCGCTGGTGCGCATCGGCAGCTACCTGGGCGCGCCCAAGCGGTATGCCAGCGTCGAGGAGGCGGCCGACTACCTGTGGAGCATCTCGCAGGGCTTCGGCCCCCACACGCGCGAGCAATGGCTCGCGCTGACCCGGCCCCAGCTCAAGCCCGACGGCGACGGCTTCGTCGGTCACTACGACCCCCGCATTGCCTTGCCGTTCAAGGCGGTGACGCCCGAGCTGGCAGCGGCCGGCGAGGCCCTGCTGTGGCAGCGCTATGACGCGGTGCGCAGCGAGACCCTGCTGATCCGCGGGGCGCTGTCGGACCTGCTGTCCCACGAGACGGCCGTGGCCATGACGCAGCGCGGGCCGCGGGCGAGGCTGGTGGAGCTTGACGGCGTGGGTCATGCTCCCACCTTGGTCGCCGACGACCAGGTGGCGATCGTGAAGGACTTTCTGCTGGCATGAAGACGAGCCTTGCGGACGCCGCCGCGCAGGCGGCGCCCATCGTTCAACTGGCGGGCGATGCATCGCCCGGCCAGGCCCTGGCCACCGAGGAAGCCATGCTGGCGAAGGCGCGTGCCTTCGCCGAGCCGCTGCTCGCGGGCCAGCGCTTCGGCACCGGCGAGGATGCCCTGCACCACGCCGACGGCGTGGCGGCCATCCTCAAGAACATCGGCGCCGCGCCCTCCATGCGGGCGGCAGCCTATCTCGTCTACGCGGCCGACTACCTCAACAAGCCCGAGGAGGTGGTGGCCAAGGCCTATGGCGAGAGCTATGCGAGCCTGGTGGCGCACACGCGCAAGCTGGTGCAGATCCAGCGCAGCGCGCGCGATGCGCTGGCCGATGAGGCGGCCGAGCGCGACATCCAGATGAGCGCCGAACAGCTCGAGCGCGTGCGCAAGATGCTGCTGGCCTTTTCGCGCGACCTGCGCGTGGTGCTGATGCGCCTGGCTTCCAGGCTGCAGACGCTGCGTTACTACGCGGTGTCGAAACACCCCTGCCCGGGCGTGCTGGCGCGCGAGTCGCTCCAGGTCTTCGCGCCGCTGGCCAACCGGCTGGGCATCTGGCAGATCAAGTGGGAAATCGAGGACCTCGCATTCCGCTTCCTGCAGCCCGACGACTACAAGGCCATCGCAAGGCTGCTCGACGAAACGCGGGTGGAGCGCGAAAAGAACGTCGAGCAGGCGCGGGCGAAGCTCGAGGCCGAGCTCCGGCGCGTGGGCATCCAGGCCGAAGTGCAGGGGAGGCCGAAGCACCTGTACAGCATCTGGAAAAAGATGCAGGGCAAGGGCCTGTCGATCGAGCGCGTGTTCGACGTGCGTGCGCTGCGGGTCATCGTGAACAGCGTGGCCGACTGCTATGCCGCGCTCGGCCGGGTGCACGAGCTGTGGCGTTCGCTGCCGGACGAATTCGACGACTACATCGCGCGGCCCAAGGCGAACGGCTACCAGTCGCTGCACACGGTCGTGCTGGGCTCCTCCGGGCGGCCGGTGGAGATCCAGATCCGCACGCGCGAGATGCACGAGCACGCCGAAAGCGGCGTCGCGGCGCATTGGGCCTACAAGGAGGCCGGCGTGCGCGGCTACGGCGGCGTGAGCGCTGCCGGCGACTTCGAGGAGCAGGTGGCGCAGGCCCGCAAGGCCGTGCTGCGCCAGCTGCTCGCCTGGGAGCGCGACCTGGCCACGGCCGACGACGGCAGGCAGCAGGGCCGCGCGGCCGGCGAAGGCCTGTTCGACGACCGCATCTATGTCTTCACGCCGCAGGGCGCCATCATCGATCTGCCGGCCGGTGCGACGCCGGTGGACTTTGCCTACACGCTGCACACCGACCTCGGCCACCGCTGCCGCGGGGCCAAGGTCGACGGGGCCATGGTGCCGCTGAACACGCCGCTGCAAAGCGGGCAGACGGTCGAGGTGACGGCGCTGAAGGAGGGCGGCCCTTCGCTCGACTGGCTGAACCCCGAACTCGGCTACCTGCAGAGCGCGCGGGCCAGGGCCAAGGCGCGTGCCTGGTTCAACGCGCTGGCGCAGCAGCAGACCATCGGGCGCGGCCGCGAGGCGGTCGAAAAGCTGCTGCAGCGCGAGGGCCGCACGGCCATCAAGCTCGAAGACCTGGCCAGCCAGCTTGGCTTCCGCAATGCCGATGCCTTGTTCGAGGTGGTGGGCAAGGACGAGTACTCGCTCAAGAACATCGAGCACCTGCTCAAGCCGGCCGAACCCGCGCCCGACCCCGACGAGGCGCTGGCGCAAAAACTCTCGCGCGGCGAGTCCAGCGGCAGCACGCCGAAGGGCGGCGTGCTGGTGGTCGGGGTGGAATCCCTGCTCACGACGCTGGCGCGCTGCTGCAAGCCGGCGCCGCCCGATGCGATCGGCGGGTACGTGACGCGCGGCAAGGGCGTGGCCATACACCGTGCGGACTGCTCCAACTTCCGGCAGATGGCCGGCCGCCAGCCCGAGCGCGTGATCGCGGTCGAGTGGGGCGCGGCCGCCGGCACGCGGGACAAGCCGGCGGTGTACCCGGTGGACGTGGCAGTGGAAGCGGCCGACCGCCAGGGACTGCTGCGCGACATCTCCGAAGTGTTCGCGAAGGAAAAGATGAACGTGATCGGCGTCAACACGCAGACGCTCAAGGGCACGGCGTGGATGACCTTCACCGTGGAGGTGACCGACTCGGCTCGCCTGGCAGCGGTGCTGGGGGTGGCCCGGCAGGTGAGCGGCGTGCGCAGCGCGCGCCGCAGGTAGCGAGAGAAAGCAGTGCCGAGAACCTGTGCTACAGTCGCGGTTTCCCAGGCGCGTAGCTCAGCTGGTTAGAGCACCACCTTGACATGGTGGGGGTCGTTGGTTCGAGTCCAATCGCGCCTACCAAATTCGGTAGAAGGATCAAGGGCTTGGCGGTATCGCCAAGCCCTTTGTCTTTGGTGGTACGGAAAGGTGGGGCGCGGCCAGCGGTCTTGCCTGAGCCATCGTCAGTACGAGCTGCCGGCACGACGGCTCGCAGCGTGTAGCTCGCCCGGGCGGTGGTCGAGCCTGCGCCAGCGTTCCGCAGCCTGAAGAGCTTGGTCCTCGCCAACCGTTTGCTCCAGGCACGCGAGGAGGTCTTCCTGCCGAGGTTGTGCGAACACCATCCTGTAGAGAGCGATGCTTCTGCGCAGCTTTCTATAGCGAACCTCATCGCGGCTGAACGGCAGTGCCAGAACACGCCTCTCGATGCTCGCGCCGCCTTCTGTTTCGCAGATCCAGTAGGGCGCGAGATCGTTGGATCCCGTCTGCCTGTCCTGCACCGCAAGCTCGAAGAGCGCGGTCCAAGGATCCACATGGGTGTCACCGACCGTGCGCAGGCGAGCACCGTACCTGCGTGCCACGTTCTTCCTGACGGCGTAGCCCTTGTAGCGATGAACGCGCCCCTCCCGCTGTTCCATGTCGACGGGGTTTGAAGGCAGGTTCCAATGAACGACGGAGTGGCACCACGTATGGAAATCGAGTCCTTCCTGTCCGACCGACGGCAAGGCGAGCACGAATGGCCAGAACGGCGAGTTGAACGCGGCCTGCACCACCTCACGCGCAGCCGTTTGTCCTCGTCGAGTGACACCTCCTCCGGACGCAGCGTTGTGGCGGGCGATACCGTAGAGCGTGGAGCCGACACGTTTGGTTCGGCACATCACGCGCCTGAGCAGGCCTTCGATCCGTGCCTTGGCTCCCGCGAGCACGTGCAGGTCCGCCTCAGATCGAACGGCCAGCAGGCCGGTGCGGTAGAGGCGGATGTCCTCCTTCAGTGCCCCAATCGCCACACCGCTGCCCGGCATGAGAACGGGTGGCGGACAGTAGCAGCACACGGAGGTCTACCGAGCAGTTGAAGAGATCGTGCGCGAGTTCGGCGGACGGGTTGTTCTGCGGGTCGTCCAAGAGGTCACTGAAGCGCTGGAATTCGTCGAGGATGACTCGCTAGTCCGTGGGACAAGTGTCGACATGGGGAGCCCGCAGGGCTATGGCGGGCAAGCTGTTGTTTTGGACAGAGCGCGCGCGTGGTTTGAGGCGCCGTCAGGCGGCAGGGTGCAGGTGTCAGCTCCCAACGATAGAGCTTGTCCAACCTGCCGACCGACGGCCCTGAGCGCCCCCGCCGGGTTCCGTGATACTCGCCGTCGCAACGTCACAGAGGTATTGATGTTCTTTCTCGCCTTGTTTGCTTTCGCGCTTGCCGCAAGTGCAATGACTGCACTGCTGCTCGTCCTGGCCAGTCGTTTGCTTCTGGGGGCTTCTCTGACGTTCGGGTCAGCCTTCAAGGCCGCATTCCTGGGGTTTGCCGTCCTCGTGCTGGCGGCGCTGGCGCTGCAACTCGCCGGCATCAGGTTGGCGAGGGCCGCAAGCAGTCCAATGGGTTCCGTGCTCCTGCCGCTTGTCTATGAGGCATTCCTGGTGACCTTCCTGGTCTGGTTGGGCAAGACGACGGACGACGAACGGATGAGCCTGCGTCGGTCAGCGATTGCGGTGGTGGTTGCGTCATTGGTCGGCTTTGCGATCGGCTGGGTCGGATGGAAGGCCTACCTGCCGTCTGATCCGGCGGCGTCGCGTGCAGGGGGGGCAGGGCAGGGATTCGAATTGCCCGCAAGAAGCCAGATCTGCTTGCGAAGTCTCGCCCGCATCCTGAGCGACACGGGTAGCGGTCCCAAGGCGGACGCGGCGAGGGAGTTCGGGCAACGCCTGGAGCAAGACGCGCGATCCAGGGGAATCACCATGGAGGAGGCGCTGAAGCACCAACTGCGCAAGTTCGGCGCCCGGCCTCCGACCGGCTGCGACCATCTCGGCTAGCCGCCGCGGTGCCGCCCGCCGTGATCGTGGTGCAACCGGGTCCGGCCGACCATCCCGGCGATCAGACCGCCGCAGACCCGTCATTGACCTCCGGCCTACTGTTCCGCCGCGACTCGAGTCCGTCAGTTCGAGGTGAACTCGTCGCCCAAGATCGCGGCGATGTCCTGGCGCTCGCCGAGCAGTCGGACCACGTCCAGGTGGTCTCCACGCTCGAAGTAGCACCACAGCAGCGGGAACTTTGCCACCCGCCAGGTCCGGAGCCCAGGAACGCCCAGCAGCTTTCCGAGCGCCGGTGAGCCCGCGCTTGGTTGGAGTTCGATCTGGTCAAGCGCGTTGTTGGTGGCCTTGACCACCTTCAGCGCTGCGCGTGAACCCGCCTCCTGGCGGTAGTACCTGGCCTCGCCCTGCTGGTCGCGCAAGGCCTGTGGACGCAGAACTGCCGGCTTCAATCGATCTCGCCGCGAGCGATGGCCAGCAGTTCCTTCTCGTCCGCCTTGGTGCGACGCCGCCCGGGCCCGGATGCCAGCCCTTCCTCGATGAGATCGCGAAGCCGCTTCTTGGCCTGCTCTTCCTGGTCGCGCCGGACCAGATCGCGGATGTACTCGCTGGTGTTGCCGTAGTTGCCTGCAGCGACCCGCTTGTCGATGTACTCGCGCATCGACTCGGGCAAGGCAAAACTCATGGTTTGGCGACTCATTGGCAAATCTTGCGCAGGTTGACAACGGTTGTCAACCGCCACGACTCGGCATTTTTCCTGAGGCACGATCGGGAACCGGCTCCGGCGTTCAACAAGCCAAGCGGTCGGCGGATGAGTCCCGCGACTTGGCTCGACAGGCCATCGCGGGGCGGGCATCGTTGCTCGATCGAGGACAATTCCCGCTCCGCTTCAAGAGCGAGAGAACGAGTTTGGCCATGGAACGTTCAACAAGACAGCGATCGGCGATACGGTCGGTGATCGACTCGGCCGGTCGGCCGTTGTCGCCGCAGGAAGTTCTGGAGTTTGCGCAGGGCGAGGTGCCTGCATTGGGAATGGCCACCGTCTACCGCAATCTGAAGATGCTGGTGGACGAGGGAGCGATCGCGGTCGTGACGCTCCCGGGCGAGAGCCCGCGCTACGAGCCGGCCGAGCATGCCCATCACCACCATTTCCAGTGCACGCAGTGCAGGCGGGTCTTCGACGTCCACGCGTGCCCGGGCGACATCGGGCAGCTGGCCCCGAAAGGGTTCACCGTCGAACACCACGAGCTGACCCTGTACGGTCGATGCGACGAGTGCGCATCGCAACACAAGGCGGCCAGGCGGGCGGCTGCCAAGCGACGATAGATCCTGGCGAACGCCGATGAGGCGGTGCTCCCGTCGGCCACAAGCGGGAGCCGGCCAGGAGCGGTGCACGCGATGCGCTGGCCGTCGCAAACAATGATGATATTGCATTATCATTAGCGAGTTGCCCAGCCATCAGCAGCTCCATGCCTTCCAGTCCGAAGCGACACCCTCAGAGGCTTGCTCTTCTTTTCACCGCGATGACCGCGCCTTCATGGGCGCAAACCGACATGCCTCCGCAGGAGGCCAAGGCGCTCGAGCCCGTGGTCGTGACCGGAAGCAGCACGGCCGGCAACGAGCCGGGGCAGCGGACCGAGGTCTCGCTGGACCCGTCGACCCTTCCGTCGTCGCACACCACGATTTCTCGCGACGAGTTGTCCAGGACGAATATCGGCCGCGACATCTCCAACGTGTTCCGCCGTGTACCGGGTGTGCTGGCCAACAACATCGACCAGGGTGATACGGGCAACGGTTTCCGGATGCGCGGATTCGCCACGCAGGGCACGCATGGCGCGGACGTGGCCGTGTACATCGACGGCATGCCGCAGAACATGCCGTCGAGCGAGGCAGGTGCCGGGCACGGGCCGGCCTTCCTGGAGTGGCTCACGCCGCAGATGCTCGACCGCATCACGGTCGTCAAGGGGCCGATATCGGCTCTGTATGGTGACCAGAACCGCGCCGGGGCTGTTGACATCCGCACGGTCGATGGCACGAATGTCAGATCGAGCGTCGGTGTGAGCCTCGAGTCCTACGACGGGCGCCGCGGCACCACCGTGCTGTCCACGCCGGTCGGCACGCTGCAATCGCTGGTGGTCGCCGACTTCTACCGGACCGGCAGTTTTCGCGATGCCGCGAGCAGCGAACGCGACAACCTCATGTGGAAGCTGTCGGGGCGGTTCGGCGACGGCCAATACAGCATCCGTCTCAACCACTATCGCGCCGAGTTCACGGCAGCCGGCTACCTTCGTCATGACCGCCTCGTGGCCGGCGCGGTGCAGCCCACGGCCTCGGAAGAAGGTGCGTTGCCGGGCTTCGGCAGCGGCAAGCGCACGATGGTGGTAGTCAACCGCCGGCCGGCCCAGGGCGAAGCCGGGTGGCACGCGAGCGTGTACGCAGAGGACTTCGAGCGGGTTCGCGGCGGCATTGCCGGCGGCCTGAACCACAACGTCGGCAGCGATGACCGGCGCATCTGGGGCATGCGCGTGCTGCACAACCTCGCCCCGAACGATGCTGCGTCGCTCACCGTCGGCGCCGAAGTGCGCCAGGACAAAGGCGAAGGGATCCGGCAACGGTATGTGAACCATCAGCCGACGCCCCAGTACCTCACGAATCTGGAACTCGACCTGCTGACCTACGGTGTCCTGGCGCAAGGACAGTGGAGGCCCGCCGAGACGGTCAAGCTGCTGGGCGGCCTGCGCTGGGATCGGTTCGACTACGACATCGACAACCGCAAGCTGCCCGGAGCCTCGGCCCGCTACCTGGATGGCGTGGCCACGCCACGGATAGGCGCGGCGTGGACGCCCGTGGCAGGCCTCGAAGTTTTCGTCAACGCTGCCGAGGGGTATCGATCGCCCGCGGCGCAGCAGATCAGTCCGGGCGGCAGCCTTGGCCCGCTTGGCGCAGCCGGTGGCACGGTCAACACCGGCATCGGGCCGTCGAAGGTGCGCTCCTACGACCTCGGGTTCACTGCGCAGCCCTTCGCCGGCTGGACCGTCGGCGCGGCCGTTTATCACACCCTCAACGAAGACGAAGTGACGCTCGTTGCGCCGGATACCTGGCAATCCGTGGGGAGCACCACACGGCGCGGATTCGAAGTGGAGGCACGCTGGGCGGCGTCAAGTCAATGGGCGCTCTACGCGAGCTACGGCGGCATTCGCAAGGCGCGGGTGAACAATCCGCCCGCGGGAACGGCGCCGGAGCTTTCGGTGCCGGCGCATCAATGGAAGGCGGGCATCCAGTACAGGACTGAACTCGCAGGCGGCGCGCTCACCTTCAACGGTGATGCCTACCTCATCTCGGACTCTCCTTACTACAGCGGCACACCGCTCACGCGGCGGGACATGCCGGTATACGCGCGCTACGACCTGCGCACCAGCTACGAAACCGGGGCGTGGCGGCTCACGACCTTCCTCGTTCTCCAGCCGCACCGGTTCTCCAGCGAGGCCGCCTACGCCACGAGCGCCGGGCTTTGGGTGTCGCCCCAGCCCTGCCGGCACCTCGGCATGTCGGTGCAGTACACCTTCTGAGGCGCGAATGGGTGCGCCGCTGCTGCAAGTGCAAGGTCTTGTCGTGCACCTGGGCGCAACCCGGGCGCTGGATGGGCTGGACCTGGAAGTCGCCGCCGGTTCCGTCTACGCACTGCTCGGCGGCAACGGTGCGGGCAAGACCACGACGTTGAACGCGCTCCTCGGTTTTGTGCGAGCCGCCGAAGGAACAGCCGTGGTGGGCGGTGTCTGCTGCCTGACCGATGCGGCGCTGGCGCGCAAATACATCGCCTACCTGCCGGAGAACATCGCGCTCTATCCCTACTTGAACGGACTGGAAAACCTGCGTTACTTCTGTGCCGTCGGCGGAGTCCCGCTGCGTCGTGACGAGGCGCTTCAGGCGCTGGCGGATGCCGGTCTCCCACGAGCCGCGGTCGAGCGCGGTGTCGCCGACTACTCGAAAGGCATGCGCCAGAAGGTGGGGTTGGCGATCGCCTGCGCCAAGCGGGCGAAGCTGCTGTTGCTCGACGAGCCGACCTCGGGGCTCGACCCCGCATCGGCGCATGAACTCGCAAGGCGCTTGCGCACGCTTGCCGATGCCGGTGTCGCGGTGCTCATGGTGACCCACGACCTCGTCAATGCGCGCCAGGCAGCCGATCGCATCGGCATCCTGTTCCGGGGTCGCAGGGTGGCGGAACGCCAGGCGAGCGAGCTGGACGACGGCGCGCTCCAGGCGCTCTACCTTTCGAAGGCCTTGGCGCCATCGTGAACTCCGTCTTCTCGGTGCTCCTGCACAAGGAGTTGCGCGCGCTCATGTCGGATGGCCGGCTCGTCGTGCTGCTGCTCTTGTGGTGCACGCTTTCCCTCAGCGCAGCGATCGTCAGTTCGCTGCAGCGCGGCCACACGGTGCAAGTGAAGTCGCAGGTGTCGGCACTCATCCGCGCGCAATGGGATCGCCAGGGTGACAAGCACCCCCACCGGGGCGCTCATTTCGGCCTCTACGCGCTGCGGCACGATACCGCGCTCGCGGCCTTCGACCCCGGCGTGGGCACCGCGGTGGGCCAGGCTCTCTACCTGGAGCCGCACCGTCGCAACGTGCCGATGTTCAGTGACCTGGATGACCTGCCTGCAAGTGCGGGTCTCGTTCGCCTGACGCCGGCCTTCCTGATGGAAGTGTTGCTGCCGTTGCTCGTCTGCGTGCTGGCATTTGCTTCCGTCACATTGGAGCGTGAATCAGGCACGCTGCGCATGCTTCACGGTGTCGGCCTGCCACGTCTACGGTGGCTGCTGGCGAAGGTGGCTGCAGTCGCGGGCTGCTCGGTCGCCTCGGCAGCGCCCGCGTTGGTTGCGCCGGTGCTCCTGAGCGACGCCGGCATCACGCCGGAGATCGTTTTGCGCGGGTCGCTGATCGGCGCCTCGCTCGCGGTGTTGGTGGTGACCCATGCGGCGATCGCGGTCAGCATCTCGTGCTGGTGCAAGGAAGGGCGCACGGCCCTGCTCGCGGTGCTGGCTTTCTGGGCAGCGACGGCGCTCGTGCTGCCGCGCCTAGCGACGGACTTTGCCCTGCAGCGGATGCCGTCCCCCGAGGCGGCGGCGTTCTGGGCGGCGATCGGCAAAGACATTCGCGACGGGCTGCCGGGTGAAGCGACCCCGACTGAACGCCTGAAGGAGTTCGAGCGTCGGACGCTGCAAGCCCATGGCGTCTCACGTGTCGATGAGTTGCCGGTGGGCTTCCTGGCGCTTCGACGCCTGTTTCGTGATGCCGAGGCCGACCGGGTGCACGACCGGCACTTCGCCCGGCTCTGGAGCGTGCACCATCAGCAGCAGCGGCTCGCGCTGCTTGCTTCCGGCCCCAGCCCCACGGTGGCCTGGCGCGCGGTGTCGATGGCCATCGCGGCAACGGACCTGAACCATGAGCAGCACTTCCAGGACGAGGCGGAGCGTTATCGGCGAGACGTGAACAACGCGATCGATCGATGGGATGCGGTCCACAGCCGCGGGTTGGTGTCGTACGAGGAGCGCTATGCAGGGGCCGAGCTGTGGGAATCGATGCCGCGCTTCGAACATCGCCAGCCGCCGTTGGCAGATGCCCTGCGCCCGGCAGCGCCCGCGATGGGCATTCTTGCGGCCTGGATGGCCGGCGCGCTGTCGCTGCTTCTGATGTCGGCCAGGGGGCTGAAGCCATGAACCTCTGGCGAGCCGAACTCGTGCGCTATTGGCGCGAGCCGGGCCAACGGTGGATCCTGGCGGTTGCAGGGCTCGCCTGGCTCTTGGCCGGCGTGCTGGGCGGCATGACCGCATCGGAGCAGCGGTCGCGGCAGTCGACCCAATGGAGGCACTGGGAAAGCGCGCTCGAAGCCAGGCTGGCTTCTGCCTCCCGCGGTGTGCCTTCGGCGAAGCTTGCGGGCGAGGCCTTCGATGTCGGTCGCCACTTCGGCCCGCACGTGACCTTGCCCGGTGGGCCCGGCCTTGCGCTCGTGCCGCGCGACGCGGTCGGTCAGACGGTGGGCATCGAAACGCGGCACTTCGAAGCCCGGCGCGCGGAGCCCTTGAAAAATCCTGCCCTGGCGACCGTCAGCGGCACGGGCCTCGCATGGCTGATCGCGGTGCTGCTGCCGCTGGCCTTGATCAGTGCCAGCCATGGCGTCCGCCTCGGCGACCGGGACGCGGGCCGGTGGCGGTGGATCGTCTCGTTGAGCCGCACGCCGTGGCGTTCGGTCGCGTGGGCGCTGGGCCTTCGCGCATGCGCCCTCACGCTGCTGGCCTGGCTGGCGTCCTGCGTCGCACTGGGGCTGGACTCCGCTGTGACGCCGGCCGCGCTCCTGGCGTGGCTCGCGGCGCTGCTTTCTTTCGCCCTGACATGGACGGTGCTGGTTTCGCTCGTGCTGGCGTCGCCGATGTCGGCCGGTGGAGGAACGCTGAGCCTGATCGGCCTCTGGGCGTTGACGACCTTTGCGGTGCCCGCCGTGCTCGGTGAAGCGGCGCATTCCGGAGCTGCGATGCCTTCGCGCCTCTTTGCGGTCGTCGAATCGCGAAAGGTGCAGCAAGACGCCGAGGCCCGAGACGACACACTGCTTGCCGAGTGGTACCGGCGGAACGCCTCAATGGCAGCTGCCTTGCCCGATCTGCGGCATGCGTGGCCGGTGTCCTTCGTGCCACGCTATCTGGAAACCGACCGTCTTCTGCGCCCGCTGATGGCCTCGTTCGATGACGCGCGGGCGCGCCAGGAGGAACGGCTCAACGCCTGGGCCTGGCTCTCACCGGCGCTTTCGCTGCTTCAGGCGGCAAATGCACTGGCCGGACATACGGCCGCCAGGCACCTGCAATTTGCTCGGGAGCTCGCCCGCAGGGAAGATGCCTGGAGAGGCCTGCTGGTGCCGGCGATCATGTCGTACCGCGGGCTGAGCAAAGTCGATCCCGTTCAACTGAAAGCCGTGGGCGAGCCCGTCACGCTCGCGGACGAGACCCTTCTTCACCGGTGATCCGGTCGTTTTTCTCGAACTTCCCGCACGGACCCTTTGCGCCGCCCCCCAAGATTCAGGGGGCTGTACGAGGGGGCGTGTTCGATGCATTCGGGGAGAAGGCGGCTGCTCGCCGTGGTGGCCGCATGGAGCTTCACCGCAGGTCTTGCGCAAGCCGCGTCGACCGCGGCGCCGCCGTGGTCCGGCCAGGCGTGGCCGCTGTCGGTCGATGCGCACATGGTGGCCCGCTGGGTCACGCAGTCCGGCGACAACGGCGGCCTGCCGTTCGCCATCGTCGACAAGAAGGCTGCGCGATTTTTCGTGCTGACGCCTGAAGGTCGCCTGGTGGGCGGCACGCCCGCGTTGCTGGGCGAAGCCGTCGGCGATGACACGGCCCCCGGCGTGGGAGACAAGCCGCCCTCGCAGGTCCTGCCGGGTGAGCGCACGACGCCGGCCGGCCGATTCGTTTCGGAACCCGGCCGCAACCTCGCGGGCGAGCATGTGGTGTGGGTGGACTACGACTCGGGCTTCGCCATTCATCGCCTGCGAAACGACGCCAGCCTCGGCCGTCGCCTGAGGGGCCTGCAAACGCCCACGCCGGACGACAACCGGGCATCGCTGGGCTGTGTCGTGGTGCCCCCGGCCTTCTACGAAGGCGTGGTGGTGCCCGCCCTGGGCGCACAGCGCGCGGTGGTGTACGTGTTGCCCGAGACCCGGCCGCTGACCAGCCTGGTCGGGGCGGGCGCCTCGCGGCTGGTGATGCAGGCGCCGGCCACACTGCCCCGGCGCTGACGGTTCGCAACAACCTGAAGCGTTTTTGCCGGCCCGGTTTCCTCTGGCCTTGACGTTCGTCAAGCGACGATGACCTCGTGGCGCGGGCGTCGCATCTGCCGTTGACCCGGCAACCGGGCCGCGCCTAAGCTGCGCTGCAGGCAAAGGGGGAAGGCGCTTCGCCGTCTGAAGCTGCTCAGCGTGCTGCGGGGGAATGCAGTGCGCGGCGGGGCGTGTTGGATGTATTCGATATCGACCACACTGGCCAGGTTTCGGCGCGGCCATGCCGTGACGGACCGCACACCTGGCGCTTCCGTGCACCGTGGCTCGTGGCCGGTTGCAGCGGTGTTCGTGCTCATCGTCGCGATCCAGGTGCTGGTCGCGGCGATCAGCATCGACGTGCTGTCGGCGGTGCGCGCCTACGTGACCGGCGAGAGCCTGTACTCGAAGGGACAGAAGGACGCGCAGATGCACCTGCTCGCCTATGCCCAGCATTTCAGGCCCGAGGACTACCACCGGTTCCACGAAGCGATCGCCGTTCCGCTCGGCGATCGCATGGCCCGCGAGGCGCTCCAGAAGGAGCCACCCGACCTGCAGGCCGCGCGCCGAGGCTTCCTCGACGGAGGCAACCACCCGGACGACATCGACGGCCTGATCCGGCTGTTCCGCTGGCTGGGCGACGTGCCGTTCATGGCCGGTCCCATCGAAACCTGGGAGCAGGGCGACCGCGTGATCGGGCAGATGCGCGACCTGGTGGAAGGCGCCCATGCGCGCGTCGCGGCCGGTGACGTGCACGCACCGGCCGTGCGCGACATGCGCGAGCAGGCTCCGCACCTCAACGCCCGGATGACCGAGCTGGAGCGCCAGTTCTCCGCGCAGCTGGGTGAAGCATCGCGCCGCACGCAGGGGCTGCTGCTGGCGGTGAACCTGATGCTCGCCAGCCTGCTGGCCTTCACCGGCATGCGTTTCGTCCGCCGCACCTCGCGCCTGCAGGCCGTGGCCGAAGACGAAGTCCGGCGGCGGCAGGAGTCGCTGCAGCGCCTGCTCGACTCCACCGCCGAAGGGCTGTTCGGCGTCGACGTCCATGGGCGCTGCACCTTCATCAACCGGGCGGCGTTGCGCCTGCTCGGATACGACCGCGAAGCCGAACTGCTCGGGCGCGAGATCCGCGCGCTCGTGCACCACTCGCACCCCGACGGTCGCGCCTACGGACAGGGCGAGTCCCCCCTCGACTCGGCGCACCAGGACTGGCAGCGGCACGCAGCCGACGAAGTGTTCTGGCGCCGCGACGGCAGCGCATTCCCGGTCGAGTACTGGGCCCACCCGGTGCTGCACGACGGCCGCGTGCAGGGCGCGGTGGTGACCTTCTTCGACATCTCCGAGCGGATGCACCTGCAGGCCACCCTGCGCGAGGGAGAAGCCCGCATGGCCCGGCTGGTCGATGCGGTCACCGACGGCGTCATCACCATCGACGCGAGCGAGCGCATCGTGCTGTTCAACCGGGCCGCGCAGCGGCTGTTCGGGGTGTCCGCGCAAGCGGCGCTGGGCAGCCCGATCGGCCGGTTCGTTCCCAGCGGGCTGCGCAACGCGGGCCATCCGGATCCGGCCGAGGAGGGCAAGGCGCCTGCCGCGGTGCACGAGCTGACCGGCACGCGCGCCGACGGCAGCGAGTTCCCGATGGAGGTGTCGGTCTCGCGGTTCGACACCGGTGCCGGCATGCTGACCACCGTCGTGCTGCGCGACGTGACCGAGCTGCGTGCGGCGCGTGCCGAGCGTCAGGCGCGGGAAGCGCTGGAAGCCGCCAACCGTGCCAAGACGGAGTTCCTGTCGCGCATGAGCCATGAGCTGCGGACGCCGCTCAATGCGGTGCTCGGTTTTTCGCAGCTGCTGCGGCTCGACAAGGACCACCCGGCGTCCCGCCCGCAGCTCGAGCGCATCCGCCACATCGAGAATTCCGGGGCCCACTTGCTGGCGCTCGTCAACGACGTGCTGGACCTGTCCCGCGTGGAGGCCGGGCAGCTGGCGCTGCTGGTGGAGTCGATCAGCCTGCAACAGGTGGCCGAGGAGGCGGTGGCCATGATCTCGCCGCTGGCGGCCGAATGCGGCGTGGAGATCCTGGCCGCGGGTGCGGACGGGCATCAGCCTGCAGGCCGGGTGCAGGCCGACCATGTTCGGCTGCGCCAGGTGCTGGTCAACCTGCTGAGCAATGCGGTGAAGTACAACCGCCGCGGCGGCCGGGTGAGCCTGGCCTGGCGCAGCACTGCGCAGGTGTGCATCGTCACCGTGGCCGACACCGGGCCCGGCATACCCCAGGACAAGCTGGCGCACCTGTTCGAGCCCTTCAACCGCCTGGGCGCAGAAACGTCGAAGGTGGACGGCACGGGCATCGGGCTGGTGCTTTCACGCAGGCTGGTCGAGCTGATGCAGGGCCGGCTCGGCGTGGACAGCGTGGTCGGGCAGGGCACTATCGCCACGCTGGAGCTGCAGTTGTCGGCGCTGCCGGCCGTCCCGGCGCCGCTGCCGGCTGCGCCCAGCCAGCACGGCGCGCTCGACGACCGGCTGAATGTGCTCTACGCAGAAGACAACGAGGTCAATGTCGAGCTCGTGCGGCAGGTCGCCGCCTTTCGCCCGGCGATTCACCTGAGGGTGGCCGGGAACGGCGCGTCGGCGCTGGCCATGGCGGCGGAGTTCCCGCCCGACCTGATGCTGGTGGACATGAATCTCGGCGACATGAACGGCATCGAACTGGCCGATGCATTGCAGCGCAGCCCCTTGACGGCGGGCATCCGGCTGGTGGCGCTGTCGGCCGACGCCTTGCCGGAGCAGATCCATGCTGCCCTGGCCCGCGGCTTCGAGCACTACCTCACCAAGCCGATCGACTTTCGCAGGCTGCTCAACGTGCTGGACATGCGCCCGTCGGCCTGACGCACGCATCGGCGCGAGACGATTTCCGACAACACCACGAGGGAGGTTCGCATGAGGGAGTTCCAACGCACCGGGGAGCTGAAGGACATCCGCAGCTACCCCGCATGGCTGCAGCAGGTGGTTCGCGACACGCAGCGCGACAAGCTGCGGGTCGTCGGCCACGAGCTGTTCGCGCTCATGCGCGACGCCAAGCTGCCGCAGGCGGCGATGCGGCGCTTCCTGATCGGCGTGTGGCCCACCATCGAACGCTTTCCTCGCTTCATGTCGATGACGCTCAAGAAGGTGAGCTACGGCAGGAGCCCGGGGGAGGACATGGCGCGCCGCTACCTGATGCACAACATCCGGGTGGAGCAGAAGCATGCGGAGTACTGGGTGGAATGGGCGAGGTCGGCAGGGTTGACGGCGGGCGACCTGCAGGAGGGCGAGGAGATCGAAGGCCTGAAGGCGCTGGCGCACTGGTGCTGGTTCGTCTGCGACCAGGGCAGCCTGCCCGTGGCAATCGCGGCAACGAACTATGCGGTGGAAGGCGCCACCGGCGAGTGGTCATGCGTGGTGTGCTCCAGGGCCGACTATGCCGAGTCGCTGCCGGCGGAGATCCGCGGCCCCGCGATGCGCTGGCTGCGGGTGCACGCCGAATACGACGACACCCACCCCTGGGAGGCGCTGGACATCGTGGCCACGCTGCTGGGCCATGCGCCGAGCCAGCGCGAGATCGACGACGTGCGGCGGGCCATCCGGGCCAGCTACGTCTACATGGCGATGGCCCTGGACCATGCGCTGGCCGCTGCGATCCACGGCAGCTTCGACGAAACCGCTTCGAACGCCTCGACGCTGGGCGCGCTGGACGCCGCCTGATCACCGAGACAGGCGCCTGCACGCCACGACACCTGGCGCTTTTTACCGCCTGAATCGCCCACCGGATCGGCGTGGCCGCGGTGTGCTGCGCAACCGGTTCCAGCCAGCGAGCGGCCGGCACGAGCCGCGTCGGCGTTTTCCCGGGGAGGGCATGGCGTTTGCCCATTGGGCAAATCCATAGCGTGGGCGGCGGGCCTCCCGGCTCGTCGAGCCTTGTGAGCCGTGCCCGGTCCCGGAGGGTCTTCGATGAACGCGGCTGAGGTGTTTTCGGGCGACAGCGAACTGGCGCGGCTGGCGCGCGGGCTCGACTGGTCGGCCACGCCGCTGGGGCCCCCCGCGGGCTGGTCGGCCAGCCTCAAGGGCGCGGTGCGGCTGCTCCTGAGCTCGCGCTATCCGATGTTCGTCTGGTGGGGGCCGTCGTTCATCCAGGTCTACAACGACGCCTACGCCCCGATGCTGGGGCAGCGGCATCCCCAGGCCCTCGGCCGGCCGGCACCGGAAGTCTGGAGCGACGTCTGGTCGGTGGTCGGGCCGCAGGCCGAAAGCGTGCTGCGCGACGGCCAGTCGACCTGGAACGACCGCGTCCTCCTGGTGATGCAGCGCAAGGGCTACACCGAGGAGGCCTACTTCACCTTCTCGTACAGCCCCGCCTACGACGACGGCGGCGGCGTGGGCGGCCTGTTCTGCGCCGTGTCCGAGGAAACCGACCGGGTCATCGGCGAGCGGCGGCTGCACAGCCTGCGCCGGCTGTCGGCCGTGCTGCTGGAGGCGCGCACGTCCGAACAGGCCTGCGAGCGGCTGGCCGCGGCCCTGTCGGAAAGCTCGCTGGACCTGCCGTTCGCACTGATCTATCTGCCGTACGGCAACGGTTCGCTGCGGCTCATGGCGGCCACCGGCGTCGAGACGGGTGCGCCGTGGGCGCCGCAGGCGGTGCAGCCGTCCGAAGACGGCAACTGGCCGTTTGCGGCAGCCGCCCAGTCGCGCCGGCCCGTCATCGTGAACGGGCTGGCGCAGCGCACGCCGGCGATCCATGCAGGGCCCTGGCCGGAGCCGGTCGACGCGGCGGTCGTGGTGCCGCTCCTCGCCCCCGGCGCGGCCGAAGCCGACGGCTTCGTGGTGCTGGGCATCAGCCCCCGGCTCCGGCTGGACGCGGAATACGAAGCCCATGCGTCGCTCGTGGGGCAGCAGATCGCCGGGGCGCTGGCCCACGCCCGCGCCTTCGAATTCGAGCAGCGGCGCGCCCAGGCACTCGACGAGCTGGACCGGGCCAAGACCACCTTCTTCGCCAACGTGAGCCATGAGTTCCGCACCCCGCTGGCCTTGATGCTCGGGCCGCTGGAGGACCTGGCCGAGACGCTGCCGCGGGACGACCCGCGGTGCGTGCTCGTCGGCACGGCGCGTCGCAATGCGCAGCGGCTGTTGAAGCTGGTGAACACGCTGCTGGAGTACGCGCGCGTGGAAGGCGGGCGCGCCAATGCGGTGTTCGAGGCGACCGACCTGGCCGCCTTCACGGCCGACCTGGCCAGCAGCTTCCGCTCGGCGTGCGAACGGGCCGGCCTGACCATGGTGGTGGATTGCCCGGCCCTGTCCGAGCCGGTGTTCGTGGACGCGCGGATGTGGGAGAAGGTCGTCCTGAACCTGGTGTCCAACGCCTTCAAGTTCACCCTCAAGGGGCGCATCACGATCGCCGTTCGGGAGGTCGAGGGCAACGAGGGCCGGCATGCCGAGGTGTCGGTGGCCGACACGGGCAGCGGTATCGCTGCCGCCGACCTGCCCAAGCTCTTCCAGCGGTTCCAGCGCATCGAAGGCGCGCCGGGCCGCAGCATGGAAGGCAGCGGCATCGGGCTGTCACTGGTCGCCGAGCTGGTGCGGTTGCACGGCGGCAGCATCGACGTCGAAAGCCGGCTGGGCGAGGGCTCCCGCTTCGTCATCCGCCTGCCGTTCGGCTGCGCCCACCTGCCGGTGGGCGAAGTGCGCGGCGCCGAGGCCGGCGAGGCAGCCGCGCCACTGCGCACGGCGACCACGGTGGCCTACGTCGGCGAAGCCTTGCAGTGGTTGCGGCAGGGCGATGCCAGCCTGTCGGGCGACGCCGATTCCGCCTTCGGCGCACTGGACGAGGGCCTCAGCCTGCCGGCACCGGTCGCTGCGCCGGGTGACGCCGCCTCGGTGCTGCTGGTCGAGGACAACCCGGACCTGCGCGACTACCTGCACCGGCTGCTGGCGCCTCGCTATCACGTCCGCACGGCGTCCGAAGGAGAGGAAGCGCTGCGCATGGCGACCGAGCAGCCGCCCGACCTCGTGCTCAGCGACGTGATGCTGCCCGGGCTGAACGGCCTGGAACTCACCGCCCGGCTGCGGGGCCACGCGCGCACCGCGGTGCTGCCCATCCTGCTGCTGTCGGCCAGGGCAGGCGAGGAGGCGCGCATCGAAGGTCTCGACGCGGGGGCCGACGACTACCTGGTGAAGCCGTTCTCGGCCCGCGAGCTGCTGGCGCGCGTGGCCGCCCACCTGGCCGCGGCACGCGTGCGCCACCAGGCCGAAGCCATGCGCCGAGAAATGGACGAGCGCATGCGCACGGCGCTGTCGGCGGCGAATGCCGGCTCCTGGAGCCTCGGGCCGCGGCCCGAGCAGGTGATGTGGTCGCCCGAGATCTACGAGATGCTCGGGCTCGACGACCACCGGGACCAGCCTGCCTCGGTCGCCCTGGCGCTTTCCCGCATCCACCCGGACGACGGGGCGGACCTGATGCCGCGCTTTCACCAGCAGCTGGCCGCGCGCGGCGAGATCGACATCGAATACCGCGTGCTGCTGCCGCACGAAGGCGTGCGCTGGCACCAGGCCCGCGGACGCCGCATGCAGGACGGCCGCGTGAGCGGCATCACGCTGGACATCACCAGCCGCAAGCGCGCCGAGCTGCTCGAAGCCGAGCTGCGCGAGGAGCGCGTGCGGCTGCGTGCCTTCGTCGACCAGAGCGTCGCCGGCGTGGTGCTCTACGACCTGCAAGGCCGCATCACCGAGGTGAATGCGCGTTTCTGCGAGCTGGTGGGGCGCTCCGCGGCCGAGTTGCGCGGCGCCGAGCTTTCCGAGATCACCCACCCGGAAGACGTGGCCCCGAGCGCCGAGATGCTCTCCAGCCTGCTGGCCGGCAGCCGGCCCTCGTTTTTCATCGAGAAGCGCTACGTCCGGCCGGACGCGAGCGTGGTGTGGGTGCGCAAGGTGGCCAACCTGCTGCGGGATGCCCAGGGCCAGCCGCGCAACGTGGCGGCCGTGGTGGTGGACATCACCGAACGCAAGCAGGCCGAAGAGGCCTTGCGCGAGAGCGAACAGCGTTTCCGCGTCATGGCCGACACCGCGCCGGCCGTGCTGTGGGTCACCGATACCGACAACCGCCTCACCTTCATCAGCCGCGGCTGGCTCGAATACACCGGCCAGGACGAAGAGCAGGCCTGTCGCAACGGCAACGGCTGGCTCGACGTGGTGCACCCGGAAGACCGCGAGGCGGCCTGGCGCACCTTCTCGCAGGCGACGCGGGAGCGTGCCGCGTTCGAGCTGGAATGCCGGTTGCGGGTGGTGGACGGCAGCTACCGCTGGGCCATCAATGCGGGCCGGGCCCGTCACGCGCCGGACGGTACCTGGCTGGGCTACACCGGCTCTGTCATCGACGTGCACGAGCGCATCCAGGCGCGTGCCGCCCTGCAGGCCGCCGACCGGCGCAAGGACGAGTTCCTGGCCACCCTGGCGCACGAGTTGCGCAACCCGCTCGCGCCGATCCGCAACGCGCTGCACCTCGTGAAGCTGCAAGGCGGCGTGGCGGCCCCCCTGCGGGACATGATGGAGCGGCAGGTCAACCAGCTCGTGCGCCTGGTGGACGACCTGATGGAGGCGTCGCGCATCAGCCGCGGGCAACTCGAGCTGCGCCTCGAGTCGCTGGACCTGCGCGAGGTCGTGCGCACCGCCATCGAGACCAGTCGGCCCTTGCTGGAAGAAGCGAGACACGAACTCCGGGTGCACCTGCCGGACGATCCTCAACCGGTGCGCGGCGACGCCGTGCGGGTGGCGCAGATCATCGTCAACCTGCTGAACAACGCGGCCAAGTACACCGAGGAGGGCGGCCGCATCGATGTCGAGCTGAGCCGGGAAGGCCCATGGGCCGCCGTGTCGGTGCGCGACAACGGCGTGGGTATCGCCGCCGAGGACATGCCGCACGTCTTCGAGATGTTCGCGCAGGTGGACCGCAACGCCTTGCGCGCCCAGGGCGGCCTGGGCATCGGCCTGGCGCTCGCGCGGCGGCTGGCCGAAATGCACGGCGGCACGCTGCACGCAGACAGTGCCGGCCCGGGTTGCGGCAGCACCTTCACCGTGCGCCTGCCCAGCGCCGCGCAGCTGGAACGCGGCCGCGTGGCCGTGCCGCCACCGCCCGCCTTGCCGGCGCGCCGCGTGCTGGTGGTCGACGACAACCGGGACGCGGCCGACTCGCTGGCCATGCTGCTGCGTCACCTCGGCGCCGAGGTGCACACCGCGCACGACGGCGCCACGGCGCTGGACATCGCCGGTTCATGGTGTCCGGCCGTGGCCCTGCTGGATCTCGGCATGCCGGGCATGGACGGCTTCGAGGTGGCCAGGAAGATGCGCTCCGACGAGCGGCTTGCCGGCCTGAAGCTGATCGCGCTCACCGGATGGGGCCAGGAGGAGGACCGCCTGCGCAGCCGCCGCAGCGGCTTCGACCACCATCTCGTCAAGCCGGTCGATCTTTCGCTGCTGCAAACCCTGCTGGAAACCGCAACGGGTGCCTGAGCCCAGAAGCGCCTGCCGCGTCGCATCAGCGCCGCGCGTCGACCGCCGACTTCATGTCCTGCGCCATCTTCAGGTGATGCTCCAGCGTGGGCAGCGTGCGTGAGGCGAAGGTCTTCACGTCGTTGTCCTTCGCATCGCGCGCCGCCTTGCGGAACAGCTGCACGGTGTCCTCGTGCGCCTCGACGCTGTCCTTCGCATAAGCCTTGTCGAAGCTGCCAGCCTGCGCTTCGCCGAGCTTCTTCAACTGCGCCTTCTGCTTGCCCGAAGGCTCGGCCGGCGGTTGCACGCCCTTGCCCTGCGCCAGGGCATTGAGCTCTTCGCCGGACTTGGTGTGGTCCGACACCATCTGCTGCGCAAAGCTCTTGAG
Organism: uncultured Rivibacter sp.; assembly: GCA_946481025.1. Next base: position 115,156 of record CAMLNA010000002.1, read on the forward strand.
TTCCGGGGCCGCTCCCTTGGTCTGCGCCAGCTTGCTCACTTCGATCTCGTAGTGGCCGCTCTGCGCCGCCTTGTTGATGAACTCGGCATCCGCCTTGGCGAGGTCGGCCGCGCTTGCCGCTGCGGTGAGGAAGGCCGCTGACGCTGCAGCGGCGAATAGCCGGAAGAGGGGGTGGTGCATGGTCGATCTCCTGGGTTGGAAACCTGGGTCGGGCAAGCCCCGCGCCCAGGCGAACGGTCTGAAGTCGGGGGCACGCGGCTTGCCTGTGTGGCGCAGCCACCTCTTTCAGGATCGCCATGCGAACGTACCGACTGCATCACAGCCTCCTGGACCACGGCCTCCTTCATGGTCTGCTCGGCGGCACCCTGTCGGCGGCGGTGCTGATGTGGCGCGGCCGCAAGGAAGCCTCCAGCGCCGTCGCGCCGATCAATGCCCCGAGCCACTGGATCTTCGGCGACGAGGCCTTGCAGGCCGACCGCCTGAGCGCACGCCACACCCTGGTGGGCGGCGTGACGCACGAGGCTTCGGCGGTGCTGTGGGGCACGCTGTACGAGTGGTTGCGCATGCGTCGCGCGCGGCCCACCGCGAGCAATGCCGTCACCGACGCCGCTGCCGTTGCGGCGCTTGCAGCACTCGTGGACTTCAAGCTCGTCCCCAAGCGCCTGACGCCGGGCTTCGAGCATCGGCTCGGCCGGCAGGGGCTGGCGTGGGTCTACGCCAGCCTCGCCTGCGGGCTCGCCTTGGGCGGGTGGCTGGCACTGCGCGGCGAGCGTCGCTCGGCGCACCGGTAGCGATCACCGGTGCGCGGACGCGCCGCTCGCATGCGAATCAGTGCTTCGCTGAGCACCGAGCAGTAGTGGTGGAGAGGACTCGTGCGGTCGGGCAAGCGGCGTTCCGCCGCAGCCGGAACGCCGCTTGCCGACCTCAGGGATCAGCAGGAGAACCACACCATGACCACCACCTCCCATGAGCACCTGATGCACTGGCTGCGCGACGCGCACGCGATGGAAGAGCAGGCCGAGGACATGCTGGCCAAGACCGCATCGCGAGTGGCCGACGATTCCCCCGAATTCGCGAGTCGCCTGCGCGACCATGCGAGCGTGTCGAAGGTGCAGGCGCAGCACCTGCGCGAATGCATCGCGCGGCTGGGCGGCGACACCTCGGCGCTCAAGGACCTCGCGGCCAAGGCGGTCGGCACCGCACAGGCACTCAGCGGCCTGTTCACTTCGGACGAGGTGGTGAAGGCGGCACTGGCCGTCTACACCTTCGACCACATGGAGATCGGCTCCTACCGATCGCTGATGGCCGCGGCCCAGGTGGCGGGCGACCCCGACACGCTGCGCACGTGCGAGCTGCACCTCGCCCAGGAGCAGGAGATGGCGCTGTGGATGGAGTCGCTCCTGCCCGGTCTCACGCAGCGCTTCCTGCAGCAGTCGGACCTGCAGGCGCAATCAGGGCGCTGAGCTGCAGGCTCAGCCGCCGTCACGGCGCCCGCTCGTCAGCACCGCGCAAAGCGCGAGCCCCGCGGCGAACGAGAGGTAGACCCAGCCCAGGCTGGCCGGCTGGAGCCGATGCTCGAACCCCGGCGTGAGCCTGGGCGGCACCACCCGCAGGTCCACCAGCGCGGCGAGGCTGGTGACCGCCGCTGCGTCCAGCACGGCGCTCGACGGGGTTGCGCGGCGGCGCCCTTGCCGCAGCCAGCGAAACACGCCGGCCCACAACAGCGAAGAAGCGAAATGGATGAGCATGCCGCCGCCGGTGTGCTTCACCGAGGCGTCGTTGCGATGAAGCGCCTGGCGCGGCCAGATCCAGTGGCTGATCGCGTTCACCGGCGCGGCCGCGCTGGCGTTGTCGCGGTGGCCGCGCCACAGCAGCACCGCCCCGGACAGCGCACCCGCCACGAAACCGTCGACGAGCATCTGGCGGGCCATGGAGGCGAAGCTTGAGCGCAGGACGGATCGCATGGGCGGCTGCGGAATACCGATTGCCGGTCCATGGGGCCGGCTTGCACACCCGACGGAGCAAACCGCATTCCGCACATGAAAGTCCTGATCACCGGCGCCAGCGGATTCATCGGCCGCAGGTTGGCAGCGTCGCTCCTCGCGCACGGCGACGAAGTGGTGTGCGCCGGGCGCCGCAGCGGCATGCACGGCGGCTGCCGGTGGGTGCAGGCCGACTTCGCCTCGGCTTCCGTGCCGGCCTGGAGCGAACTCCTGCAGGGCGTGGAGGTCGTGGTGAACCTCGTCGGCCTGTTCCGGGAGCAGGGCGCCCAGACCTTCCAGGCCCTGCACGTCGATGGGCCCGCGGCGCTGTTCGACGCCTGCCGCGCCGCCGGCGTTTCGCGGGTGGTGCAGGTGTCCGCGCTGGGTGCGCACGAAGCGGCCGGCACGGCGTTCCTGCGCAGCAAGGCAGCGGCCGACCGGCACCTGCTGTCCCTCGGGCTCGACGCCAGCGTGGTGCAGCCCTCGCTGGTCTTCGGCCCGGACGGCACCAGCTCGCGGCAGCTGCTGCGCCTCGCCTGCCTGCCGGTGCTGGCCTGCCCGGCAGGCTGCCCCGTGCAGCCCGTTCATGTGGACGACGTGGTGGAAGGGCTGTGCCGGCTGGTACATGCCGCGCACGGCGACTGGGCCGGCCGGCGCATTGCCTTCGCGGGTCCCGAGCCCCTGCCGCTGTGCGGGTACCTCGCCACGCTGCGCGAGGCGCTGGGCCTGCATCCGGCGCCGACGCTGGTGGTGCCGGCCTGGGCCATGGCCGCCGCAGCAAAGGCGGGCGACCGCTGGCGTCATGCGCTCTTCGACTCGGACGCCTGGCGCATGCTCCGGCAGGGCAACACGGCCACGGCGAAGGATCTGCAGGCCTTGCTGCAACACGCACCACGAAGCTGCCGGCAGTTCATCGACGAAGGTTCGAGACCGCCGTTGGCCCTGCAGGCTCAGATGGGCTGGCTCACCGGCCTGCTGCGGCTGTCGCTGGCGGTCGTGTGGTTGCTCACCGGGTTCGTGTCCGTGTTCGTGTTTCCGGTCGGGGAGAGCAACGCGCTCCTGGCCCGGGCCGGCGTGCCGGAAGCGCTGCGGCCGCTGGCCCTGCACGGCGCTGCCGGCCTGGACTTCGCGTTCGGCGTGCTGACGCTGTGGCCGCTGCGGCGCCTGCGCTGGCTCTGGGCGGCGCAGATGCTGCTCATCACCGCCTACACCGCGGTCATCACGCTGCGGCTGCCGGAGTTCTGGTGGCACCCCTACGGCCCGCTCAGCAAGAACCTGCCGATGCTGGCCGTGCTGGTGCTGCTGTGGACGCTGGCGCCGCGCAAGCCGGGCTGACCCGATGGAATACCTCGTCGTCAAGTGGCTGCACATCCTGTCGTCGACGGTGCTGTTCGGCACCGGCCTGGGCTCGGCCTACTACATGTTCTTCGCGAGCCTCACCCGGCAGCCGGTGGCGGTGGCGGTGGTCGTGAGGCAGGTGGTCTGGGCCGACTGGCTGTTCACCACCACCACCATCGTCTTCCAGCCGATCAGCGGCCTGTACATGCTGCAGCTGGCCGGCATTCCATGGACCACCCGCTGGGTGATGTGGAGCTTCGTGCTCTATTTCGCCGCCGGGGCCTGCTGGCTGCCGGTGGTGTGGCTGCAGATCCGCATGCGGCGCATGGCCGAGGCAGCCGCGGCCGCAGGCCAGCCGCTGCCGCCGAAGTACTTCACCTTCCTGCGCTGGTGGACGGCGCTCGGCGTTCCAGCCTTCCTGGCGCTGGTGGTCGTGTTCTGGCTGATGGTCGCCAAGCCGGCGTAGCCGCGCCGCTCAGTGCAGCAGGTCGGACGCCGGAGGGGACACCCGCATGTCGGGCGGCTGGGTGAAGGTTTCCAGCGCGGCGCCGCGCATCTGCTCCGGCGGTGCGGCCAGGCCCGAGCGGTCGCTGTAGTCGGTGGTCTGTCGTGCGGCATGCGCCTCCTGCTGCAGCGCACAGGCGCTGGTCACGTCCAGCGCGGTGACGCCGGCCACGGCCGCCATGGCGGCAATCGGGTGGGCGTCGGCCGGACGGGGCGCGACCGCCGCCGCGCCCAGCATCGACAGGTCCATCGCGTCGCCGACCACCCGCGACCAGACCGCGGCCGACTGCGGCGCGGCCTCGCGCGACGCCAGGATGCCGATGCCGCTGGCGATCTCGCGCACCCCGCATGCGCGCAGGAGAGACTCGCGGCCCTGCAGCCCGACCAGGCGCGCCAGCGGGCCGGCCGCCAGCAACTCCACCACGCCCAGCCCGATGCTGAACCAGCCCAGCCCGCGGGCGAGCCTGGTGCTGGCGCTGTGGCGCCGCGGACCGGCGGGCGTGGCGGCGCGGGCGAGTGCCCGGGCCTTGCGGTCCAGCGGCGAAGGCTGTCCGGTGAGTTCGGGGTTCGACATGGCAGGGCCTCCTCAGGGCTTGAGCACGACCTTGATGCACCCGTCACGCTTGTCGCGGAAGGTCTTGTACATCTGCGGTCCGTGGGCGAGCGGTTCGCTGTGGGTGATGACGAAGGACGGGTCGATCTGGCCTTCCTCGATGCGCCGCAGCAGGTCGTCGGTCCAGCGGTTCACATGGGTCTGGCCGCTGCGCACGGTGAGGCCCTTGTTCACCAGCATGCCGAACGGGATCTTGTCCACCAGGCCGGCATACACGCCGGGAATGGACAGCACGCCGGCCGGGCGACACACGTAGATCATTTCGCGCAGCACGTGGGGCCGGTCGCTTTCTGCCATGAGCGCCTGCTTGGCCCGGTCGTAGAACGTGTCGAGCGTGGAGCCGACATGCGACTCCATGCCCACCGCGTCGATGCATTTCTCGGGCCCCTTGCCGCCGGTCAGCTCGTTCAGGCGCTCGATCACGCTTTCGCGGTCGAAGTTGAGGGTGAGCGCGCCGCAGGCGCGGGCCATGCTCAGGCGGTCGGGCAGGTGGTCGATCACCACCACCTGCCTCGCTCCCAGCAGGAGCGCGCTGCGCGCGGCGAACTGGCCCACCGGCCCGGCGCCCCAGATGGCCACGGTGTCAGTGCGCTGGATGTCGCACTGCACCGCCGCCTGCCACCCGGTCGGGAAGATGTCGCCGAGGAACAGCACCTGTTCGTCGGTCAGCCCGTCGGGCACCTTCACCGGCGCCACGTCGGCATAGGGCACCCGCACGTATTCGGCCTGGCCCCCCGCATAGCCGCCGGTGAGGTGGGTGTAGCCGAACAGGCCGGCGGTGGTGTGGCCGAAGGCCTTGTCGGCGATGTCCTTGTTGCGGTTGCTGCGCTCGCACACCGAGAAGTTGCCGCGGCGGCACTGCTCGCACTCGCCGCAGCAGATGGTGAAGGGCACGACCACGCGGTCGCCCACCTTGAGCTTCCTGTTGTCCGGGCCCACGTCGACGACCTCGCCCATGAATTCGTGGCCCATCACGTCGCCGCTTTCCATGCCGGGCATGAAGCCGTCGAACAGGTGCAGGTCCGAGCCGCAGATGGCGCAGGTGGAGACCTTGATGATCGCGTCCCGCGGCTCCTCGATGCGCGGGTCGGGCACGGTTTCATGGCGGATGTCGTGCTTGCCATGCCAGCAGAGGGCTTTCATCGAAATGGCCTCCAGTCGCGGCCGGCTCAGGCGGCCCGCCGCAGCGGCACCACGCGAGCGAGCTCGGTGCCGGGCGTCCAGCGGTAGGTGGCCGAAACGATGCTCGACGGGGAGCCGTCGGCGTTCATCTGCTCGCGGTAGGCGATCGAGCTGGCGCCTTCCTGCTGCTCGTTGACGAAGGCGGTGCCGTCCTTGCGCAGGCTGGTCTCGGCCTCGATCACCTCGCGCACGAACTCGCGGTGGCTCTCGAACACGATGCCCGGCGGCAGGGTGCCGTCGCCCAGCAGCTCGGCCGGGTCGCGCCGCTCGTGCTGCTTGAAGAGCTCGATCACCACCTGCAGCTGGCCCAGCTCGTAGTCGAGGAAGCGTTCCCACAGTCCCTTGATGCGCGGGTTGGTTTCCTGCTCGGCGCAGGCGGCGTAGTTCCAGACTTCGCACGCTTCCTGCAGCAGCATCTTCTCCATCGGGGTTTCGTTCGGATTGATCATGCTGCCGTAGTGGGTGATGTGCTGCGACTCGATCGAGGCGATCTCGGCATACAGCTGGCGCGCCAGCGGGTCGGTGAACAGCGGCCCGATGTTCATGTAGTAGTCGTGCGTCTGGTATTCGCCGCCGGTCAGCGTGAGCGCATGCAGCTTGGTGGCCAGCGCCGCCGTTGGCGCATACGGCTCGAGCAGCTCGTGCTCCGGCGCGCGGTGGTGTAGCGCGGTCGGCCGCGCCGGCACGATGTCGGTGTGCCCCTGGGTGATGTTGTTGGCGTCCTTGCCCTCCAGGCGGTCGAGCAGCGCGCTGTAGCGGTAGAGGTGGTCGAAGTCCTCGAGCAGCGCATAGCGGTAGCCCTGCGCGAGGTAGGCGTCGGGTTCGAGCTTGGCGACCGAGGCCGTCACCTCGATGGCGGTCTGCTCGTAGCCGATGGTGGTCTCGATGGGCGAGTGGTCGGCGCCGATGAGCCAGTTGATCAGCGTGGCCTGGTGCTGCTCCACCCGCATCAGCCGGGCGATCGGCAGGCGCAGCGGGCCGTTCATGCGCAGCATCACCTGCTTGACGCGCAGCGAGTCGAGCTCCACGCCGTTCATCAGGATGATGCGCACACGGGTGAAGGCGTCGTCGTCGAGCTTGCTGATGGGCTTTTGCACCAGCTCCTTCCAGGTGAAGCGCTGCTGCTCCAGCGGCGTACCGCGGTCCTGCAGAAGATTGATGGCCATGGGGGTCTCCTTTGGTTTGCTGCGGCCTGGCTCAGACCAGGTCCGGCTGCGGCTGTTCGGACACGAGGGCGGTGAGCCATCCCTTGATGATGGCCAGGTGTTCCTGCTCCTGGCCCAGGGCCCCGAGGAAGCGGCCGGCCAGTTCGGCCTCGCCGGTTTCCTCGGCCAGGCTGATGAGCAGCTCCCAGCCGGCGTTGTCGGTCAGCTCGGCGGTGAGCATGGCGTTCAGGCACTGCGCCAGCGTCGTGCGCGGGTCGTTGAGCACCTGCATCAGGCCGCTGGAGGCCACGGCGGTGACGTCGGCGCACGGCGTCTGCGCGGTGGGGTCGCCGCCCAGCTGCGCCATGGCTTCGCACAGCAGGCTGAAATGCTCCAGTTCCTCGGCCCGGATGCGCGCCAGGAGCTCGCCGGGATCGCCGCTGATGGCCACGCCACCCTCGCCGTCGGCCGGCAGCTCGCGCGGCAGGGCATCGGGATGGTGTTCCACCGCCGCGCGGTACTTGACGATGAGCGCGTCGTACAGGCGGGTGCCGGTGCGTTCGAACGCGATGCGCTCGCCGATCTTGTCCATGAAGATGACCGGATGGCCGCCCTTGATCCTGGCGATCCCCGACTTCACCGCGCCCTTGATGGAGGACGGCGGGGGCACCGACCCGACCGCGTCGGCCTCGGCGATGGCCACCAGCTTCTGTGCCTCCATCTCCGAGGTGTCGATGTCCTCTTCGGGCATGAGCTCGTCGGACGCCTCGTTCATTGCCATCAGCGCGGCCGGCGTCAGCGCCGTGCCGGTCAGGTTGGAACCTAGTGAAGTCGGTTGCATGCGGTGCTCCTGGGTGAGAACCGCAGTACGGCAAGCGGCGTGCCGCGGCGGGCCGTGCAACACCATGGAACGCCCCTTGCCGCACACGTGGTCGCGACGCGGCGGGCGTATCGCCGATGCCACCATTCGGCGCCCGACCTCGGCGCTGCGGCGGTGGAGTCGCTGTGGCGAGACCACATCGCCACACCTTCGCTGCCCTTCCTGGGGCCGTGGTCGTTGCTGTCGGCGCGGGCGCGCAGCTGGAACGGGCTGCTCACATCGCTGATGGCCGGCACACGGGCGCTGCACCGGGCCAACCCTGGCATTGGCATCCGGCGGCGCTGATGCACCTGCTGCAGACGCCATGGCTGGACCGCAGCCCGATGGAGCAGACCCTGCAGGACCTGGTGCCTGCCTATCGCAGCGAGCCGCCGCAGGCCCCGCTGCTCGGCGTGGCTGCGGTCGACGTGCTGGACGGTTCGCTGAAGCTGCCATCGAGCAGCGCATTCCCCGGATGAGCGAGCCGCCACGGTCCACGCTGGCCATGACCTT